>NZ_JBFAPO010000049.1:0-88591 GCF_040676755.1 Dactylosporangium sp. NPDC049525 | reverse complement strand
GTCGTTGTGGGTGCTCCCGGGCTGGCGTGCGTGCGGGTCGCGGGGGCCGGGGGGTCCGTGGTCCACCGGGACCCGCCGCGCCCCCCGGCCGGTCAGCGGCAGGTGGCGCCGTTGAGCGTGAACCCGCTCGGTGCGGCGGTGTTGCCGGTGTGGTTGGCCTGGAAGCCGATCGTCGTCGAGCCGCCCGGCGGGATGGCGCCGTTGTAGCTGGCGTTGGTCGCGGTCACCTGACCGCTGCTCGGCGAGTACGTGGCGTTCCAGCCGGAGGTGATCGTCTGCCCGGAGGCGAGGTTGAACCGCAGTGACCAGCCGTTGATGGCGGTCGTGCCCGTGTTCGTGATGGTGATGTTGTCGGTGAGCCCGGTGTTCCAGGGGTTGAGCGCGTTGGTGACCTGGCACGCCGCGGTGCCGCCGCCCGGCGGCGGGCTCGACGGGCCCGGCGAGCTGGGCCGCGGCGACGACGACGTGGGGCCGGGGCCGGGGCCTTCGCTGACCGTGATGCTGGAGCTGCCGCTGCTCTGGTAGCCCTCGGTGGCGAGGATCTGGTAGTCGTGCGAGCCGAGGTTCAGCCCGAGGCTCGCCCACGCGTTGAAGTGGTTGGCGGTGGTGATGGTGCCGCCGGTCCGCTTCTGCTGCCGCACGCTCCAGTACTGCCAGAACGTCGCGTTGCCGATGATGGAAGGCTGGTTGACGCGCTGGGTGCGGTAGATGTCGTAGGTGCTGCCGTCGGTGGTGACCGAGCCGAGCCGCTGCGCGCCGGTGCTCGGGTTGTAGTTGCCGAAGTTCTCCACGACGTAGTACTCGATGAGCGGGTTGGTGGTCCAGCCGTACAGCGCCAGGTAGCCGTTGCCGTTGACGCTGAACGTGCCGGAGTAGTTCACCGTGTGGCTGGAGCCGGGCTTCCAGCCCTTGCCGACGACGGTGTTGTTGATGTTGTTCCACTGGACGCTGTACGAGCCGGCGTTGCCCAGCGTCATGTTGACGTTGCCGTTGTCCTTCCAGTACGAGAAGAAGTAGCCGTTGTGGGTGCCGGTCGTGTTCGAGGTGACGGTCCGGTCGGCCTCGGCGTGCGCCGTGCCGGTCAGGGCGGCCGAGGCCGCGGCGATCACAACGGCGCAGGCGCCGGCGATGAGCAGCCTTCCGCGGCGGCGCCCGCGGCGCGTGGAATGTGCGGGAACGTCGTTCATGCCTGCGTCCTTTCGAGCATCGAGGTCGACTCTCGTCGATGGCCGCAGTGTTGTTCGGCAGCACTCCGGCGTCAATGAATTTCGAAAGCCGAAAGCCGGTCTGACCAGGTGTTTCACCTCGGCGCGACGGTCCTGGCGGGCCCGGATCCGCCGCGGCGGTCTGAAAGTTTCGGCGCCGGTACCGGTGTGTCCGGAGGGGTGGCCAGCGTGTCTCGGCGCGATGCTTCGGGTGCTCCCGGCGCGCCGTTGCGCCGGGTGGGGCAGCGGTGTAGAAGGAGGGATTCGGGTGTGACCGTGCGCGGTCCACAGGTCGCGCCGCCGACCCGCCGGAGGAGGGCGTCGCCGCGGTGGGGTTGGATGGAGCCATGACCTTGACTCCTGCGCCCACAGTCACGCTGCTGCACGGTGCCGAGATGCCCCGCCTCGGGCTGGGCACGTCGCCGATGGACGATGATGCGGCCGAGGCGGCCGTCGCCACCGCGATCGAGTTGGGCTACCGGCTCGTGGACACCGCGGAGAACTACGGCAACGAGCGCGGCGTCGGCCGCGGGCTCAAAGCCTCCGGGGTGCCGCGCGACGAGTTGTTCGTCACGACCAAGTTCAACAAACGCTGGCACGGGGTCGAACTGGCCGCCGAGGCGTGCGAGCGCAGCGCCGACCGGCTCGGCCTCGACTACGTCGACCTGCTGCTCGTCCACTGGCCCAACCCGCAGCAGGACCGGTACGTGCAGGCCTGGCAGGGCCTGGTCCGGCTGCTCGAAGGCGGCCGCGTGCGCGCGATCGGCACGTCGAACTTCAAGCCCGCCCACCTGGAGCGCATCATCGCCGAGACGGGTGTCGTGCCCGACGTCAACCAGATCCAGCTCAGCCCGACCGTGACCCGCGAGTCCGCCCGCGCCTACCACGCCCGGCACGGGATCGTCACCCAGTCGTGGTCGCCGATCGGCGGGCAGCGCAACGACGTCCTGCGCGCGCCGGCCGTCGTCGAACTGGCCGAGCGGCACGGCCGGACCCCGGCGCAGGTCGTGCTCCGGTGGCACCTGGAGCTCGGGCTGACCGCCGTGCCCAAGTCCAGTGACCCGGTCCGGCTCGGGCAGAACCTCGACGTCTTCGACTTCTCCCTGTCCGCCGACGAGGTGGCCTCGCTCAGCGCGTTGGACCAGGGTGACGCCGCCGGCGCCGACTCCGACGCATTCGGTCACTGACCGCCCCGCGCTGTGCCGGGCGCGAGAAAGCCGGGCGCGAGAAAGCCAGGCGCCAGAAAGCCAGGTGCCAGAAAGCCAGGCGCCAGAAAGCCAGGCGAGGACAAACCGGGTGACGCCGGTGATCGTCTCCGCGATACTGGCCGGCGTGGACAAGGTCGAGGTCGTCGTCGCCCATGACGAGCGCGCGACGCTCCGCGTCGGCGACGTGTTCCTGAAGATCGACGCGGATCAGGCGCGCATCGACGTCGAGGTCGAGGCGATGGCACTGGCCCCGATCCCGACGCCGGAGGTCCTGTGGCGCAAGCCGCCCGTGCTCGCGATCGCCGCGGTCCGGGGCACGGCGCTGGGCCGCCTCGGCGAGCCGTCGCCCGCGTCGCCGGCGGCGTGGGCAGCGGCCGGCGCGGCGGTGCGGAAGCTGCACGACGCGCCGCTGCCGCCATGGCCCGGCAGGAGCCTCGACACCGTCGCAGCCGACCTCGAACGCGAATGCGAGTGGCTCGTCACGAACAGCGTCCTTCCCGCCGACCTGGTCACGCGCAACCGTCAGATCGCCGTGGCCGCGCTGAAGCCGCGGCCACCGGTGTTCGCCCACGGCGACCTGCAGATCACCCACGTGTTCGTCGAAGGTGACGAGGTCACCGGCGTGATCGACTGGTCCGAGGCGTGCCAGGGCGACGGCCTGTATGACCTCGCCAGCCTGACCCTCGGACACGAGGAGCACCTCGACGACGTCCTGGCCGGCTACGGCACCGACGTCGACGTCGACGTCGTCCACGCCTGGTGGTCGCTGCGGAGCCTGCTGGCCGTCCGCTGGCTGGTCGAGCACGGCTTCGACCCGTCCTCACCGGGCTGCGAGTTCGACGTCCTGCGCGCCCGCATGTGAGGCACCCGGACGCGGTGGCGGGCCGGCCCGGAAGGCCCAGGCAGGTCAGTTCGCGATCAGCGGGGGCAGGGCGAACAGCATGACCGTGGACCAGGTGACGTGGGTGAGGACCGGGGCGAGGACGCCGCCGGACGCGCGGCGTTGCAGGCCCAGGATCACGCCGAGGAGCACGGCGGCGAAGACGAGCATCGGGTTGCCGGTGGCGACGGTGACGATGGCGTAGACGGCGGTGGAGATGGTCACCGGCAGCCTCCGCCCGATGGCGGCGAACAGGGCACCCCGGAAGAAGAGCTCCTCGGCGGCGCCGTTGGCGAGGGTGACGATCGTGATGAGGACGATCGAGCCGTAGCGGGCGTGGTCGAGCACGTCGTCGGTGTAGGCGCGCAGCGGCGGGATCTCCCGCACGATCAGGGCACCGGCGACGAAGACCGCGCCGGCGAGCAGGCCGGTGATGATCGGGGTGGCGACGGGGCGGCGCAGGGTGCCGCGGAACGGGATGCGCCCGAGGTGCAGCGGCCCGGACAGCAGCGCCCCAGCGACCCAGGTGGCGGCGACCGCGAGAGTCATCGGATAGAACAGCGCGTCGCCGGGCCGGATCGACAGCGACACCCCGAGCAGCACTGCGCCGACGACCAGGGTCACCGCGGCCACGATCCGGCGCCGCCGGAACGCGCTGGCGGACTGGGTGTGGTCGCGGGGCACCCGGTCGATGAACGCCGAGCCGAGCAGACACCTCATTGCCGCAGGGCCAGCCGGACCGCGTCGTCGTAGCCGATCGTCGGGCCGGGCACGACGGTCTCGATGCTGTGGTCGTGGACGACGACTTCGGTGCTGAGCGAGTCGACGAGGTTACGCGCGGTGGTCAGGTCGACGTCGGTGACGAGGGCCAGCCACGACGACGACAGGCGTGGGGTGAGCAGCGGGACGGTCACATTGGTCAGTGTCTCCCCCTGTACCGCCGCCGCCCGCGTCAGCATGTCGATGTAGCGCAGCACCTCGGGCCCGCCGATCTCGAAGACCCTGCCACGGGCCTCGACGGGTTCGAGGACCCCGACCAGATAACGGATCACGTCGGGCAGGGCGATCGGCTGGGTGCGGGTTTCCACCCACCGTGGGGTGAGCATCGCCGGCAGCTTCTCGACGAGCTGCCGGGTGATCTCCCAGCTGATGCCGCCGGCGCCGATGACGACCGCGGCCCGCAGCGCGGTGACCGGCACCGGGCCTTCCCGCAGGATGCGTTCGACGGTGCGGCGGGAGCGCAGGTGCGCGGACAGTTCGCCGTCGTCGGCGCCGAGCCCGCCGAGGTAGACGATGCGTTCCAGCCCCGCGTCGGCGGCGGCCGCGGCGAACGTGCGGGCGGCCGCGGCGTCCTTGGCCTCAAAGTCGTCGGAGTCCAGGGAGTGCACCAGGTAGTAGGCCGCGTCGGCGCCGTGCAGGGCCTTGGCGATGCTGTCGGGGTCGAACACGTCGCCCTGCACGGGCGTGCCCGCCCCGTCGTAGCGGTCGGGGTGGCGGGTCATCGCCCGCACCTCGTAGCCCTCGTCGGTCAGGGCACTGGCCAGATGCGACCCGATGAACCCGGAGGCACCGGTCACGACCACACGTTTCGTCACCCCTGCCTGGTACCCCGTGCGGGCGCGACCACCGCAAATCGACGCAACATTGCCAGGCGGGGCTACCGTCGGGGCATGTTGGTCGCGAAGCGGACAAGTGTCTGGCGGACGCGGTACGAGGTGAGCCAGGACGGTCACCTGGTCGCGAACTGGGACGGGTCGCTGTGGCGCAGCGGCGGTGACCTCAACGTGGCGGGGCAGGCGTTTCAGGTCCGTGGCAACGCGTGGGGCAGCCGCTTCTCCATGCTGGACAAGGCCGGTGGTGTCGTCGCCGCCGCGGACCGGGTCGGCCGCAAGCGGTGGACCGTGACCGCCGGCGCGGTGACGTATCAGTTCCAGCGGGCCTCGGCGTGGGGCCACGCGCAGGACCTGTATTCGGACGGCCGGAAGGTCGGCTCGGTGCGCAGGACCAGCATGTGGGGCAGCGACGTCGCCGTCGACCTTCCCGGCGTGCCGCTGCCCGTGCAGGTGTTCGTCCTCGGGGTCCTCGTCACCATGTGGCAGGCGCAGGCCGCGGCCGCCAGCTGACCGCCGCTACGAGAACGGCGTCACCGGGCGGTCGAGCAGCCGGCCGTCCAGGTGCACGTCGACCTTCTCGTTGTAGAAGCTGATCAGGCCCGCGATCGGCAGCAGCGCCGCGGTCGGGAAGTCGTAGGCCCACGCGAGGTCCTCGTGCACGGTCTCGCCGGCCCGCACGGACCAGTAGCCGGTGGTGCGCCCCTTGTACGGGCACGAGGTCCGCGTGGGTGACGCCACCAGGTGAGTGAAGTCGACGTCGGTCCGGTTGAGGTAATACCGCGTCGGCAGACCGGTCTCGAAGACCAGCACCGGCGAGGACGACTCGGCGAGGACCACGCCGTCGACGGAGATCCGCACGGTACGGGTGGAGCGCAGCGCGTCGACGCGGCTGTACGGGTTACGCGGGTGGACGAACACCTGCTCGTCCTCCTCGTACCACGCGTCGAGGGAGTCCCATTCGAGGCGGGCGAGGCCCTCGACCGGGCCGTCGGTGTAGATCCGGCCGGCGGCGGGGCGGTCCTGGTCCCCGACCCGCAGCCCGATGCGGCGGGCGCTGCCCCGTTTGAGCTGCTGTACGTGGTCCTCGTCGACGACCGCGGCCGGGTCGAGGTCGTCGGCCGGGATGTAGTACTGCGGGTAGCTCGGCCACTCCCACAGGTACACGGCGCGGGTGGTGTCCAGGACGGTCCGGCCGTTGAGCACGGCCCGCACCCGGCGCGGCACCGGTTCGGTGTGGTCGACCGGCACGATCATCTTCGGGTAGTCGGCTGTCACATCTCCTTGCCTACCACCACAGCGCCGATCCGATCGCGCATCGGGCGGTGTTCGAGGGTGGCAATGGCCTCCTCGACGAGGCGGCTCAACGGATACGGCAGCTCCGCGTCGAGCCCCTCGGCGGCGGCGACGGTGGCCGCCATCTCCGCCTCGATGACCGGGAGCAGCCGCGCGGCCCGGTCGGTGAGGTGCACGATGCGCTGCCGGGCGTCGGCACCGGGCTCGAGGCGGACGAGGTCCTGGCGGGTCATCTCCGCGACGGTCTGGCTGGCCGCGGAGTGGGTCACCCCGATCGCCGCGGCCAGGTCCCGGATCGTGCGCGGGCCCTGTTGCGCGAGGACGCGCACGACCGGCGCGAACCTGGGCCGGATCTCGGGCAGGCCGAGGTCGCCGTAGACCGCGGCGACGTCGCCGTCGAGCAGTTCGAGCAGGTGCCGCAGCCGGCTGCCGAGGAATGTCACAGCACTAATATAACAGCGCTGTTGTATTCTGCTCGGCATGTACCCGCTCATCGACCCGCACGACGAGGGCATGCTCGACGTCGGCGACGGCAACCTCGTGCACTGGGACGTCGCCGGCAACCCCACCGGCCTGCCCGCCGTGGTCGTGCACGGCGGCCCCGGCTCCGGCTGCACCCCACGCACCCGCCGCTACTTCAACCCGGACCGCTACCGGATCGTGCAGTTTGACCAGCGCAACTGCGGCCGCAGCACCCCGCACGCGTCGAGGCTGGACGCGGACCTGCGGCACAACACCACCGAACACCTCATCGCCGACATGGAGCGACTCCGCGAGCACCTCGGCATCGACCGGTGGCTGCTGTTCGGCGGCTCATGGGGCTCGACGCTGATCCTCGCCTACGCCGAACGTCACCCGCACCGCGTGGCCGGCATCGTCATCGACGGCGTGACGTCCACCCGCCGCCGCGAGATCTCCTGGCTCTACGAGGGCATCGGCCGGTTCTTCCCCGCGCAGTGGGCCGCGTTCCGCGACTTCGCCGCGCCGTTCGACGGCGACCTGGTCGCCGCCTACGCCCGGCTGATGAACTCCCCCGACCCCGCCGTGCGTGCTGCGACCGCCGACGCCTGGTGCACCTGGGAGGACACCGCGGTGTCGCTCGAACCGAACGGCGTGCCCGACGCGTACCGCGGCCGCCCCGACGACGCGAAGCTCGCCATGGTCCGCATCTGCACCCACTATTTCGCCCACGCGGCGTGGCTGGAGGAAGGCATCCTGCTCCGCGAGGCGGGACGGCTCGCCGGCATCCGAGGTGTACTGCTCCACGGCCGCTTCGACATCAGCAGCCCTTTGGAGACGGCCTGGCACCTCGCGGAACGCTGGCCGGACGCCACCCTCACGATCGTCGAGGACTCCGGCCACACCGGCAGCGACACCATGCGGACCCTGATCCGCGAAGCCCTCGACTCCTTCACCTGACCGCGTCACAAGCGGGCTGCTCCACCTCACCGAGGTGCGCCGGCGGCGCCGCGGATGTCGCGCTACTGCAGGAGAATGCACGCGCGGTGCTGCAGGAGGTCGTCGGCCAGCTTGGTGATGCCGTGGGTGGCGCCAACGGCCCGCAGCGACCGTACGACCGCGCGGCGCACGCGGGTGGGTGGGTCCTGGTCCCCGACGGCCGGGAGCGCGATCAGCAGGTGCTCCGGGTCCTCCGGCAGCATCTCCCAGGGAAGCCCCGCATGGGCGTCATGCCGGCCGGCTCCAGCGGAGGCTGAAACAGGTCCGAGAATCCCGGCAGGTACACGACGCATCGTACGACGGCCGCAGGCTCAGAGCTGCGTCCTCGCCTGCTCGATGTGCCGCACGATGGCGTGGGCGTCGTGCGCGTGGGCGATGGCGTGCGCCTCGTCGAGGGTGGCGAGCGCGTCCGCGCGGCGGTCCTGGGCGGCGGCGATGTAGGCCAGGCCGATCATGTTGGAGGCCACGCCCGGCAGGGCGCCGAACTCGCGGCGCAGCCGGGACGACTCCTCCAGGTGCTCGCGCGCCTCGTCCAGCCGGCCGGCCTTGTGGGCCGCGATGCCCAGGTGCCGCAGCGCCTCGGACCGGGTCGGCCGGTCGCCGGTCTGCGCCGCCAGTTGGCAGGACCGCTCCAGGAACGGCACCGCGGTCTCGTCGTCGCGCCGGATGAACTGGTGGAGGCAGCCGATCCAGAACAGTGCCTCGGCCTCGCCGCGCGGGTCGCCCAGCGCCTGGTACAGCTCAAGGGCGCGCTCGAACAACGGCAGTTCAGCGGGGTCCTCGGCGGGCGGCGAACCGGCGTCGGCGGGCGCGTTCTGGAACCGGGCGTGCAGGATCAGCCCACGTGCCAGCGCCGCATCGGCCTCGACCGCGTCCAGCCCCCGCTCGGCCTCGGCCAGTGCGCTGGTGTCGCCGCCGTACACCGCCTGCCGGTAGACCTTCCTGGCCCGGTCGATCCGATCGTCGTTGCTCATCGCCGCCCCCGTTGGCATCGCCGTTCCCTGCTGGATCCGGCAGTCTAGCCGGGGCGACCCGTCGTCATCGGGATCGACCGCGGTCGGTCGCTACCCGGCTGGGAGCGGTTCGCGGGCGTCGACCCACTCGCCGGGCACCGCGTCCAGGCCGGTGCGGGCGGCGACGATGCCGCCGACGATGGCGCAGGTGGTGTCCATGTCGCCGCCGGCGCTGACGGTCGCCCACAGCGCCTCGACGAGGCTGTCCAGGTGCCGGGCGGCGCACCAGATCGCGTACGGCACGGTGTCGAGGGCGGAGATGAGTGCCCCGCAGCCGACCTCGCCGGCGATCCACTGCGGTTGCCGGGAAAACGGCCGGCGGGACAGCCGGCGGAGCCGAGCGGCGACCTCGCTGTCCGGCGTGCGGGCGGCCACCTGCGGCAGCAGATCCTCTGCCGGCACCTGCCGCACCGTCAGCGCGGCGGCGACGCCCACCGCGACGGCGCCGGCGGTCGCCTCGGGATGCGCGTGCGTGACCGCCGCGGACAGGGCCGCCTGCTCGACGACCCGGTCGAGGTCGTCGGCGAACCACGCGCCGAGCGGGGCGACGCGCATCGCGGCGCCGTTGCCCCACGAGCCCTGACCGGCGAACTGGGCGGCGGTGACCGCCTGCCACGCCTCGCCGTCACCGATGGCCGTCAGCACCTCGGCGGCCGGAAGAACCACGTCTCGCCGAGCGCCGTTCCGTGCAGCGACCAGGTCGCGGCGGCAACGTTGGCGGTCACCGGCCGATCATGACAGGCGCTCCCGTGCCCTGTCGATCCGATTCCGCACCCACCGGTCAGGTCTCGGACTGGCGCGGCCAGGTCCAGGCGGGGACCTCACGGATCGGGTGCAGCTGGTCATCGGTCTCGGCATGTGAGTTCTGCTGGGCCACGTGGGCGCCGAACTCGAGGTGCTCGCGCACGGCCGTGCGGAAGGCGTCATCGTCCGGTAGGCCGGCTTCATCGATCGCTTCGAGGTAGAGGACGACGAACCGTTCCCGCTGCTCGTCGGTGATCTTCAGGTGGCGGTGGACGTCGATCAGGTACTGGAATCCCGGGCCGGTGGTGAACCTGTCCGGGCCGCCGAAGGACTCGGCGGTGAACCACGTGAGGTGCTCGACATGGTTCGGCCGGCGAGCGGGGAACACGCTGCGCAGCACGGGGTCCTCGAGCACCTTGGTGTAGAACAGTTCTTCCAGGCGGTGCAGCGCCTCGTCTCCGCCGGCGAATTCATACAGCGTGGTCATTGCCTCGCCCTCCGTAGCCCTGGGCCGAGCGACGGATGCGCTCCCCCGAAGATCCGATCGCTGCGACCGTACCCCGTTGGGACGAGCGCGGTCACGGTCACGTGTGGGGGTGGCCGGTGATGCCGTCCAGGACGGTGGTCAGGTTGTGGTCGAAGGTTTCCTCGGCGTTGAGGTGAGCGCCGTCGATGACGAGCCGGGCGATGGTGGGATACCTGCCGGTCTGCAGCATGCGGGTGAGATAGGGACCGAGGGCGGCCTGCCAGGCGGCCTCGTCGGTGCCGGTGGAACGGGCGGTGCGCCGCTCGGTGACCTCTCGGCGGATCGATCCGATGATGAAGGCGTTGAGGGCGCCCACGGCCCGCTGGAGATCGTCGATGCCGTGCACGCCGGGTGCCTGGCTCAGCGCTGCCGCGGTCGCCTCGCCCACGGCGAGCGCGTGCGGTCCCAGGTGTGGCCTTCCGCCGAGCAGGTCGGCAAACCACTCGTGAGCGAGGGCGGCGTCACGGGTCGCGTGGGCGATGGCCAGCACCGTGGCGCGCCACGTGGGGTGCCGGCCGACCTCGGCGATCCGGGCGTAGACGACGTCGACCATCAGATCGAGCAGTTCGGAGCGGTTGAGCACGTAGTCGTAGAGCCGCATCGGGGCGACGCCGAGCTCCTTGGCGATCTTGCGGACCGACAGGCCGTCGAGGCCGTGCGCGTCGGCCAGCCGGATCGCGGTGGCGGCGATCTTCTCGCGGCTCAACGGCACCGGCGCCGCCCGCGGCTGGGGTTCGGGCCGTTCCCAAACGGGCAGCGGTTCGCTACCGTACGGTGTATCCACAAATACAGTGTACGGTAACGGGAGTGAGCATGCGAATCGCGATTGCCGGCGGCGGCCTCGGCGGGCTGACGCTGGCCCGGATCCTGCACCGGCACGGCATCGACGCGGTGGTGTACGAGCGCGAGGCGAGCCGATCCGCGCGGCCACAGGGCGGCTCGCTCGACCTGCACCCGGAGTCCGGGCAGCAGGCCCTGGCCGCGGCCGGTCTCGCCGCCCGGTTCCAGTCGCAGGCGCGGCCCGAGGGCGAGGAACATCGCATCCTCGACCCGTCCGGACGGACCCTGGTGCACCATCGGCCGCAACCCGGCTCGTTCTCCGGACGTCCCGAGATCGACCGCAGCGCACTGCGTGACCTGCTGCTCGACTCCCTCCCCGGCGACACGGTCGCCTGGCGGCACCGGCTTGCCGCGGCCACCCCGCGACCCGGCGGGGGCTGGGAACTGACGTTCCACGACGGCCGGCGGACCGGCTGCGACATCCTCGTCGGCGCGGACGGCGCGCGCTCGGTCGTCCGGCCGCTGCTGACCGACGTCGAGCTGTCCGCTGTGGCCATCCTCGTGGAGCTGGGCATCGAGGACGTCGACCGGCGCCACCCCGAGCTCGCCGAGCTGGTCGGCCCGGGAAACCTGTGGTGCATCGGCGTGCGCCAGATCCTGGCGGCGCAGCGCCTCGGCGACGGCAGCCTGCGGGTCGGGATCTCACTGCGCGCGGAAGACCGCTCCGTCGACACATACCGCAGCAAGCGCGGGCTGCTGGACCTGTTCGGTGCCTGGGACCCACGGCTCACCGCGCTCATCGAGGCCGGCGACGGCGCGCCGGCGCCGCGCCTGATCGAGGCGATGCCCACCGGCACGCACTGGACCGGCCGGCC
Source organism: Dactylosporangium sp. NPDC049525 (assembly GCF_040676755.1). Lineage (NCBI taxonomy): Bacteria > Bacillati > Actinomycetota > Actinomycetes > Micromonosporales > Micromonosporaceae > Dactylosporangium > Dactylosporangium sp. NPDC049525. The sequence continues at coordinate 76,996 of NZ_JBFAPO010000049.1, read as the reverse complement.
GGGCGTCACCCTCCTCGGCGACGCCGCGCACCTCATGCCGCCGGTCGGCGAGGGCGCCAACCAGGCCATGCTCGACGCCGCCGAACTCGCCGGCCACCTCGCCGCCAACCCCGCCGATCCGGACTCGGCGATCCGGGCGTACGAGGAGGCGATGTTCACCAGGATCCACCCGATCGCCGAAATGTCCGAACGGGTCCAGACGATGATGCTGTCCCCCACCGCGGCGGAAGACATCGTCCGCTTCTTCACGCCCCGACGCGCCGAACCGGCGTCCGCCGACTGAGAACGCGCGACTGAGAGCGCGTCGCGCGGCCGGTCGAGGCGGCCCGACGGGCCCGCGACGGCCCTTGACCGGGCGTGGCGTACCGGACAAAAATGCAGCGTGGGCTCCGCGTTGATCTCTGCCAGTCTGCCCGTTGCCCTTTTTGTCGTGATGCTCGGGTTGGGTCTCAGCCTGACGGTCGAGGACTTCCGGCGGGTCGGCCGGCATTCGCGGGCGGTCGTGGTGGTCCTGGTGTGCCAGCTCGTGCTGCTCCCCGTGATCTGCTTCGGCCTGGTGCTCGCGTTCCGGCTGCCGTCGGAGCTGGCGGTCGGGCTGATGCTGGTCGCGGCGTCGCCGGGTGGCCCCACCGCGAATCTGTACAGCCACCTGTTCGGTGGGCACGTCGCGTTGAACGTCACGCTCACCGCGGTCAACACGGCGCTGATCGTGTTCACGCTGCCGATCGTGGTGAACCTGTCGGCCGCGTACTTCCTGCCCGACCGGGGCGCCCTCGGGCTGCAGTTCGGCAAGGTGCTGCAGGTGTTCCTGATGGTGCTCGTGCCGGTCGCGATCGGCATGCTCGTGCGCGCGCGAGCGCCCGAGGTCGCGCAGCGGCTCAACCGCCCGGTCCGGATGCTGTCGGTGGTGGTCCTGGTCGCGGTCATCTCCCTCGTGGTGTACGCGGAGCGGGCCAACGTCGCGGACTACCTGGTCTCGGTCGGCGGAGCCGCGGTGACCTTCAACCTCGTCAGCCTGCTGATCGGTTACTGCGCGCCGCGGCTCGCGGGCGTCGACCACCGCGCGGCCATCGCCTCCGGGTTCGAGATCGGCGTCCACAACACCGCGATCGCCGTGACGGTCGCGCTGAGCCCGGCGCTGCTGAACAGTGCCGAGATGGCCGTCCCCGGCGTGGTGTACGGCATCCTCATGCACTTCGCGGCGTTCGGGTTCGGCCTGCTGGTCACCCGTCGCCAGGTGCTGCAGGCCGTTTCCGGCGGACCGGGCACGGTCGAGTCCGGATGAACGCCGGCAACGACGGCCTGCGCCTGCGGATGCTCGGTCCGTTGCGGGTGTGGCGCGACGGCGCCGAGCTGGACGTCGGACCCCGGCAGCAGGCGTATCTGCTGGCCCTGCTGCTGGCCCGGGTGGGCCACCCGGTCACGACGAGCGAGCTGATCGGCCTCATCTGGGGCGAGGACGCGCCGACGAGTGCGCTCAACGTGATCCAGAAGTACATCGGAGCCCTGCGGCGCCTGCTCGAACCCGACGTCCCGGCCCGGGAAACCGGCGCGTACCTGCAACGCCGCGGCAACGCGTACCTGTTCAGCGCCGGCCCGGGCACGCTGGACCTGCTCGCCTTCCGGGAGCTCGTCGAGGCCGCCGAGGCGGCGCTGGCGCAGGGTCAGCACGAACGGGCGCTCGAGCACTACGTCGACGCGCTCGGCCTCTGGCAGGGCCCCGTGGTCGACGGGTTCACCCACGAAACGGCCGCGATGGCCGTCTTCGCCGCGCTCGACGACGAGTTCCGTGCCGCCTGCACGACCGCGGCCGACCTGGCCGTGTCGCTGGGCCGGCCGGAGCTGGTGCTGCCGGCGCTGCAACTGGCCACGAAGACCGCGCCGTTCCACGAACCCGTGCAGGCCGGCTTCATCGCCACGCTCGGCGCCGCCGGGCGCCAGGCCGAAGCACTGTCGGCGTTCCGCACGTTCCGGGACCGGCTGGCCGACGAGCTCGGCATCGACCCCGGCCCGGCCCTGCAGGCGGCATACCTGCGGGTGCTGACACAGACCCCCACGTCGCCGTTCGAGGCAGGCGGCGGCGACGCCGTACCGAAGCAACGGACCGGTCTGGTCGGCCGGGGAGAAGAACTCGCCGCCCTGCGGCAGGCCGTGCAGGCGGCGCTGACCGGCGGCACGGGGCTCGTCATCGTCGAGGGCGAACCGGGCGTGGGCAAGACCCGCCTGGTGGAGGAGGCCGCGGCCGAGGCGGGCCGGCGCGGTGCGCGCGTCGTGTGGGCTTCGTGCCTGGAAGGCGACGGTACGCCCGCGATGTGGCCGTGGGAGCAGGCGCTCACCGCCGTCCTCGACAGCCTCCCGGCGCCGGCGCGCGAGAAGTGGCTGGCCAGCGAGCTCGGCGGCCTCCTCGAATCGCGGCACGACGACGGCGGGCCGGTGGTGGCCGGCGGCCGCGCCCAGTTCCGCCTGTTCGAGCAGGTCGTCACCGTCGTCGGGCAGGCCGCGGCGGAACAGCCGGTGCTGCTCGTCCTGGACGATCTGCAATGGGGCGACACCGCCTCGCTCCAGCTGTTCGGCCACTTGGCGGGCCGGCTGCCGGTCGGCACCGCGGTCATCGGCGCCCTCCGGGACCGCGCGCCCACTCCCGGCTCCGACCTGTCGCGGGTGCTGGCCGACGCCAGCCGGCTGCCCATCCACCGCCGGATCCGGCTCGGCCCGCTCGGCCTGGCCGACGTCACCGAGCTCATCCGCCGCGAAGCCGGCCACGAGCCCGGCGCCGACACCGCCCGCACCATCCACGACCGCACCGCCGGCAACCCGTTCTACGTCCGGGAACTGTCCCGGTTCCTCAGCGACCGCGGTGCCCTCGCCGAGGGCGGGGCTGGGGTGCAGGCGGGGGTGCCGGCGGGAGTGCGGGACGTCGTCCGCGGCCGGATGGCCGGCCTCGACGACAGCGCCCGCGACCTGCTGCAGATCGCCGCGCTCATCGGCCGCGACGTCCACCTCGGCCTGCTCGCCCGCGTCGCCGAGGCGGACGTCGCAGGCTGTCTCGAACGCCTCGAACCCCTGCACGCGCTCGGCCTGCTCGAAACCAGGCCCGAGGACCCGTTCTCGCTGCGGTTCGCGCACGACCTGGTGCGCGAGTCCGTCACCGAGACGACGGCGCCGCAGCGGGTGAGCCGGCTGCACCTGCGCGTCGCGGACGCGCTCGGGGAAGACCTCGCGGACGACGACTCCGTCCCCGAGCGCCTCGCCTACCACCTGTGGGCCGCCGGCCCGCTCGCCGACCCGGTACGCACCGTGGAGGCGCTCAAGCGCGCCGGCCGGCGCGCGACGCGCAAGCTCGCGTTCGCGGCCGCCGACCGGCACCTGGAAACGGCCGCGCAGATCGCACGGACGGCCGGGCTGCCGGAGCTGGAGCTGTCCGCGCTCGCGCTGCTCGCCATCGCCCCGCGCCGGCAGGCCGGGTTCGGCGGCACCACCTTCGACCTGCTGGAGCGGGCCGAATTGCTGGCCCGTCAGCTCGGCCGGGACGTCGAGGCCGCCGGCCTGCTCTTCGCCCGGCTGTTCGGGGCCTACACCTTCCTCGAGCCGGACCGCGCGCATCTGGTCCGGCGGCTGTATGAGCAGGGCGAGGCGTCCGGCAACCCGATCCTGCGCGTGTACGGCCGGCAGGCCTGGGGTCTGCACCAGTGGGACATCGGCAACATCGGCGAGGCGTACCGGTACTTCATCGACAACGACCCCGCCCTGCTGCACGGTGACGTCTCCCCGCGGAGCGAGACGACGGTCCGGCAGGACGTCTCCGGCGAGTGGCCAGGATGGCGGGCCGTCGTGACCGCGATGCACGGTGACGTCGAGACGGCGGGCACCATGATCGACGAGTGGAACGGGCCCACCGACCCGTACGGGGTCGCGACCTGGGCCTACTACATCACCATCATCGCCTCCATGGCCGGTGACGCGGACTGGGTGCTACGCACGATCGAACGATGGATGGCTATGGGCACCGGCCGCAGTGCCGTCCAGCAGGAGCACTACGTGCGGCTGAACTGGTTCTGGGCCCGTGCCCTCACCGGCGACGACCCGGCCGCCACCACGGTGGAGGCCGAGCAGCTCCTGGCCGCGACGCTCACCGACCCGCCCCGGTGGGGCATCGCGTACCACAACGGGCTGATCGCCGAGATGTGGCTGGCCGCCGGCAGGCCGGACGCGGCCCGCACCGCCCTCGACCGCGCGGAGCGGGCCCTGGAGGCCCACGGCCAGCGCTACGCCGAGGGGCTCATCCGGCTGCTGCGGGCGCGCGTGCTGCACGCCGGCGGGGCGCCCGTCGACGCCGTCCGGGCCGCCGCGGAGGACGCCCGCGCCTGGTCCGCCGGGCGGGCGACCCACCTCTTCGCCCGCCGCGCCGAGCAGTTCCTCGCTGAACTCAGGTGATGGGACGGCGGCAGTAGTACACCAGCGCGGGCGGGACGTTGGCCCACTCGGTGCGGCTGACGACGACCTCGTCGAACCGTGACCGCAGGGACATGAGCAGCCGCCGCGCGGGTGGGAGCCACCGCGAATGCAGGTAGGCGAACGTGGTGAACACGCCGTGCGGCGGCAGCGCGGCGACCACCGCGGACAGCACGTCGCGCTGACGGTGCTCGGCGAACGCGGCCCACGGCAGGCCGCTGACCACGACGTCGGCCTGGCTGATCCCGCGCTGCGCCAGCACCGCCGCGAGGTCGGTCGCGTCCGCGATCACCACGTCGACCCCCGGATGCAGGGCGTCCAGGTGCCGCGCGAAGCGCGGGTTGACCTCCACCGCGATGTGCAGGCCACGTCCGGCGAGACGGCGCTGGATGGCGTGGGTGAAGGCCCCGGTGCCCGGGCCCAGCTCCACCACGACGGGGGAACCGGTCCGGGGCACCGCGGCCGTCGCCACCCTGGCCAGCGCGGCACCGCTCGGTGCGATCGCGCCGACCGTCAGGGGGTCGCGCACGAACTCCAGAAGGAAGGACACCGGATCAGTACCGGTGGCTGACCTTGGACGGCGAGACGCCCCAGACGTGGAACGCCAGCCCGATGCCCCAGGCCACGATCGACCACACCGGCCAGAAATGGTGGTCCGAGTCGAACAACCACCACACGATCACCTGCACCACGTTGGCCACCACGTAACAGAGCACATGGACCCGCAGGCCCCACTTCCTGGCAGTTTCGCTCTTCATCGATGTCATGCCCGCACGCTAGGTCGGCGCGCTTGACGGCGACGGAACTGTTTGTGAATCGGGCGTCCGTCGTCATTCAGCGCTCGTCAAGTGCGCGTTTCTACGCTGACCGCAATTCACGGCTGCAACCAACACTGCAACCAACACGTTTGGAAAGGGTTACCTCAATGACGACGACTCGCAGAACGCTGCTGGCAGGCTCCGCCGCGGTGGCCACCGGTGCCCTGACCGGGGTCTCGGCGGCGCAGGCCCACACCCGGCCCGGCGGAAAACCGAAACCCACGGTGGTGCTCGTGCACGGCGCCTTCGCTGACGCGTCCGGCTGGAACGGCGTGGCCGCCCGGCTCCTCAACGACGGCTACCCGGTCATCGCCCCGGCGATCCCGCTGCGCGGCGTCGCCGCCGACGCCGCCTACCTCGCCAGTGTCCTCGCCACCCTCGGCGGCCCGCTGGTGCTCGCCGCGCACTCCTACGGCGGCATGGTCATCACGAACGCCGCGACCGGCAACGCGAACGTCACCGCCCTGGTGTACGTGGCGGCGTTCGCCCCCGACGCGGGTGACACGCTGCCCGGCCTGCAGTACCGGTTCCCGGGCAGCAAGCTGACCCCGGAGGCCCTGGACTACCGTCCGCACAGCACGGGCGCCGACGCCTACATCAAGAAGGAGCTCTTCCGGGACGCGTTCGCCGGCGACGTGCCGAAGAAGGAAGCCGCCCTGATGCAGGCGAGCCAGCGGCCGCTGCACGTGGGCGTGTTCGAGGAGCTGTCCGGCGCGCCGGCCTGGAGCACGGTCCCCTCCTGGTACCTCGCCGCCCGCAACGATCAGGTGATTCCCGTTGCGGCACAACGGTTCATGGCGCAGCGGGCCCAGGCCCGCGTCGTCGAGGTGAACGCCTCGCACGTCGCGATGATCTCGCAGCCGGCCGCGACGGCCGAGCTCATCACGCGCGCCGCGCGCTGACGACGGGTAGGGGACTGCGATGTTCGAGCGGTGGGGGCGGACGATGGTCCGCCGCAGGTGGTGGATCATCGGCGCCGCGCTGGCCTTCATGGCGTTCGGCGGCGGCTGGGGTACCCAGGTGTTCGGCGCACTGATCACGGAGGGGTTCGAGGACCCGGCCGGCGAAAGCTCCCGTGCCGTCGTCCGCGCCGAGGAGACGTTGGGACGCACCGGCAACAACGTCGTGGTCCTCTACCGCAGCCCGACCATGACGGTCGACGACCCCGCGTTCCAGCGGGCCGTGACCGACACCCTGGCGGCGCTGCCCGACGGGCAGGTGACCGCGACGGTCACCTACTGGAGCACAAACCAGAGCCCGGGCCTGGTCAGCCACGACCGGCGGGCGACCTACGCGGTGCTGACCCTGGCCGGCGCCGACGAGACCGAGCGCGGGCAGGCGCTGGAGGAGATCGAGGACGACCTGGCCGCACCCGGCCTCGAGACCCAGGTCGGCGGCATCACCGCGGTCAGCCGCGACATCCGCGACCGGGTCACGGCGGACATCGCCCTGGCCGAGACGATCTCCATCCCGGTGCTGCTGGCGCTGCTGGTGCTCGTCTTCGGCAGCGTGGCCGCGGCGAGCCTGCCACTGGCGATCGGCGGTCTGGCCATCATGGGCGCGTTCACCGCGCTGCGCGTCATGACCTACCTGACCGACGTGTCGGTGTTCTCCATCAACGTGGTGACGATTCTCGGGCTGGGCCTGGCGATCGACTACGGCCTGTTCATGGTCGGCCGGTTCCGCGAGGAGCTCGCCCGTGGCTTCGGCGTGGAGGAGGCGGTGGCCCGCACGATGGCGACCGCCGGCCGTACCGTGGCGATCTCCGGCGTCACCGTCGCGGTGTCCCTGGCCGGGTTGCTGATCTTCCCGATGCCGTTCCTGCGCTCGATGGGACTCGGCGGGCTGTCCGCGGTGCTGGTGGCCATGATCTCGGCGCTGACCGTGCTGCCCGCGCTGCTCGGCGTCCTCGGCCGCAACGTCGACGCGCTGTCCGTGCGCCGGCGCCCGCCGGCGATGCGACGCGACCCCGCGGCCGGCTTCTGGTATCGCCTCGCGCACAGCATCATGCGCCGGCCCGTGCTCTACGCGGTCGGGGTGCTGGCGGTGCTGCTGCTGGCCGGTGCGCCGTTCCTGCGCGTCGAGTTCGGCGGCATCGACCCGCGGGTGCTCCCGGCGGGCACCGAGAGCCGCGTGGTCACCGAGACCGTCGACCGGGACTTCGTCCAGAACAGCCAGCTGCCGATCGAGGCGATCGTCACCGCGCCGGACCCGGCCAGCATCGAGGGGTACGTCGGGGCGGTGCGCGCGGTCGACGGGGTGACCGGAGCCGACATCACCGGCCGGTCCGGTGACGTGTTCCGGGTGACCGTCACGTATCAGAGCGACCCGATCTCGGCGGAGACCCGCGAGCTGGTCGGCCACATCCGCGCCGTCCCGCCGCCGCCCGGCGGCGAGGTGCTCGTCGGCGGCCTGACCGCCCGGCTGGCCGACCAGCTCGACGCCGTCGCCGACCGGCTGCCGTGGATGGCGCTGATCATCATCGGTGCGACGTTCGTCCTGCTGTTCCTCGCCTTCGGCTCGCTGATCCTGCCGGTCAAGGCGATCCTGATGAACGTCCTGTCGCTCGGTGCGTCGTTCGGCGCGCTGGTGCTGATCTTCCAGGACGGCCACCTGTCGGGCCTGTTGCGCTTCACCTCCACCGGCACGTTGGAGGCGACCCAACCGATCCTCGTGCTCGCGGTCGTCTTCGGGCTGTCGATGGACTACGAGGTCTTCCTCATGTCCCGGATCCGTGAGGAGTACGACCGCACCGGCGACAACACCCACGCGGTCGCGGTCGGGCTGCAGCGCAGCGGCCGGATCATCACCAGCGCCGCCCTGCTCATCCTCGTCGTCATCGGGCTGTTCTCCATCTCCGGGATCACGTTCATCAAGCTGATCGGGGTGGCCCTGCTCATCGCGGTCCTGGTGGACGCCACGATCGTGCGGGCACTGCTGGTGCCGGCGACGATGCGGCTGCTCGGGACCGCGAACTGGTGGGCGCCGGCACCGCTGAAACGCTTCTACGACCGCCACGGCTTCCGCGAGGCCGAGGACCCGCCTGCCGTGCCCGACCCGCGTCCCGCGCCGGCGCGGACACCTACCGGCTGAGGACGATCCCATGCATCAACGCGCGTATGAGCACCAGTGCGCCACCGAGGAGCGGCGGCACACCGCCGCCACCACACCGATCCGCAACCCGCGGCTGGCGCTGTTCGCGTTGGCGCTGGGCACCTTCGCGATCGGCACGGGCGAGTTCGGCAGCAACGGCATCATTCAGCTGTTCGCCGCCGAGCTGTCCGTGTCGATCCCGGTCGCGACCCACGCGATCACGGCGTACGCCGTCGGGGTGATGCTCGGCTCGCCGGCGATCGTCCTGCTCGCCGCCAGGATCAACCGGCGCACCCTGCTGCTCGGCCTGATCGTGCTGTTCCTGCTCGGCAACGTGCTGTCCGCGCTGGCGCCGGACATCGCGCTGCTCGTCGTCTTCCGGTTCGTCGCCGGCAGCGTCCAGGGCGCGTTCTTCGGCGCCGGTGCCGTCGTCGCCGCATACGTGTACGGGCCGGGCAAGGGCGGCCGGGCGTTCGCGACGGTGATGAGCGGGCTCACGGTCGCCGCCATCGTCGGGTCACCGCTGAGCACGCTCATCGGCCAGCACGCCGGCTGGCGCACCCTGTACTGGACCGTCGTCGGCATCGGCCTGCTCGCCGGCGCCGCCCTGGTGGCGTGGCTGCCGCGGACCGAGGACCTGCGCGGCCGGTCCATCGCCAACGAGCTGGACGCCCTGCGCCGGCGGGGTGTCTGGCTGATGGTTGCCGTCGCGGCGCTCGGCATCTCCAGCATCTTCGCCGTCTACACGTTCATTGGCCCGTTCGTCACCGACGCGGCGCGGCGGGACGCCTCGTTCATCCCGATCGCCCTCGCGGTCTTCGGCGTCGGGATGGCCGTCGGCAATCATGTCGGCGGGCGCGTCGCCGACCGGCACGAGCACAGCGGTCTGCTCTGGGGGTACGGCGGCGCCCTGCTGCTCCTCACACTGATCGGCGTCGCCGGCGCCAACCTGGCGGTCCTGCTGCCCTGCCTGTTCGGCGTCGGCGCCACCATGATGGCCGCGATCCCCACCATCCAGGTCCGGCTGACCCGGCTCGCACCCGGCGCGCCGACCTTGAAAGGCGCGCTCAACCTGGCCGCGCTCAACCTGGCCAACGCGCTCGGCGCGATCGGCGGCGCCGTCACGCTCGACGCCGGATGGGGCACGCTGTCCACCGTGTGGGCCGGCTTCGTCATGACCGCCGCGGGCCTGCTCCTCTACGTGACGACCGTCGCCCGGATGCAGCCGGCGCCCGTCCCGGGCCTGGCCACGTGACCGGCGTGGCGGCGCCGCGCGGACCGGTGCTGACCGACGAGCAGTTCCGCCGCCTCGCCACGTACGGGGCCGCGGAGCACGTCGAGACCGGCCAGGCCCTGTACGTGCCCGGCGACGAGTCGTACGACTTCTTCCTGCTCCTGACCGCAACCGTCGACATCGTCCGGGACGTCACAGCCGTCGAGCCGTCGCGGCTGATCTACCGGGGCGGTCCCGGTGACTTCCTCGGCGAGCTCAACCTGCTGACCGGTCAGCACGTCTACCTGACCGCCCGGGTGGTCACCGCCGGCACCGTGGTCCGTATCAGTGCGACGACGTTGCGCCGGGCCCTCGCCGAGCAGGACGACATCGCCGACCTGCTCCTCGCCGCGTTCCGGGAGCGGCGTGACGTCTTCCGTACGACGGCCGGCAGCGCCCTGGTCGTCGTCGGCCGGCGGGACGGCGCGCCGGCGCTGCACCTGCGCACGTACGCGGCCCAGATGCTCCTGCCGCACTCCTGGCACGACCCGGACTCCCCCGCCGGGCGCTCGACGATGACCGCGGCCGGGCTGACACCCAACGACCTGCCGGCCGCGGTGGTCCACGGGTCGGCGCTGCGCAACGCGACGCCCGGCACGGTCGCGCAGGCGCTCGGCCTCACCTACCGGCCCGGCCGGCGCCCGGTCGACCTCGTCGTCGTGGGCGCCGGCCCGGCCGGGCTGGCCGCCGCCGTCTACGGGGCGTCCGAGGGCCTCGCCACCGTGCTCCTGGACCGCAGCGGGATCGGCGGGCAGGCCGCCAAGAGCGCCCGGATCGAGAACTACCTGGGCTTCCCGCACGGCATCAGCGGCGACGACCTGACCCGCCTGGCGATGGTCCAGGCGCTCAAGTTCGGCGTCCGCATCCACGCACCGTGCACGGTGGCCGGCCTCGACCTCGCCGACGCCGGCGGGCCGGCCGTCCTGCTGGACGACGGCCAACGCATCCAGACCCGCGCGGTGATCGCCGCCACCGGGGCGCACTACCGCCGCCTGGACGTCCCCCGATGGGCGGCGTTCGAGCAGTCCGGCTGCATCCGCTACGCGGCGACGGACCTGGATGTCCGCACCTACGACAACCAGCCGGTGGCGGTCATCGGCGGCGCCAACTCGGCCGGCCAGGCGGCCCTGTCCCTTGCCGCCCGCGGCGCGACGGTGGAACTGATCCTCCGCGGCGCCACCCTCGAATCCCGCATGTCGTCCTACCTGACGGACCGGATCCGGGCGCACCCCCGGATCCGGTTCCACGCCGGCAGCACGATCCGCGAACTCGCCGGCAACGACACCCTCACGTCGATCGTCGCCGAGCGTCCCAACGGCCACCGGTTCCGGCTGGACTGCGCCGCCGTGTTCTGTTTCATCGGCGCCGACCCGGTGTCGGGCTGGCTCTCCGGGCTGGCCCTGGACAGCGACGGCTTCGTCCTGACCGACAGCCGGCTGCCCGCCGGACGGCTGCCGTTCCAGACCAGCGCCGCCCGGGTCTTCGCGATCGGTGACCTCCGCTCGGGCTCGACCAAGCGGGTGGCCTCGGCCGTCGGCGACGGCGCGAGCGCGGTCTCCTCCGTTCACGCCGCCCTGTCCAGCGAATGATCACCCGGCGGCCGGCCGCTGCTTGCGGTTGCCGGCCACCGCCTCCCGCCAGATCAGGCCGACGATGCTGGGGCGCACGTCGGTCGTGATGACCGCCATCGCGCGGCGCACGAACCGGTCGTCGGCCACGTGCGCGACCATGCTGGCGGCGAGGTCCGGGCGCGCCGTGAACAGCCCGTCGGCGACGTCCTGCGCGACCGTGAACCGGGTGACGGCCGGGTGGTCGAACAGCCCCGACGGCCGGACCAGGGTCCAGTCCAGCTCGCTGTCGCGCACGAGCGCCTCCATGCGGCGCATGTCGTCGTGGACGGTGCGGCCCATCCTGCGGTTGAACAGCGGGTCCATGACGGTGTTGAAGAAGCGTTCGCCGGTCGGCCGCCACGTGGGGTCCATGACGCTGGAGCTGACCGCCAGGAGCCGTTTCACGCCGTGCCGGTGCATCGCCGCGACGATGTTCGCGGCGGCCTGGGAGTACATGGTGACGGGTTGCCGGGTCAGCGCGGTGCCGAGCGTGGACAGGACCGCGTCGGCGCCGGCGACGGCCCGCTCGGCGGTGCCGGGGTCCAGGACGTCGCCGGTGACGACGGTGAGCCGCGGGCGCGGCGGGAGGGTGCCGGGGCGGCGGCTGACGGCGGTGACGTCGTGCCCGGCGGTGAGGGCCTGCTCGACGAGGTGGCGGCCGGTGGAACCGGCGGCGCCGAAGATGACGGTTCGCATGCGTTTGACGGTGCCGTTTCCCCGGCGCAATATTCAACCGTGCTGAATAAATCCCGGGGCCGTCCGCGCGGCCGCCCGGACACCAAGGCGCGGATCGCGGCGGCCGCGCGTGAGCTGTTCCTGCGGCATGGCTACCGGGGCACGACCGTCCGCGCGGTCGCCGCCGCGGCCGGGGTCGACCAGGCGCTCATCAGCTACCACTTCGGCTCCAAGCAGGGCCTGTTCGGCCAGTCCCTGGAGCTGCTGTGCGTGGAGCCGGCGGCGTTGGACGGGGCGTTGCGCGGCGACCGGGCCGGGCTCGCCGACCGGCTGCTGACCGCCGTCACGGCCCTGTGGGACGCGACCGACCCTGCCGAGCACCGCGTCGCCGCGCTGGACGACGCGACGATGCGGGTGCTGCGCGACTACCTGGACTGTGACCTACGCGTCCGCGTCGCTGAATTTCTCGGCGGCCCGGACGCCACGGAGCGGGCCACCGCCGCGGTCGGTGTCATCGGCGGCCTGATCTTCACCCGCTACCTGCAGCCGGTCCGGTCGATCGCGGCGCTGCCGCCGGCGCAGGTGCGGCGGGTGTTCGGCCCGGCCCTGCACGCCGCGCTGTATCCGGGGCCGCGTGCTCGTCGATGAAGGCGAGGATGCGTCGCCAGGCGTCGTCCTGCGCGTCGGCGAACCCGGGCAGCTGCTCGTCGAAGAAGCCGTGCGGTGCGCCCGGGTACACGGTGATCTCGTGCGGCACCCCGTGCGTGGTCAGCGCCGCGTCGAACGCGTCGACCTCGTCCGCGCCGATGCCCTCGTCGCCCCCGCCGAACAGGCCGAGGATCGGCGCGACGAGCTCGGCTGCCCGCTGCGTGGGCCCGGGCCGGCCGAGCAGGACGCCGGGCATGCCGTAGAGGCCGATCGCGCCGGCGAGGCCGAAGCGCGCCGCGGCGGTGAGGAACGCGAACCGCCCGCCGACGCAGAATCCCAGCGACACCACGGAACCCGCGGTCCGGCGCAGGTGGTCGAGCGCGGCGGTGAAGTCGGCGAACAGCTCCTCCTCGCGCAGCTTCGCCAGGTGCGGCATCAGGTTCGCCAGGTCGCCCCAGTCGTCGCCGCGGGCGGCGTGGTCGAGCCCGGCGGTGCGGCCGAAGTAGTCGATGGCGAGCGCGGCGTGCCCGTGCCGGGCGAGGTGCGTCGCCAGCTGCTCGTAGAAGCCGGACAGGCCACGGTTGTCGGGCAGGACGAGCACCCCGGATCCGCGGTGGACGGCCGGTGTCGCCAGGAACCCGGCGAAGCGGGTGCCGTCGGCGGACTCGAGGACGACGGGGCCGGCCTCGACCTCGGCGGCGGCCTCAGAAGCACGCGGCGGGCGGGCGTCAGCGTCGTAACACACGAACATCTCCCATCGATCGGTCTGCGGGTTCCGCACCGACGATAGGAGACATTCACGACTATCATAGCAAAAAGGACGCCCTCGATCCAGTACCGGCAGGTCCGGCACCCCTCGTCCGTTCGGCCATTCCTACCCCTGCGCCGCCGAGCCCGGTGGCGGCCCGAACGACAGGTTGGCCTCGATGCCGTAGTGGTCGGACAGGAACAGCTCCCGGCCGTCGGCGACGCGGACCGCGTCCTGCAGCACGGTGCGGGCCCGGACCGTCACCGGCCGGTCCGCGGCGGCGCGGATCAGGACCTGGTCGAGGGCCGGCGGCGCCGGCCACCGCGGGGTCGGCCGGAACGTCGTGGACGTGTCACCGGCGAGGACGTCGCGCAGGCCGGCCGCGGCGGCGAACCGGGTGAACACCGGCGAGTCCCGCGGCACGTTGAAGTCCCCGACGACGACCGCGGGCAGCGCCGGCTCGAACCCGGCCACCAGGCGCGCCAGACGGTCCAGTTCGCCGCGGATGATGCCGGTGTACCGGTTACCCTCCGACCAGTCGTCGTCCCGGTTGGCGGACAGGTGCGTGTTCACGACCGCGAGTGGGCCGGCCGGCGTCTCCACGACGGCGAGCTGCGCGCCCTTGCGCATGAGCAGCTCGGTGCGCAGCGGCCGGGTCATCGGGTAGCGCGCGAACCGGTGCCGGCGGATCGGCCACCGCGACAGCAGCATCAGGCCACCGGCGAGCACCGTCACGCCGGTCGCGGCCCGGTGCGCGTAGCCGGGCGTGACCTGGCGCAGCAGCCGCGCGCTACCGCGGTGCAGCACCTCCTGCAGGCACACGATGTCGTATCCGGACCGCTCCAGCACCGGGCCGAGCGCCCGCAGCCGGGCCGGCACGTCGTCGCGGATGAGCGCGTTGAGGGTGAGCAGCCGCACCTCGGTCATCGGTGCATTGCATCACCCGCCTGCCGCCCCGCGCCGACCCGTTTCAGGTCAGTGCTGGACGTGGAGCCGGACGACGGGGAACTTGCGGTCGGTCTTCTGCTCGTAGTCGGCGGCGGCCGGCCAGTAGGCGCGCCAGGCGCCGTAGAGCTGCTCCCAGTCGGCGTCGCCGGCCCGGACCACGGTGTAGTCGGCCTTGACCGTCTCCGTGCCGAGCTCCACGGTCGCCGGCCCGGACGCGGCCTCGAGGTTGGCGATCCACTGCGGGTCGGTGGGCGCGCCGCCCTGGCTGCCGCAGATCACGTAGTCGTCGCCGACGGGCGCGGCGACGAGCGGGTTGATGTTCTGTTTGCCGGTCCGCCGCCCCACCGTGTGCAGCAGGACGAGGGTCTTGCCCTCCCAGGGCGCGCCGACCACGCCACCGTTGGCGCGGAACTTCTCGATCACGGTGTCATTGAACGAAGCCATACCAATTCACCTTGTTTCATCCCGGACTGAACCTTCGGCTCCAAAGTACCGCATCACCGGTGCAGTACTTGCCGGTCTGGAAAGTGATCGCGTATGGTTTCCAGTATGGAAAGTGATGAGGTTCGGGAGCAGCTGGCGCTCGTGCAGCGGGCGGAGGCCGCGCCGTACATCGACTATCCGCCGACCCCGTGGTGGTATTCCCCCGCGGTCGGCGCGTGGGTGGCCGCCATGATCGGCGCGGTGTCGTGGTGGCGGTCGGACACCGCCCTGTCCCTGGCGATCGTCACGGCGCTGATCGCGCTGGAGGGCATCTTCCTGGCCTGGATGCGGCGGCGGCACGGCGCGCTGCCGATGCCGGGGCGCGGCACCCCACCGCGCGAGATCGCTGCCGCCTGGCGCGGTTACGCGATCGCGGTGCCGGTCGTCGTGCTCGTGGTCGCGCTCAGCTGGTGGCTGGCCGGGGCACCCGTCGCCGCCGGGGTCGCGTTCGTGCTCGTGACCGCCGGCCTCACCGTGTACGAGCGCCGGTATGCGGCCGCCGCGGCGAAGGTCAGGTCACGGCTCACATGATCGACGGCATCGACCCGGTCATCCACGTGCCGAAACGGCTCGCCGCGATGGCGATCCTGGCCAACGCCCCGTCGGTGTCGTTCCGGTTCCTCCGCGACCACCTGCAGATCAGCGAGTCGGACCTGTCGAAGCAGATGTCGACCCTCGAGGCCGCCGGCTACGTCGGGTCCACGAAGGAGGGGCACGGGCGCGGCGGCAGCACCACGTTCCGGATGACCCCCGCCGGCGAACGCGCCTACAAGGCACACTGCGCGGCGCTGCGCGCGCTGCTGGACGGCCCGCCGCCGCCTGCCGAGGGCGACGGGTAGCCTGTGGCGCCGGCCCGTCGGGCCGGCACGGGCACGGGATAGAGGGCGAGCGGCATGGACGAACTGTTCTGGGAGCGGGTCGCGCAGCGGCGGGCCCGCAGCGCCGCCCGGCCCCGGTGGCAGAAGCTGCTGATCGCCCTCGCGCCCCCGGTGCTCGTGCTGGCGTGCTACGCGAACTTCCGGGCCGGTGACACCCCGGCGACGCCGGAGCCGGCCACGGCACGGTCGGCGTGCGGCTACGTCGACCCGGCCGCGATCTCGGCGCTGTTCGACGCGCCGGGCCCGGCCCTCGAGGAAGCCGCGCCACAGCGGTCCACCGCCGTGACCGTCCACAGCTGCCTGATCACGGCACCGGCCGGGCTACGGCTGCGGCTGGACCTCGCCGTGCGGCAGGGCGCCGTCAACGACGACGCCCTCCTCGCGATGGCCCTGACGAACCAGACCGTCTACAGCGTCGAGGGCACCGACGGGGTGCTCACCGCCGCGAAGCGGTCCGGCAACCGCACCTACGTCGTGACCCTCACCGGCTCGGCGGCCGGCCCTGTGCCGCTACCGCAGGACAAGCTGACCACCCTCTCCACGCTCATCACCGACGACCTGTGAGTGACGACGGGCGCACCTGAGGGTGTCAGCGTTCCGCGACGAGCGCCCGTAGCCGGTCCGCCGCCGGTACGCCGAGCTCCTCGTACAACGCCAGCGCCCGCTGCAGGTGCGGCCGGCCGTCGGCGCGCAGGGCCAGGCCGATCCCGGTCTCGGCGTCGGCGCGCTGGTGCCGGTCGCCGGTCGCCGCCGCCACGGCGCACGCGGCGGTGTGGTGCCGCAGAGCCGCGTCCGCGTCGCCGGCCGCGCGGGCCGCGTCGCCCAGGCCGTTAAGGGCGGACGCCTCGCCGTAGCGTTCGCCGGTCGCACGGTGGATGGCGAGGGCCTGCCGGTGCAGCCCGATGGCCTCGGCGGGTGCGCCGCGCAGGGTGGCCGCGGTGCCGAGGTTGTTGAGCGTCCACGCCTCGCCGTCGCGGTTGCCCGCCTGCCGGTACAGCTCCAGGGCCCGGTGCAGGTGCCCGGCGGCGCGGTCGTGGCCGCCGAGCCTGGCGGTGACGTCACCGAGGTTGCACAGGGCGGCCGCCTCGCCGGCGCGGTCACCGGTGGCGACGAACACCGCCAGGGCCTGCTCGTGCCGGCCGGCGGCGGCCCGGTACCGGCCGAGGCGCTCCTCGACGATGCCGAGTTTCGTCAGCGCGTGCGCCTCGCCGGTGCGGTCGCCGGTCAGGCGGGACAGCCGCAGCGCCTGCCGGTGCCGGTACGCGGCCGGGCGGTACCGGCCGAGGCGCTGCTCCACGTCGCCGGCGGCGGCCGAGGCGCGGGCCTGGCCGGCGCGGTCGCCGGCCTTGCGGAACAGGTGCAGCGCCTCCCGCAGGTGCGCCGCGGCGGCCCGGTCGTCGCCGAGCCGCAGCCGGGTCGCGCCGAGGGCGGTGAGCGCGGCGGCCTGGCCCGGCCCGTCCCCGGCGTGGCGAGCGGCCCGGTGCGCCTGCCCGTGGATGTTCAGCGCGTCGCTGTGGTGGCCGCCGTTGAGGTACCCCGCGAGCGTCGCGGACAGCGCCACGGTGTGCGCGTGCCACCCGTGGGTGGAGGTGTGCCCGGCGACGGCGACGAGGTTCGCCCGTTCGGTGTCCAGCCAGGCGCGGGTGGCGGCGACACCGGCGGGCACGGTGACGGCCGGTGCCGCGACCCGCGGCCGGTGGTGGGCCGAGGCCGGCGCGAGGACGTCCATCGCCGCGGCCGCGGCGGCCAGGTAGTGGTCGAAGAGCCGGGTCAGTGCCGCCCGCCGTTCGGGTGGGGCGTCCTCGTCGCCGGCGCGACCGGCGGCGTAGACCCGCACGAGGTCGTGCAGCGTGTACCGGCCGGGCGTCGTCTCCTGCAACAAGTGGTCGCGGCGCAACTCCCGCAACCCGGTCCCCGCCGCGTCCGGCCCGCCGCCGTGGTCGACCGCCGCATCCGGCCCGCCGCCGTGGTCGACCGCCGCGTCCGGCCCGCCGTCGTGGTCGACCGCCGTCCCACCGGCGACACCGGCGCCGTCGGGACCAGCACCGTCGGGACCAGCGCCGGTGGGACGGGTGCCGTCGAGGGCTGCCGCGGCGGCGGCGTCGAAGTCCTGGCCCGGGTGCAGCGCCACGAGCCGCAGCAGCCGCTGCCGGTCCGCCGGAAGGTCCTGATAGGACAGTTCCAGCGCGAGCTCGACGCCGCTGTCGAGGCGCCGGTCGCGGTGCCGCTCGTCGAGCCGGTCCGCGTGGTCGGTCATCGTCCACCCGGGCTTGGCCCGGATGTGCCCGCCGGCAAGGCCGAGTGCCAGCGGCAGATGCCCGCAGCGGGCCGCGACCCGGGCGGTCGCGTCCGGGTCCCGGCCGGCCGGAATCCCCGGCGCCGCCGCCGTCAGGAACCGGACGGCCTCCTCCGGGCTGAACACGTCGACCGGGACGTCCGTCGCCGCGAGCCCGTGCAGCGCCCGGCGGCTCGTCACCAGCGTCACGCACCCGTCGACGGCCGGCACCAGCGGGCGTGCCTGCTGCGGGCCGGCCGCGTTGTCCAGCACCACCAGGCTGCGCAGCCCGGCGAGACACTCCCGGAACGCGGCGGCGCGGCCGGGCAGATCGTGCGGGACACGGTGGCCCGGCACGCCGAGGACCCGCAGGAACCCGTCCAGCACCGCGGCCGGGTCGGCGGGCGGCTGCGCCGGGTCCGGGTGGAACCCGCGCAGGTTGACGAACAGCACCCGGTCGAACGGCCGGTCCTCGACGAGCAGGTGCCCGGCCTGCACGGCGAGCAGCGTCTTGCCGACCCCGGCCATGCCCACGATCGCGAACGTCCCCGACCCTGCACGACCGACGGCGGCCCGCAGCCGGTCGAGCACCGCGGTGCGGCCGGTGAACTCCGCCAGGGGTCGCGGCAGGCTGTCCTGGACCCGGACCTGCGCGGCCGCCGCCGTCTCGCCGCCGACGACCCGCAGCGCCTGCTGCCATTGCGCGCCGTACCCGGTGTCGGGGTGCAGCGCCGCCGCCACCGCCGCCACCAGGTCAGGGTTGAGCCGTCGGCGTCCGGGGCGGAAGCAGTCCGCGACGGTGCTCCGCCGGGTCAGCTCCCCGGGCGGCCGGCCCGCCGCCGTCCAGGCCGCGTTGACCCGCGCGGCGATCGTCTCGTACGACACGTCACCGGCCCACACCTTCAGCGCGCGCAGGCAACCGGCGAGGTCGTCGAGGGTGGTCGCGCGCCCCGGGTCGGGCGGCGCCGAGAACGCTGGACTGGAGGGCATGCCTGCCTTCCGGGCGACGGTCGAGGCGATCGGGCGGTCGGTCGGTCCGCCAAATTTATGCCATCTCCGCCGTCCGGATTCGTCCGGGATCGGCGTCCTGACCGTCCCGGCGGGGCAGGATCGGCGGTCTACGGGGGCCGTTTGACGGGTGCGGCGCCGACGGGGGGTGGTGCGCCGGCCCGGGCGCTCCACGGCCGCCGCACCCTCCCCCATCGACGCCGACCGGAGAAAAGCCGACCGGAGAGAGAAGCGCCCGGCCGAGGGACGGTCCACGCCGACCGGCCGGAGCCGCTACGCTCGCGGCGTGTTGATCAAGGGATTGGCGCCGGGGCTGCTGATCGCGTCGTGCTGCCTGACCGCGTGCACCGGCGCAGGAGAGACGGCGGCGGCACCGGGATCGCCGGCACCGCGGCCGTCGCGGTCCACGGTGAGCCCGCCCGCGTCGCCGGCGGCCACGTCGCCGCCCGTGACCCGCAGCCCGTCACCGGTGCGGCGGGCGGCGACGGTCCGGTCGATCCGGTCGGTGCCCGAGCGCATCGACCCGTTCGCCTGCGCGCCGCCCGCCCCGGAACGCCCCGAGATCATCGCCGACGTCGACCCCGGCGACTACCGGCCGGCCGAGCTCACGGTCAGCGCCGAATACGTGAGCGCCGCGGCGGGCGCCACGTATCAGGGCACCGCGCCGATGCGGTACGACACCGCCCGCAAGGCCTTCGTCGTCGTGCTGCCGCCGGTCAGCAGGGCGAACCTGGGTGAGCAGTCGCGGGCCGGCGTCAGCGTCGTCGTCCGGGTCGCGCCGGCCGCCGACCAGGGGCCGCCGCCCACGCATCTCCTTCCCGTCGCCAGTCTCTGCCTGACCGGCCCGTAGCCGGCGCCGGCCACCGCAAGGGGCGGCCGGCGTCGTGAGGCGCGGGTCAGGTGCAGGTGGTGCCGTTGACGGTGAACACCGCCGGGTTGGCGTTGGTCCCGGTGTAGGAGCCGTTGAAGCCGAGGCTGACGGTGCCGCCGGCAGGGACCGCGCCGTTCCAGGTCTCGTTGGTGACGGTGACCGTCGCACCGGTCTGCGACCAGCGGCCGGACCAGCCCTGCGTGACGCGCTGGTCGCCGGGGAACGTGAACGTCATCGTCCACGACGTCCACGCGGCGGGCCCGTTGTTGGTGAGCGTGACGCTGCCGGTGAACCCGGTGCTCCAGCTGTTCGCCGAGTACGCGACCCGGCAGCCACCCGTGGGCGTCGGCAGGGTTCGTACCGTGACCGCCGCGGAGAACCCGGAGAACTGTCCCGCGGTGTCCTTGGCGCGGACCATGAGCACGTATTCGGTGTTCGGGGTCAACCCGGTCAGGACCGTGGACGGCCCCGTGCTGCTGCCGAGGATCGACAGCGCGTCGCCCTGCTGGCGGACGATCTCATAGCCGGCGATGCCGTGGTCGTCGGTGGCGGCGGGCCACGTCAAGGTCATGCCCGTGGCCGTCACCGCCGACGCGACCGGGGTTCCCGGCGCCGTCGGCCGGGCGTCCGCGGGCGGGTCGGCGGTGGTGACGGTGACCGGCGCCGACGCGGCCGAGGTGAGCCCGGCGCCGTTGCGGGCCGCGACCGTGAACGTGTACGCCGTGGCGGCGCTCAGCCCGGTCAGCGACGCCGACGCGGTCGTGGGGGTCGCGACGACCGTCGACGTGCCACCGGACACCCGGCGCACCTCGTAGCCGGTGACGCCGCTCTCCGCGTCGCTGGACGCCGCCCACGTCAGGCGCAGCGTGGTCGCGGCGACGTCCGACGCGACCGGCGTGCCCGGCACGGTCGGCGGGGTCGTGTCCGGCGGCAGGATCGTGCCGGTGTGCTCGGCGGCCCAGCTGGCCAGGGACGCGAGGGCCGAGTTCCAGTTGATGGCGACCTCGTTCACGGAGTACGCGCCGATGTCGTCGACGAAACACTTCTGCGCCTTGCAGCCGGCCAGCTGCGCCTGCGCGACCGGGTCCTGCAGGCCGCTGTTCGGGCCGCCGGACAGCGACCCGGGCGGCGCGGTCGGCAGCGACGCGTCGGACTGGTTGGCCCAGAACCGGTGGTGCACGTTGCGGACCGCCTTCTCGCCGTAGCCGGCGACGTAGGACTGGTTCAGCGGGTTGCGGCCCAGCAGGTAGTCGAGGGCCTGGAACGCGCCGGCACGGTACTTGGCGAGGCCGGTGAAGTCGTGCGCGAGGCCGAGGACGGCGGCGTTGTTGGCGATCTGCCCGTCGGAGCCCCAGTTGTAGGTGGTGCCGCCGTTCGGCGCCGGGTAGCCCTGCGCCGCCATCTGGCTCAGCAGGCCGTCGGCGAACGACGCGAACCTCGCCCGGGTCGCCGCGATGTCCGCGGCGGGCAGGCCGTTCGGGACGAGCGCGAGGGTGGTGTCGCCGAGCCCGGCGACCCAGCCCCAGTCGTAGCCGCGCTGGTTGAACCCGGCGCCCTTGTACAGGGCCGATCCGGTCACGTCGGTGCGGTAGGACGCGCCGCCGGTCGTCGTGTACAGCTCCGCCGCCGCCCAGTAGAACTCGTCGGTGACTCCTGCGTCGTCGTACGCGCCGCCGCCGGTGCTGTCGGTGCCGCTGGCGAGGCGGTTCGGGTTCGCCTTCGCCGCCGCGTACGCCTTCTGGGCCGCGGTCAGCGCGCGGGCGGAGAACGCCGGGTCGATGGTGCGCCAGATCCGGGCCGCCTGCGCGGCGACGGCGGCGAGGTTGAGGGTGGCGGCGGTGCTCACCGGCGACAGCAGGCGCCGCTGCGGGTCGGCCTCCGGGCGCATCGGCAGCCCGGTCCAGTTCTCGTCGTGGATCTTGTGGTGGACCATGCCGGCGTCGGTACGCCCGTCCGGCACCTGCATCCGCAGCAGGAACTCGACCTCCCACCGCGCCTCGTCCAGCACGTCCGGGACGCCGTTGGCGCGCTCCGGGATGGCGAGGGTGCCGTCGCCGAGCGCCGCGGGGTCGCTGCTGCGCTCGTAGATGTTCAGCAGCTGCCATGCCGCGATGCCACCGTTGACGACGTACTTGCCGTGGTCGCCCGCGTCGTACCAGCCGCCGCGCACGTCCAGGGAGTAGCCGCAGTTCGTGCGGCACGGCACGGACGTGTCGCCCTGGTTCGGCGCGACGCCGACGTGCCCGGCGGGCCGGGCGTAGCGGCTGCCGACGTACTGCGACTCGATCGCGATGCCGCTGCGCTGGTGGTAGAAGAACGCGAGCGAGTCGTAGCGCAGCTGCTTGACCGGCGCGGCGGAGATGTCGAACGGGTAGCTGTCCGCGCCGCCGGCCGACAGCACGTAACCACTGCCCGGGGTGTCGTAGCCGGAGAAGTCCGCGACGTGCACGGTGTCGCCGGACAGCGCGTCGGCGCCCTTCACGCTCGTCTGTCCACTTGCGACGGTCGCGCCCGCGCTGTTGCGCAACGTCCAGGCGATCGGCGCGGTGGCGGCGCTGACCACGGTCGCCTGCTTCGGCAGCCCCGGCACGTAGGCGACCTGGTTGACCTTGACCGGCGACCCCGGGTCCGGTGCGGCGGCGGCCGGTGGCACGGACACGGCCAACCCCAGCAGCGCCCCGGCCGCGACGATCGCCACGGTACGGCGTGAGCTTCGGCTCATCGAGCATCCTCCTGCGGAGACGGTGCCGGCGCTGGCGGGCACCGGCGTGCCGGACCGTAGGCGGGGCCTCGACACGCTGTAAAGCTCGCTCGATATTGCGAAGCGTCGAACGGGCCAGGGCCATGTAACTTACGGTCGGGGGGTCGGATGCGGATCGCGAGCTACAACGTCGAGAACCTGTTCAACCGGGCCAAGGCCCTCGACCAGCGCACCTGGGCGGCCGGCCGACCGACCCTGGAGGCGTTCCAGCAGGTGTGCGAGCTGCTGGAGGAGCCGGTGTACACCGACGAGGTCAAGCACGACATCCTGCGCGAGCTGCACCGGCTGGGGCTGCGCAACGGCGACACGGCGAAGTTCGCGCGGCTGCGGCAGAACCGTGGCCGGCTCGTGGTGCGCCGCCGCACCGGCGTCGTCGAGGTTGTCGCCGGCGGGCGGGCCGACTGGATCGGCTGGGTGGAGCTGACCACCGACCGGGTCGACGAGCTGGCGCTGCTGAACACCGCGCGGGTCATCCTCGACGTGGACGCCGACATCCTCGGCGTCATCGAGGCGGAGAGCCGCCTGGCGTTGAAGCGGTTCGCCGAGGGCGGCCTCAACGGCGTCTACGAGCACTTCATGGTCGTGGACGGCAACGACGAGCGCGGCATCGACGTCGGCGTCATGTCCACGCGGGCGTTCCCGCCGATCGGGCAGCGGACCCACGTCGACGACGCCGACGAGCACGGCCGCATCTTCAGCCGCGACTGCGCCGAGTACCACTTCCGGCTCCCCGGCGGGCAGGTCCTCGCGGTGCTGGTCAACCACCTCAAGAGCAAGGGCTACGGCGGGAAGGTCGCCTCCGACGCGCGCCGCCGCCGGCAGGCCGCCCGGGTCGCGGACATCTACCGCGCCCAGGACACCGCGTTCGTCGCCGTGGTCGGCGACCTCAACGACACCCCGGCGAGCGAGCCCCTCGCCCCGCTGCTGACCGGCACCGACCTGCGCGACGTGAGCACCCACCCGGGCTTCGAGGACGGCGGGCGCCCCGGCACGTACGGATACTGCACCGCCCTGAACAAGCTGGACTACGTGCTGCTGTCCCCCGCCCTGTTCGCCGCGACGACGGGCGGCGGCATCCTGCGCAAGGGCGTGTGGGGCGGTCGCCGCGGCGGGCTGTGGCCGATCTACGAGACCATGACGAAGCCCGTGCACGCCGGCTCCGACCACGCCGCCATCTACGCCGACATCGACCTGGCCCGGCTCCGCTGACCAGCAGCCCGGCAACAACGTGCACATCCAGGTCTTAATTCAAGTCTCGTATTGACGCACTATCCGCGTGGGCATAGCCTGCGGTGGATCTGTTAAGAGACCTCACAGATCGGTCGCCCTGCCGTCCCCACCCGGCCGGCAGGCGAGGTTCCCGCCCGCCACGGAACCCCCACCCCCAGCATCCGACGTGGTCCATGGCGGGTTACATTCGCCCAGAAGGGACCTGCATTGCGCAAACTCAAGACCTTGGCCGCCGCCGTGGTCGCCGCCACGGCCATCGCGGCCGGTGTGGTCGTCGTGTCCAGCCAGATCGCCGCGGAGGCCGCGGTGGTCTGGGCCGAGGAGTTCAACGGCGCGGCCAGACAGGGCGTCGACACCTCGCGGTGGAACTTCGACACCGGTGGCGGTGGCTTCGGCAACCAGGAGCTCCAGTACTACAACAGCGGCACCAGCAATGTGTACCAGGACGGCCAGGGCAACCTGGTGATCGAGGCCCGCCGGGAGAGCGGCGGCCGCACCTGCTGGTACGGCACGTGCCAGTGGACGTCCGGCCGGATCCAGACCGCCGGGAAGTTCACCCAGCAGTACGGTCGCATCGAAGCCAGGGCGCAGGTGCCGAAGGGCACCGGACTCTGGCCGGCGTTCTGGATGCTCGGCGGCGGCAACTGGCCCACCGACGGCGAGATCGACATCCTGGAGAACGTCGGACGCGACCCGAACACGATCTACGGCACGCTGCACGGCCCGGGCTACTCCGGTGGCAACGCGGTCGGCGGCACCCGCAACCTCGGCCAGCCGGTCGGCGACGCGTTCCACGTGTTCGCGATCGACTGGTCGCCGAACCTGATCGTCTGGACGGTCGACGGTTCGGAGTACTTCCGGGCCACCCCGGCCAGCCTGCGCGGCAACCGGTGGGTCTACGACCACCCGTTCTTCATCATCCTCAACCTGGCCGTCGGCGGGAACTTCCCCGGCAGCCCCAGCGGCAGCACCCCGTCGGTCAACCGGTTCCTGATCGACTACGTCCGCGTCAGCACGTCGGGCACGACGCCGCCGACCGGCGGCACGAACGCCCTGCGCGGCACCGGCAGCGGCCGCTGCATCGACATCCCCAGCGCCAACCCGGCAGACGGAGCCCGGCTCCAGATCTGGGACTGCAACGGCTCCGGCGCACAACAGTGGACGATCGGCTCGGACGGCACCATCCGCGCACTCGGCAAGTGCATGGACGCCGCCGCGGCCGGCACCGCCAACGGCACGGCGATCCAACTGTGGACGTGCAACGGCAGCAACGCGCAACGGTTCACCGTCAGCGCCGCCGGCGACATCGTCAACGTCGCCGCCAACAAGTGCGTCGACGTGGTCGGACGCGGCACCGCCAACGGTTCGCAACTGCAACTGTGGGACTGCTCCGGCGGGACCAACCAGAAATGGACCCGGGTCTGACCTGCTGACCTGTTCACCCTGCGGGCCCCGCGTCACTGTGACGCGGGGCCCGTGGCCTGCGCGACACGGATCGACGACTGTGCCCTGACAGGTCACCCTCGGCACCGATCGGAGGATGTCGGGCATTTCCCCGTCCCATAGATTATTTCGCGGTAGATCCGCCGCGATCAATCAGGGGGAGATCAGATTGACCAGGATCGTCGGGGTTCACGGGGTGGGGAACTTCGACAGGTACGCGTCGACCCAGGACGCGGCGGCGGACCTGGCGTGGATCTGGCAACGGGCGCTGCTGGAGCACGTGCCGGAAGGCACGGTCGACGTACGCATTGCCTACTACGCCGACCAGTTGCGAGCGACGCCGACACTGGCCGCCGCGGTCGGTCAGCAATTGGGTGACGCCAATGCCGAACAGCTGGTGGCGTGGGCCGACGCGCTCGGCGCGCCGCCCGAGGTGGCCCAGGGACACGGGACGGCGCCGCTGCGGCAGTTCGTGGATTGGCTGGCCGGGCGCAGGGGGCTCGACAACGCGCTGGTCCGGTTCTTCGTCAACAAGTTCCTGAGCGAGGTCGACCGGTACCTGGGCGACCAGGAGTCGGCGACCCGGCTCGAGGTGCGCCGCATCGTCGAGCAGACGCTGGAACAGCACCAGCCGGATGTCGTGATCGCGCACTCGCTCGGCTCCGTCGTCGCCTACGAGGCGCTGATCGCACGGCCCGACCTGCACGTCGACCTGTTCGTCACCATCGGGTCGCCGCTCGCGCTCGACACCATCGTGTACGACCGGCTGCTGCGCGACGGCGACGACACCCCGAGCCGCCGGCCGAACGTCCGCAGCTGGATCAACGTCTCCGACGTCGGCGACGTGGTGGCGGTGCCCCGCAGCTTCGCGTCCCGGTTCGACGTCGACACCGAGCACGAGGAGAGCCTCGGGCTGACGTCGATGCACGACGCCGTCGACTACCTCAGGACCAAGACGATCGGCGGGATCGTCGCGGCGGCTGGGTAAGCCCTCCGACCGGACCGGACCAGCCCCGAGCGGCGAGTTGCGGCAGCGTGACCGCACTGCGCTGGTCACCCGTTCAGGCGACCAACAACCGGTGAAAAGTCTGCGAATACCGCGCTCTTGGTAGCGGATCTGTAGCGGTACGTGACAACCTGGAAGTCGCGAAGATCAATGGGGGTCGGACGCTGCGGCGCGAGCGGGAGGAGGGGCGATGACCGCGACTGCGGCCGCGATGAACCTTGCCTCCGGCGAGCCTCCGATCAACTTCGCGGCGCATCAGCTGCGTGCCGGCAACATCGCCGGGGCGCGCGACGACTTCGAGCAGATGCTGGCGATGCTGCTCGCGGCGATCTACCCGGGTGCCCGGGCGATCACCGCCAACCCCGGCGACTGGGGCATCGACATCCTGCTCGGTGAGCTGTCCGGGCTCGTCGTCATCTGGCAGTCGAAGTACTTCTGGCCGGTCGTCGGCCGTTCGCAGCAGGGGCAGATCCGCGAGTCGTTCGACTCCGCGCTCGCCGCGGCCGACCGCAACGGCTACCGGCTCAGCCAGTGGGTGCTGTGCGTCCCGGCGAGCATGGACCCGCAGACCGCGCAGTGGTGGGACAACTGGCGGGCCCGGCGGCAGCGCGAGACCGGCGTCGCGATCGAGCTGTGGCACGAGAACGTGCTCCGCAACCACCTCATCCGGCCGGACTGCGCGCACGTGCGGCGGCACTTCTACGACCCGTACGTGCCGGCGCAGACCCAACGGGCACCGGTGCGGGACCTCGGTGCGGACGACGACGCCGACCTCGACCGGGCGCTGTTCGTGCGGCAGCTGCGTGCGGCCGGGCACGTCGAGCTCGGGGCGGCGAAACGGGAGTACTTCAACGCCGAGCTCCTCGCCCGTGAGGTGCTCGACAAGCGGATCCCGATGGAGGTCGCGGCGCTGAGCGAGGCCGACGGTGTCGTGCACGGCATCTGGGAGGCGCGCTTCAACGCGATGGCCGTCGCCGGCGACCCGCGGCTGCCCGGGCTGCACGCCGACGTCATGCGGGAGATCCGGGAGTCCGGGGTGTTCCCGATGCAGCTTCGGGCCGGGCCGGTGCACCGGTGCGGGCTGATGCACCGCGTGGTGGAGGACCGCCGCGCCGGCTGGGTCAGGCACTGGCGGGAGGTCGCGTGACGCCCGAGGACGTTTCGGTGTTCCGGCAGGCGCGGGTCCTGCTGGTGCTGCAGTGCGCCGGGGAGCCGCTGGACGTCGAGCACCTGGGCGTGTACGACTTCCTCGCCGCACATCCGCTGCTGCTGGCCCGGGCCGAGGACGACCCGGACCGCACCGCGCTGCGCCTCGCCGGGTTCGACGACCGGGCCGTCGCCTACGCCAGCCCGGCGCAGCGGTTCGTGACCGCGCAGCTGCAGCTGGCCGGCGACCTCGCCGCGCTGGTGGGGCGCGGGCTCGTCCAGGTCACGGCCACCGGCCGGGTGACTTATCAGCTGACCCCGGAGGGCGCGAGCATGGCCGCTCGATTCACTGCGATGTATGCTCAGCTGTACCGCACAGCGGCTCGCATCGTCATCCGCCGCCTCCGTCGCCTGAGCACGCGGAGGCTGCGTGAAGGCCTGCGGCAGTGGCTCCTTCCGGCTCCTTCGTCCGCGCTGAAGGACCTGACATGATTGGTTTGCGAGCACACGGCATCCGGCTCAGGCGGCTGCGCCTGCACAGCGGCGACCGGACCTATGACGTCGACTTCCGGGCCCCCGACGACGCGCCGCGCCCGCTGTCCGTGCTCGCCGGGGCGTTCAGCACCGGCAAGACCACGATCCTCGAGTTCGTCGACTACTGCCTCGGCGCGTCCGATCATCCGCGGCACCCGGAGATCATGCCGAAGGTGCGGGCGGCCACGCTCGAGGTCGAGCTGTCCGGGTCGCCGTATCTCATCGAGCGGGCGGTCGGCGAGCCGTCGATGTTCGCCTACGTGCGCGCCGGGCGCCTCGACGAGCCGGGCGCGACGCCACCGGTACGCCGGCCGCTGCGACCGGCAAGTCATCCGGAGAGCCTGTCCACGCTGCTGCTGTCGCACTGCAAACTCGAGGGCGTCCGGCTGCGCGACACGCTCGGCCAGCAGCAGCCCGGCGGCGTGGACACGGACCCGTTGAGCTTCCGCGACCTGATGTGGCTGTGCTTCCTGCCCAATGAACGCCTCGACGACAAGGACCTGCTGTTCCGCAGCGTGCCGATGAAGCACCTGAAGCTGCGGCAGGTGGTCGACGTCGTGTTCGACGTCCACGACGATCATTCCGTGGAGATCGGCCGGCGGATCCGGGCGGTGGAGTCCGAGCTGTCGGCGGCGCGGGCGGCGTACCGGGCGGCGGAGCAGATCGTCGAGGAGCAGCACGTCGGCGACCGGGACGACCTGGAGGCCCTGCACCGCACCGCGAAGGACGAGCTGGCCGCGTGCGCGCAGGCCCTCGCCGCGCTGGACGCGCAGGCCCGCGCCGACACCATGTTCGCCGAGGAGCTGCGCGAGCGGCACCGCGGCGCGGCCGTGGCGGCCCGCCGCACCGCGACGGAACTGCGGGACCGGGAGACCCAGCTGCAGCGGATGCTGACGCTGCACGGCAGCTACGCCGACGACGTCGCGAAGTGGACGATGCTGGCCGAGGCGGACCATCTGTTCGAGCCGATGCGGGTGTCGGCGTGCCCGTCGTGCCTGGCGCCGCTGGCCGGCGGGGAGGAGCGCTGCCCCGCCTGCCAGCTGCCGATCACCGACGGCGGCTCCGTCGACGTGACCGCCGAGCTGCGCTCCGCCAAGACCCGCCTCGCCGAGCTCAACCGATACGTGGAGGAGCTGCAGGAGCAGCTGCCACGGTTACGGGACGCGGCGGAACGCGCGCAGCAGGGCGAGGCCCGCGCCGCCGCGGAGGTCGACGAGGCGACGGCACACACGATCACCCCGTTCCTCGCGCAGCGCGACGCCCTTGCGCGGCGGCGGGAGGAGGCGGCCGCGACGCTGCAACGGGCGCTCAGCGGGCTGCGGCTGGTGCAGAGCCTGGAGCGGCGCGCCGCCGGCATCCTGCACCAGATGGACCAGGTCGCCGCCTACCGCGAGGAGCTCGCCGCGGCCGGCCCGCAGGCGCGCCGCGCGGACCGCACCGCCGTGGTGCGCCGGGTCAGCGCGCGGTACCGCGAGATCCTGCAGGAGTGGCGGTATCCGAAGCTCGCCGACGCGTACCTCGCCGAGGACCTGACGCCGTACATGCGCGGCGAGCCCTACACGGCGGCGTCCTCCGGCGGGCGGACCCTGATCGCGCTCGCGTGGCAGCTCGCGCTGTTCGAGGTCGCGTGGGAGTCCCGGTCGTCGCATCCGGGGTTCCTGATGCTGGACAGCCCGCAGAAGAACCTCGGCGTCGCCGGCGACCTCGCCGACAGCCTCACCATCGAACGCATCTATCAGCACCTGGAGCAGTGGCTGGCCGGCCGCGGCGTCGGCGCGCAGATCGTGGTCGCCGACAACGCCCCACCACCGGCGGCGGCCGACGACGTGGTCGTGCGGTTCTCCCGCCGGCCGGAGCAGCCGCCGTACGGCCTCATCGACGACGAGACCAGCTGAGCTCGACCTCGTCGACGGCGCCCGGTGGGGCGGCGATCTGTCTGCCGCCGCCCCACCGGATCGTCAGCGCAGGCCGGCCCGCCGGGCCACCGCGATCAGCTTCTCCGGGTCGTCGGAGATGATGCCGTCGACGCCGAGTGCGATGACCCGGTCCATCGTCACTTCGTCGTCCACGGTGTACGGAACGACCTTGAGCCCGTCCCTGCGGTGCAGCACGTCGACTGCGGGACCGTGGAAGTAGGACGGGTCCTGCCGCAGGTACCAGTCATCGGACACCACGGTGCCCTGGGCCGGGTCGTGCACCTGCCAGTTCGCCGAGACGGTCGACGCGCCGCTGGCCTTGACGAGCTTGCCGAGGTCGCGGAACTTCCACCAGTCCAGCGTGCCGGTCCAGGGGCTCTTCACCTTCGGGTCGCCGTACACGGCCTGCAGCGAGCACTCGTCGGCGAGCGTGGCGCACTCCTTCGGCCCGTACTGCCAGACCAGCGCGACCGTCTCGATGCGCGGGTCGAGCTTGCGGGACAGCTGGATCGTGCGCCAGTCGAACGACTGGATCGTGACCCGCCGCGCGAACCCGGCCCGGCCGATGGCGGTGACGAGCCGGATCGTGAACACCCAGTACGGCTCGGTGTCGGCGACCGTCGGGCTGATCTTCGTCTCGATGTTCATCCGGATGTCGTCGCGACCGCTGGACTTCACCAGCGCGAAGAGCTCGTCCAGGGTCGGGATGCGTTCGCCGGGCGCGGACGCGTTGCCGCAGTCGATCGTCTTCACCTGGGCGAGGGTCAGGTCCTTGATGTTCTTGTCCACGTACGGGTACAGCGGGTCGCCGGGGCGCACCGGCGCGGTGTCGCGGCAGTGCGCGCCGTTGATCGCCCGGTCGTGGCTGACGACGAGGACGCCGTCCCTCGTCACGCCCGTGTCGAGCTCCAGGGTGGAGATGTCGGCGTTGCCCAGCGAGTTGCGGAACGCGGCGAGGGTGTTCTCCGGCCGGGTCGCCTTGCCGCCGCGGTGCGCCTGCACGTCGAACGGCGACTTCGTCCCGCGCGGCAGCGCGAAGCCCCGCTGCGCGGCGACGGTCCGCAGCCGGTCGGGGTAGTCGGTGATGAGCCCGTCGATGCCGTCGTCGATGAGCTTGTTCATCGTCGCCGGGTCGTCGACCGTCCACGGCACGACCTTGATGCCGTTGGCGTGCGCGTGCTGCACCATGGCCTTGGTGACGTACGGCTCGTAACCGGGGTCGGTGACCTTGCCGTTCTGCGGGAAGCCGTGCACTGGCGAGAACGCGACCACGCCGAGCGTCTTGACCGCGGCGATCGGGTCGCCGCCGAAGTCGTCGATGTCGATGCCGCCCAGCCACGGCGACGCCCCCGGCTGCCCGGTCTGCAGGAAGTCACGGTTGGTCAGCGCGACCAGCCCGAGCCGCGGCTCGACCTCCCGCATCCGCTTGAGCGCGCCCCAGTCGAAGCTCTGGATGGTGACCCGGCGCAGCAGCCCGGCGGCCCGGATCTCCTTCACGGCGACCTGGACGAACTGCTCGCGGGGAGCGGTCTCCTGCGGCGCGCCGGCCTCGACCTTCGTCTCCAGGTTGAACGTGACGTCGTCGTTGCCGTACCGGGCGACGAGGTCGAACACCTCGTGCAGCAACGGGATCCGCGAGCCGGGCGTCAGCACCTGGCCGGGGAAGTCGGGCAGCGCCTTGCTGCCGCAGTCCAGCGTGCGGACCTGCGCGAGGGTGAGGTCCTTCACGAACTTGCCGACGTACGGGAACTCCGGGTCGCCCGCCGTCGCCGGTGCCGTGTCGGCGCACTTCGCCCCGGTCACCCGCCGGTCGTGGGTGACGACGGCCTGACCGTCCTCGGTGATCTGGATGTCGAGCTCGAGGGTGGTGACGCCGAGCCGCAGGGCGTTGCCGAACGAGCTCAGTGTGCTCTCGCTGCGCAGGCCGAGACCGCCGCGGTGAGCCTGGATGTCGAAGGACGCGGGCCGCCGGTGCGCCTGTGCGGCCGCCGGCCCCACGAGCGGTGCGGTGAGCAGGCCGGCACCGACCGCGGCACTGAGCGCGGCGGCCGACCATCGAGACATGGACATACCGCGCACGTTGCCAACCCGAGGCGGCGCGGACCGGGGCACCTGTTGGCGCCTTCGTGAACGCCGGGCATACAGGCAACCCGGTTCCGCCGGTCCGGCCGGCCCGCACGGTCCGGAATACTGCGTTGATGGAGGACGGCGAGGAGCCGCTGACCGGTGGCCGCATGACCGACGGCATCGTCCGTCGCGGTGACCGGCGCCGGTCCGTGCGCCGCCCCGGGCGGGCTACGCCAGCTCGCGGCGCAGGGTCTCGAGGTCCTCGTGCAGCGCGCGGAGGCGGTCGGCGCCGAGCGCGGCGGTGATGCGCTGCTCGACCTCGGGGACCAGCGCCTGCGCGATGCCGACCACCTCGCGGCCCTTGGCGGTCGGCAGGACGAGCTTGGCCCGGCGGTCGTTCGGGTCGGGGACGCGGGTGACGTATCCGTGGGTCTCCAGGTGCGCGACCAGCTCCGCCATCGCTTGCTTGGTCATCTGCGCCCGTTCGGCGAGCAGGCTGACGGTCGTGCCGGCGTCGTCGAGGTACTGGAAGACCGCGCTGTGCGACGCCCGCACGGCGCCGTGGCCGCGCTCGGCGAGCCGGTCGATCACCAGGTCGTTGAGCAGCACGAACAGCTCACGCAGCAGCACCGCGAGGTTGTCCGGCCGCGGCCGGCCGCCGGTGATCGGCACTCGGGTTGACATTCGACAGGCCACCTGTCTATCTTCGGAATATGGACAAGCTACCTGTCGATCGTGCCACAGCCGAGTGCCTGCGGATGGGCACGGACCAGATCACGATTCTCTCGACCTGCGCCCAGACCGGCGGCGCCCTGTTCGCCGTCGAGGTCCGGATGGCCCCGGGCGGCGGCCCACCGGTGATGCACCGGCACGCACCGGGCGAGGTGTACCACGTCATCGAGGGCGAGTTCACCTTCTACGTCGCCGACGGCGGCGGGCCGGCCCGCCGGGTCACGGCCGGTGCGGGTGACGTCGTCCCCCTTGCCGGCAACACCCCGCACACCGTGCGCAACGAGTCGACCGCAGACGCCGTCGCGTTCGTCGTCCACGCGCCGGGCGCGCCGATGGAAGGCTTCAGCCGCGCCGTGGCCGCGCTCGCCTCGCCGGACATGGAGACAGTGCTGAAAGTGGCCGCAGACAACGGCATCGAGCTGTTGGGCCCTATCGGCTGATCGCCTGCAGTACCCACGAAACAGCCGCCTCGGCGGTGTCGACCGTCGGGTAGGACGGCCCGTCCTCCGGACCGGCGACCGTCCAGCTGCCGACCGCGACGAGCGGCCTGCCGAGGCGCATCGCGAAGCCGATCTCGCTCAGCGTCCCCCATCCCCCGCCGACCGCGACGAGCCCGTCCACGGTCCTGGCGACGAGCCCGTTGCGCAGCTCCCCCATGCCGGTCGGCAGCGCGACCGTCAGATACGGGTTGCCGTCGGCCCGGTCCGAGCCCGGCAGCAGCCCGACGGTGAGGCCGCCGCGCTCGTGCGCGCCCCGGCAGGACGCCTGCATCACGCCGCCGCGCCCGCCGGAGACGACGACGGCGCCCGCCTCCGCCAGCAGCGCGCCGACCCGCTCCGCGACCCGCTCCTGCTTCGGCGTGGCCTGCCCGGCCCCGATCACCGCCACATACGGCCCATGCACCACCCGAAGATACCGGCGGTGCGGGCGGCGTGGTCACGGCTTCCCGAGGATCGCCGTCGTGTCACTGCTTCGTTGTGTCACTGCTTCGTTGTGTCGGCGATGAGGGCGGCGCTGAGCAGCTCGCCGATGCGCTGCTGCCACTCGTCGAGGGTCCAGCCGCAGACCTCGCTGAACTGCAGGTAGGTCTCGACGTTGCCGATGACGAACGCGATGTCGACGGCCTGCTCGACGCCCAGGCCCGGCTTGAGGGCGCCGCGGGCGGCGAGCAGCTGCACGAAGAAGCCGTGGGCGGTGCGGATCTGCTGCTGGTTGGTGTCCCACTGCGCGGCGAGCTCGGGGTCGGTGCCCGTCGCGCCGCGCACGACCCGCATGAGCGAGGCGACCCGCTCGACGATGGCGCGGCTGGTCACCATCCACAGCTCGACGATCCGCTGGGGGTCGGTCTCCCGCTGGATCTGCTCGACCCACGGCCGCTCCAGCAGCGCGACCTGCTCGTCGTCGCCGACCGCGGCCACGTCGAGCGCCTCTTTGAGCAGGGTGCGCTTGTTGCCGAAGTGGAAGAACACCGTCTGCACGGCGACACCGGCCCGCTCGGCCACCTGGTCGAGCCGGGTCGCGCCGTAGCCGAGGGCGATGAACTGCTCGGCCGCCGCCGCGATGATGCGCCGCCGGGTCGCCCGGGCCTGCTCGGCCCGCGTCGGTCGGCTGTCGGCTTTCTTCGGTTGCTTGACAGGCCCGCTCATCCGCTAGAGCCTACTCTAGTCAGTCACTAGAGCTGACTCTAGCGAAGGAAACCATCATGATCGAGAACTGCCACCTCGCCGGCGCCGACCTGGCCTACACCGACTCCGGCGGCCCCGGCGAGCCGGTCCTGCTGATCCACGCCGGCGTGTTCGCCGACTGGTTCGTGCCGATGGCCACCGCGCCGGCCCTCGACGGGCACCGCGTCATCCGCCTGATCCGCGCCGGATACACCGGCACACCGGCGCCCGCCGGGCTGACCGTCGCCGACCACGCCGGTCACGCCGCCGAACTGCTGCGCCGGCTGGACACCGGCCCGGCCCACGTCGTGGGCCACTCGTCGGGCTCGGTGATCGCGCTCCAACTCGCCCTCGACCACCCCGACCTCGTCCGCACGCTCTGCCTGAGCGAGGCACCGCTGATCGACGGCCTCACCGATCCGGCCGACCACGAGGCACTGCACGCCGCACTGGGCCCCGCGATCGGCGCGGCGATGGGCGCCACCGCCCGCGGCGACCGGCCGGCCGCGTTCGACGCCTTCATGGCCGCCGTCTGCGGCCCGGACTACCGCCGGGTGATGACCGACGCGCTCGGCGCGGACGCGGTCGAGGAGGCCGTGCGCCGCAGCGGCTACTTCTTCACCGACGAGCTGCCCGCAATGCACCCCTGGACCTTCGACCCGACGCGACTGACCGCGCCGGTGCTCCTGGTGCAGGGCGGCGCGAGCTCGCCGGCGGTACACCGGATGACCGCCTACCTGGCAGCGCTGATCCCGGATGCCACGACCACCACGATCTACGGGGTGAACCATCTGCTGCCGTTGACCGCACCGGCCGAGCTGGCCCGCGTGGTCGCCATCTTCACCCGCCGGGCCACCACCCTGGCCGCGTCGAAGTAGCCACCGCTCCGCCCGCCGTCGATGCGTATCGGCGGCGGGCGTCGTCGCTCGTTCCGGGTGCCTTGTTCGCCGCGGCGATACTCGAGGACATGGGCACGGTGGGTGTACGCCCGGGCGCCAGCCTGGTCGGGACGCTGACCGCCGCGTACCGGCGGGCGGTCCGCGACGGGCGGCCGGTGGTCAGCTCTGCGGGAGTGCTCCGCCACGGCGCGATACGGGTACCCGAGCTGCCCGGATATCCGCCGCCGTGGTCGCGTGACTGGCGGCAGGACGTGGAACCGGTGGACGACGACCCGCCGGCCCAGCGGTCCCGGCTGTTTCCCGCGTTCGACCAGCAGGTGGAGCTGTTCGCCGAGGGCGCGCTGCGGGAGGCCGCCTACCACGGCGGTCCGGGCGACTGCGCGTTCTCCCCGCTGGTCGGCCACGCGGTCTACGAGGCCGTCCACGAGGCGAGCCGCCGCGACGGGGTCCCAGCCGGGGTCCGTCACCTGCTCGGCGCGGTGTTCGCCGTGCCCGGCAACGCCGCCGCCAAGCTCGCCGGGACGATGTGGGTGACCGGCCACGGCAGCTTCCCCCTCGACCGGCGGTCGCCCGCGTACCGCGGCGGTGACGACCCACCCGACTGGGCCGTGCAGACACTGAAGGCGTTCAAGGTGCTGCCGGCGACGTCGCCTCGCGCCCTGCGACTGCCCTGGACGGCGGCCGCGGCCATGAGCACGTACTTCCTGGCACGCCGCCCGTTTCTGCGCCACGGCGCCCGCTACGGTCACCCCATCCCGATGCTGATCGAGGCCGACGCGCACGAACAGGCGGTCCGCCTCGGCCACGCCCGGACCGGCACCGCCGCGGTGCTGCTGAGCATCCTGGAACTGCACGAGCAGCTCCACGCCGCCGGCGCGGTGCTGCCGGAGCCGGTCGCCCGGCACAACACCGCCGGTCAGGTCCTGCGCGAGCACAACATCACCCTGCTCGCCGCCACCACCGCCGCGGCCCTCTCCCCCGCCGCACCGCAGGACGTCGCGGAACCGGCCGCGATACCGACCAGAGGATGGTCCTCGGCATCGAAAACCCGCCGCCTGGATCCCGGCGCCCTGTTGGCGCTGCGTTCGGCGAGCGTGCAAGCCTGGCAGGCCGGTGCACCCTTCGCCGGCACGACACACCTGCTGGCCGGCATCCTGCGAGACAGCGACGGCCCCGCCGCCCGCCTCCTGCGCGACCTCGACGCCGACCCCGACGCGATCGCCGCGCAGGTCCGCCCCGACCATGGCCGTGACGCCCGGGGATAACCGCTGGAGCGCCGGGTAGTGTCCCGCGGTGAACGCACGGAACAGCGAACCAACCGTCGGGATCACCCCGAACCTGTTCGGCATCGCGTACGGCCTGACCGGCCTGGCCGGCTGCTGGGGCTACGCCGCGCTGCTGCACTTCGCGCCCGCGCTCGTCTCCGACATCCTGTGCGTCCTGGCCGCCGTCGTCTGGCTGACGCTCCTCATCAGCTACGCCTCGCAGGTGCCGCGCCGACCAGGCGGCTGGCACGCCGAACTGACCCACCCGGTGCTGGGACCGTTCGTCTCGCTGATCCCGATCGTCGGCATGCTGCTGTCCATCGGCCTGATGCGGCACGAACGCGCGGCGGGTCAGTGGCTGTTCGGCGTATTCGCCGTCGTCACGGTCGTGCTGGCCGGGTGGCTGACCGGCCAATGGATCTCCGGCGGCCTCGACCTGGACAAGCTGCACCCCGGGTACGTGCTGCCCGCCGTCGCCGGCGGACTCATCGCCGCCATCGGCGCGTCCCTCGCCGGCTGGACCGGCCTCGCCCGGGTGTTCTTCGGCCTCGGCGTGGTGTCGTGGCTCGTCATCGAGTCGATGATCCTGGCCCGGCTGTACTTCCGCCCCCCGCTCCCACCACAGCTGCAACCCACCCTGGCGATCCAGGCGGCCCCACCCGCCCTCGCCGGCCTGGCGTACCTGGCCGTCAGCCACAACAAGGTCGACGCCGTGACCTTCGGCCTCGCCGGCTACACCCTCCTGGCCGCGCTCATCCAGCTCCGGCTCGTCGGCGTGTACCGCCACCTGCACTTCAACTCAGGATTCTGGGCGTACGCCTTCCCCTATGCTGCGGTCGCCACCTTCACGCTGCACTGGGTCGCCTACGCCCACCCGCCGGGCTACCGGATCTGGGCGTGGATCGTCATCCTGGCGATCACCGCGTTCGTCGTCGCCCTCGCCGCCGAGACGACGGCGGCCCTCGCCCGGCACCGCTTCCTGCCGCAGCTGCGCTGACCGTTTCAGCCGGTGCCGCAGC
This sequence comes from Dactylosporangium sp. NPDC049525, assembly GCF_040676755.1. Lineage (NCBI taxonomy): Bacteria > Bacillati > Actinomycetota > Actinomycetes > Micromonosporales > Micromonosporaceae > Dactylosporangium > Dactylosporangium sp. NPDC049525. The sequence continues at coordinate 39,534 of NZ_JBFAPO010000049.1, read as the reverse complement.
CGCCGCTGCCACAGCTGGAGTCGTTGCTGTCCTGGTAACCACTGTCGCCGCCGTATCCACCGCGCCCCTGGTGGCGTGCTGCTCCGCCACGTTCGCGGCGCCGGCGAAGGCCGGATCGGCGGTCCACAGGGCAGCGGTACCGAACAGCCCAACGGCGAGCGTGGCGGCGGCCGGCCCGTTGACGGTCAACGAGGGGTTGTGCCGGGGCGCGAGGGCGGCGTACCGGCGGCGCAGGTCGTGAACCAGCCGGTTGGCGCCCCGGGTGCGGATCTGCGCCCGGCTGGCCACCACGACGCTCAGGATCAGTGCGAGTATCGCGCAGACCAAGGTGAGCATGGTGCGCAGGTTGGCCGCCAGCGCCGCACTGTCATCGCTGGGCAGGTTCAACGCGAAGCGCGCCCCACCGAACAACGCCAGCACGAACAACGGCACCGTGGTCAGTCCCATCGCCCAGCGCCGCCCCCGCGACAGCAGCACACCCTGACCACGAAGCTGATCGGCGGCGCGGTCGAGCTCGGCACGGACAGCGGGATGGGTCGGCAGCACGGCGACCGGCATCCCGCCCTGGACCGCATGATGAATGGCGGAGGCGAGCCCGCCCGCGCCGCGTGGCAGCGGGCCGCTGGCGTAGATCTTGCCGTCGGCCGCGCGGACACTGCCGGCACTGCGCAGCGCCGTGACCGCCGCGTACACGGCCTGCCGCGGGCCGCCGGTCAGGTAGGCGACGTGCTCGGGAGCCGGTTCGCGGTCCCCGGCCCGGCCGCCCCCGCTGCGCAGCACGGCCCGCAGCAGCAGCGCGATCAGCCACGCGAGCAGCACGGCCGCCGCAGACCCACCGTCAGGGCAGGCGCAGCTCCTCGATCACCTCGGCGAGGCGGTCAACCTCGGGCGCTGGGCCGTTGTGCAGCCGGACGACAGCGACCAGGGTCTGCCAGGGCCGCAGGTGCGGCCGGGCCTCCAGCACCGAAATGAGGTCGAGCACCCGGGTGCGGAGATTGTCGCCACCGGCGTGCGAGACCGCGGTTCTCACCGGCATCGGCAGGTCCCTGATGATGCGGTCGAGGTGGCCGTGGCTGTCAATGAACGGCACGCTGAACAGCACATCCACAATGACTGCTCGCTGAGCGGCGTCCAGCGGGTCGGGTTGCTGCGAAGCGGTCAAGGGCTGGCCGCCGCTGGCTGGCCGGTGACTCGCATTGGCGTGGACGTGGTCGTCCGCCGGTCTGCGTTGGTTGGGAAGGGCGTCGTGGTCGTGGCCGTTCGGGCGGGCGATCGGTTCGGCCGTCTTGCGCTGCGGCGGCGCGCTCCGCGTCGGTGGCGACGCCGGATCGGCGAGGTACCGGGTGATAGCGCACGCGGCGAGCTTGAAGTACCACCAGGGCGCGTCCGCGTCGCTGCCATGGTCGCGTGGCACGAACATGAGCGCGCAGGCGGTCAACGCCAGCAGCCGTTCGACCCGCCAGTCGTCGCCGCGGTCGTCCGGCCCGTACCAGTCCAAACCGCCGCGGCGGACGCCGTCGATCGCACCGAGCAGCACTGGCGGCACGCCCACCGACGGTTCGCCGTCCACCAGCGCGTCGATGAGCTTGCGGCGGACCGGAGGGGTCAGTGTCGGCAGATACAGGTTGACGACCGAGAGCAACAGATGCAGCGGGTCGCGGGCCAGGGGCCCGTCGGACTCGAAGGTGGTCAGATCGATCAGGCGGAACGCCTCGACGCCTCCGGCGGTGGACGACTGGGGCACGATGACGTTGTCGACGTGCAGGTCCCCGTGGGTCAGGCCGGTTGTCAGCGGTACCCGCAGGTGCTCGACCATCGGGTGCGAGTGCAGCACCGCGATCGGGTTGACCAGCGCCTCGTCGATCTTGGGATGTGCCAGGCGCAGACCCTTTGCAGCCCAGATCGCCGGCTCTCGCTCCAGCCATTGCTGGAGGCGATGAGTGGGCCGGAGGCGATAGCCCAACAGGCGCTCGAGATGTTCGCCGGGCTTCACCGAAGTCACGTCGACCTGAGCGTGCGGCCCCGGAGCGTTCCAGCCGCCGAGTACCGAGGCAACCACGGCACGGCAGGCCGCGCCGAGCTCGGGCGCCGCGCCCCACGCACGCAGCGTTGTGTGGTCGTCGAGGCTTCCGCTGGCGATGCGCTGGAACATCAGCGAGCCGCCGTTTTGCAGCACGATCGGATCGAAGAGAAGCTCGACGAGGTGATCGGACCGGAACGGTTCTGGCGAAACGGCGAGCGCCCGATCGTGCGCGCCCGGCTCCCGGTTGGGGCCATCGGCGTCGGCCGGGCAGTACTTCAGGATCGCATTGCGCACCTGCCCGCGGTCGCGCACGCGGACCGGCACCAGGATCGCGCCACTCAGCCCACCGCTCAGCGCCGAACGGCCGATGGATTCCACCTTGCGATTGGTGGACTGCTGCCATAATGCCAGCATCGAGAAGACGGACTCACCGAGAAGCGTCCGCAGCGATGCCGTCATGCACCGGCCCTTTCCACGCCGTTTTTCCTGTTCAAATGAGGCGTCCCGACCGCACTGGCACAGCCGTCGCACGTCGGCGGCCAAGGCGCCTCGGAAATTGAACGCAAGGCGATCATAGACAATTCGAAGCGGTGAGCGGTATCGACGGGGGGCTGAACAGCATGGAGTATTATTTCCATGACCGTGGATGGAGGTTGGTCGCGCGCCGGTACGGTCGTACGATGACGAGGCATCCCGCGCGATCGCCGGAGGCAAATGTGGATCAACCCGCCGACGACACCGAGTCGCCCCTCGCGGATATCAGCTCCGAACCCCTCGACGTAATCCGCCGCCTCGACGATGCCGTGCTGGCACACAGCCTGCGGCGCATCCTCGACGAGATCGAGCACGGTCAGGAGACCACCGCCGGATTCCAGTCCAGCATCTAGGGCATCGACAATGGGCTCGGCATCCGAGACTCCGCTGCCCGACTCGAACCCGGCGAGCCGACCGGTGTCCGCATTGCGCCAGTTCATCCTGAAAATTGCAAGCCGATGCGATCTAGCGTGTGACTACTGCTACGTGTACCGCATGGCCGACTCGTCGTGGTCCAGCCAGCCGCGGACCATGAGCCCGCGCATCCTGCACCGCACCGCACAGCGGATCGGCGAGCATGCGGGGGCGCATGGCCTGGACGCGGTGTCCGTCGTCTTCCATGGCGGCGAACCGTTGCTCGCGGGAGAGGCGTACATCGCCCAGGCGGCGCGCGCCCTGCGCGCGTCGCTGCCCGACACCGTCGCCCTGGACCTGCGGGTACAGACCCACGCCGGGCTGCTTGACGAGCGGCTCCTGACCGTCCTGGCAGAGCACGGCATCGCCGTCGGGATCAGTCTGGACGGCGCGCGCGAGCACCATGACCGGCATCGACTGCGGGTTGACGGCACGGGCTCCTACGACCGGACCGCGGCGGGTCTGCGGTTGCTCACCGAGGGCGACTACCGGCACCTGTTTTCCGGCCTGCTATGTGTCGTTGACCTGGCCAACGACCCCGTAGAGGTGTACGAGGCCTTGCTCGCTTTCGCCCCGCCAGCGGTTGATTTCCTTCTGCCGCATGGCAACTGGTCGAACCCGCCGCCGGGTCGCGCACCGTCACCCGACGCCCCCTACGGTGCGTGGCTCGTCGCCGCCTTTGACCGGTGGTACAGCGCCCCACGGCAGGAAACCGCCGTCCGCCTCTTCCAGGAGGTAATTCACCTGCACCTGGGCGGGCAGAGCGTCTCCGAGCAGGTCGGCCTCAGCCCGGTCGCGTTCGTGGTTGTCGACACCGACGGGGCGCTGCAGCAGGTGGACACCCTCAAGTCGGTCCGGCCCGGGGGCCCGGCCACCGGAATGCATGTCGACACCCACACGATGGACGACGTCCTCGCCCATCCCGACATCCAGGCCCGCCAGCTCGGCCTCGCAGGTCTGTGCGGCACCTGCCGCGACTGCCGCGTCGTCCGGGTCTGCGGCGGCGGCGCGTATGTCCACCGGTACCACCCGGACAACGGGTTCGCGAACCCGTCCGTTTACTGCCTCGACCTCCAGCACCTCATCACCCACGTCATGGCCAGAGTCGACGCTGATCTGGGGCGACGCCCGTGACCGCGGTGTTCGACATCCCGTCGGCCGCGTACACCGCACTCGCCGTCGACTCGCCCGCAGCCGACTGGCTGCCCGCGACCCGGTACAGCCAACATGTCCTGCAGGTGCGGGCCCTCATGGACCTCGTCGAGCGCGAGCACCCCGATGTGGGCGTCAACGCCGGACTCGCGGCGAGTTTCGCCGTCCTCACCCGCCTGTGGCGGCGGGCACCAGCTTCGGTTGCCGCCGTCCTGCGCGACGCGCAGGCGGGTGCTTGGTCAGCCTGGTGCCTTCGTCGGCTGCTCGGCCGAGTGCGCGGCGACGTCGACCTCGCCGTCGACCTCGCCTACCTCGGCGGCTTCGCCCTTGCCGCCGCCCGGTCGGTCGGTGTGGACGCCGAGGCGGCGGTGCCGGTCCGGGCCGGCTGGATCATCGTGCCGACGCTGGGCCGCGTCCGGCTCGGCGACGCGGCCAGCTTCGGCGTGGCGAACGCGTCGCACGCGAGCGGACGGTTGCGATTCGAGTATGGCGGGCGCGTCGTTGAATTCGGGTTCGACGGAACCGCGGCGCAAGATTCGGGCTGGGAGCCGCTCTGCCGTCTCGTCGTGGACGACCCTGAGCGGTTTGCCGTCACGCTGGACGACATCAGCCCCTACCGGAGGCTGTTCGGCCGACCGCCGGCCGATCGGTTGGACGCCGTGCAGCAGCGTTGGTGGCAGGACATGCTGGCCGGGGCGTGGCAGGTGCTGAGCTACCGGCATCCCGGATGGGCGGCCGCGATCGGGTCGACCGTGACCGAACTGGTGCCCCTCGTGCCGGACAGCGCTGGCACCGGGGTGAGCGCCACGGCCCGCGACGCCGTCGGCGTCGTCGCGCTGGCCCCGCCGGCGGATCCGGCCGGATTTGCCGCCACGCTCGTGCACGAGGTGCAGCACAGCCGGATCAACGCACTGCACGACGTCACCGCCCTGTACGCGGACGCTGCGGGCCGGAGCTACTACTCGCCGTGGCGCGATGACCCCCGACCTCTCGGCGGCCTGTTGCACGGCTGCGTGGCCTTTCTCGGTGTGGCCGACTTCTGGCGCGTCGAGCGGGCCGAGCCGGAGCACAGCGAGTTCGCGGAACTCGAGTTCGCACTGCTGGCGCAGCAGGTGCGCGTCGGCTACCGGACCCTGAGCCGTGCGACGGGTGAGCTGACCCCGGCTGGCCGGCGAGTTGCCGCGTCGATCGGCCCGGTGCTGCGACGCTGGTCGGCAGAGCCGGTCGCGGAGCGGTCTCGGCGACTGGCGCGAGACCTGGTGGCCGACCATGCGATCGCCTGGCGGTTGCGCAACCTACGCCCCGATCCGAACCTCGTCGCCCGCCTCGTCGACGCCTGGACCGCCGAATCCGGCAGAGGAGCCGTCACCCGCACGGCCGGGAAACGGAACGGACAAACGCTGGCCGACGCTGGCGCGGCTGAACCGTCGACGGTACTGATGGCAGAGAGCTCGCTACGCCGGCTGGCCCGCTCGCCGCGCACGGGTTCGGCGGGTCACCTGCCGGACGGCGACGAGGCTGACCGGTATCTGGTCGACGGAGACTACCGCCGAGCCGCAGTCCTGTACGGCTTACGGATCGAGCACGACGCCGCCGACACTCGAGCCTGGATCGGACTGGCGATAAGCACAGACCGCGCGCACGATGGCGAGACGAGCCTGTCGCGCGCCCCGGAGCTGCTCGTGGCGCTGTCGCAGTTGGTGACGCCTCGCCCCGATCCGCGGGAGTTGGCGTCATGGCTGGACCGACACCTGCCCGCCGGCACCGGAAGCTAGATCGACGGCGACTCGATGTCGCAGTCGGCGCGGCTGCCGAGCCCGGCGTCGATCACATCCGGGTGCCGGTCGTAAAGGGTGTGCCTCATCCGGGCGATCGCGTCGCGGCGTAGCGCTGCCGCCTCGACATCCGCCCCAATGGACTCCAGGTCCAAGGCGTTGTTGATGGCGCAGGCGAGGGTGTACGGGTGATCGGCACCGCGGACTCGGCGAGATCGGGAAAGGCTTTCGGCGGACCGTTCCTGGGCCTCCTCGGTGTGGCCACGCGAGGCGAGAATGTTCGAGCCGTTGGCCAGGGCACACAGGGCCCACTGGTGATCCTCGCCGACGGTGCTCTTGAGGCCCTTCAGCGCGTCGTCGTTCATTGCCATGGCCTCGTCGAGCCGGGTCAGGTGCCGCAAGATGATGGCGACGTTCACCATCGCGGCCAGCGTCAGTGGGTGCCGGCCGCCGAGGTTGACCGTATACGCGTCGAGAGCCGCCTGCCCGAGCTCATACGCCCGCGGTTGGTCACCCGCAACGCGGCAGGTGTTGGCGAGGGTGAGCGTGGCGGCGAAAGTCTGTTCGTGGGTCTCGCCGAGATGGGTCTTGTGCGCGTGATAGGCGACCTCCGCGACCTCGATCGCGTTGTAGCCGTTCCTGCGCATGAGGACCGCCTCAGCGCGCCTGGCTCGCAGCAGGTCGCGGTGGCCGGGCCGCATGTCGTGCTCGTGAATGCGCAGGATGCGCTTCTGCTGGGCGAGGGCGTCTGCGTAACGTCCGAGGCCCAGCAGGTCACGGGCGACGCTGCCGTTGGCGTAGAACGTCTGGATCGAGTCGTCGCCGAACATTGCGGCCTGCCGCCGCACGATGTCGATGTCGAGCTCGTATGCCTCCTTGAACCGGCCCATGAGACGCAGGTCGACAGCCAGGTTGTTCGCTGACCGCAGCGTCGCCGGGTCGTCGTCACCGAGCGTCGCCCGGTATGCAGCCCAGTTCTCGGTGTCCAGCGCGAGCGCCTCGTTGAACCGCCCCTGCAGCCGATGATCCGCCCCAACGCTGTTGGCGGTCGCCAGGGTGTGTTCGTGCCGCTCGCCGAGCGTGCGCCGCATGCGTCCGAGCGTGTCCTGGTTGAGCTGCACGACTGTGGTGTGTTCACCCTGCTCCCGCAGCGAGTTGGCCAGGTGCCGGCTCGCGACCATCGCCATGACGTCGTCCGAGCCGAGGGTCCGAGTCCACTCGTTCACGGCCAGTTCGCCGAGCGCGCGGCTGGCAGCGTAGTCGCCGACCGCGTACAGGTACCTGATTTGGTCCAAGAAGACGGTGCGCTCTTCGGCGTCATCAGAGGAGAGAATGCCGCTGGGCACGACATGCGGGTTGATCTGCGCAAGGGCGGGCCAGTTTTGCAGGTTGTCGGGCTCGCCAGGGTTGGCGAGGGCGAGGATGCTGTGCGCCGCCTTGGTCAGCACGGCGCGCTCCTCGTCGCCGAGCTCCTCACGGAGCAGGTCGCCGACGAGGTTATGGATCTTGATGAAGTTACGACCGGCATCGAATTGCGCCAGGGCATGGCTGCCCATGTCGCGGATCGCATTGCGCCGGGTCATTTCGGTGCGCAGTTCGGTCGACAGCGGTGCCGGCAGTTGGCCGCCGCGCCCGCGGATCAGCACGGCCACCGAGATCGGCTGGGTGCTCATCATGGCGCAGACGCCGAAGAGCTGCGCCGCGGCTTCCGACTTGTTTCGCAGCTCGCGGTAGGCGACACGGAACGTGTCGGCCAGCGAGTTGGGATAGCCGGCCGGCGTGCCCTCGGCGAGTACGCGATACGGTGTCTCGCCCAGTGCCGTGAGGTACTCCTGCAGCGACATGCCGGTCTCGTTGTGCACGGCCGCAGCCTGCTCCAACGCCAGTGGCAGGTGCCCGAGCCGGGTGCCCAGCGAACGCGCCTCGGCCTCGGTCAGGCCCTTCCAGCGCTTACCGAACATCTCGACGCTCTCGTCTTCGGTAAACACGTCGACGGAGATCGTGTCGGCGTATCCGGGCCACCGGTTGGACCGCGACGTCACCAGCACGTGACCGTGGCCGGCTCGTGGCCGGTAGTTCTGGATCGCTTCCGGGTCACCCGCGTTGTCGAAGATCAGCAACCACCGCTCATGCGGCTGCCCACGGCGCAGCCCGTCGAGCACGGCGCCGATGGTGTCATCGGCGTCGGCACTTTCGGGCAAGCCAAGCCGCCGAGCGAGCGATACGAGCGAACGCCGGATGAGCCGCTCCTCATCGGCGGGCACCCACCACACCAGATCGTAATCTTCTTGGAACTGGTAGGCGTACTCAATAGCAAGGTTGGTCTTGCCGACGCCGCCAAGGCCGTGCAGCGCCTGCAACAACAGGGAAGGGCTGGACGCGGACTGCCGTGCATCGTGGATCTGCGTCAGGAGATCCTTGCGGCCGGCGAAGTTGTTGTTGCGGGGCGGCACGCCGCCCCACGTGGTCGACTGCTTGGTGGAGGCGGCCCGGTCGGCGTCCGTTACCGTAACGGTGATCATCTTGTCTCCATCTGCGGGCCGCTCCCGGCCTTGGCGGGACGTGTCCTGGACGGAAGTGTTCTGCTCACGGCGGACGCCGGCGGCGAACGAACTGTGGAGTTCGTCAACGGCTACGCGCAGTCCGGGCGCCAGGCTCAAACGCTGGTCGATCGCCTTGTGGATCAAGGTCGCTTGGCGCTGGTCCAACTGATGGCCGATCAGCTCGAGGTACAGCGAGCCAACCTCGGGCGTGGCGCCGTCCAAGCGCCGGAACGCCTCCAGTGCGTCCTGGGCGCCGGCCAGCAGCGCGGCATGAACGGCAATGGCCTCGTGCCCGACGGCGGCGGCGTGCGCTTCGAGCGGCACCTCGCGCAGCAGCGCGTCCAGGTGCTCGGACGGCGTCGCGGCCGACTCCCGGGTAGACAGCTTCGTCACGAGGTCATTGAATGCCAGGACGGGCTCCGACCTGCCCAAAACAATCCGAATTGCTATCGCCAGTCGCCCGAGTCCCTGTTCGGCCCCGACGCACGTGCTGAGGATGTCGAACGTGTTGAAGTCCGGGGTGAACCGGTCGGGTGAGAGCGCCGGGTTCTCTTTCTTGAGCTGACCCAGAATTTTCCGCCAGGTGTCGGTGTGCCCGAGCTCTGGCATGGCGTCGAGGGCGTCGCGAAGTGCGGCGAGATCCTCGAGTCGCATGTCCTCGCTGTCCATGGGGTCGCCTGCTGCGGCGTTGCGCGCAGACTGCTCCGTCACGACGCTCGCCCTATCGGATCGACGCACGGCACACCCACGTATAGCAGATTATCGAAGTATTGGGACTGTGCGCATATCGGTTCGGCCGCACGTTTCGTCCGTTCGGACATGCGCCGGCCAACCCCTCATGCTCGCACCAACAAAGAACGCCACCGACTGTGCCAGTGGCGCGGCTATTTCGCCCGTCTGCGTCCTTGATCGTGCTCGCGGAGTCACGGATCGACTCGCGCGCAATCAAGGTATGAACCGGCGCCGGAAGATCCGACGTGCCGGTCCACTGTCCCGAGATACTAGAGGTGCTCCGTTGATCCACGCGACTGGACACGCGTATGTGCTGACCGAACGGCTGAAGAGTGACTAGCCGACCGTCCCGGTCGTTCCGTGGTCGGCACCCATGATCGACAGGCGACAATCAGAACCGGCCAGCGATATTCACGGCGACGCCAAACACCAGGAGCAGGAGGAACGTTCCCGCGGCGATGCGCAGCAGGCGCACCGCACCGCGTAGCTGGCGGTAGCGGTGCCGGTGCTGCTGGATGCCGATCCAGAGTTCGGCCTGGGCGGCGGCGAGCGCGTCGGGAACGGCCTGCGCGCTCAGCGCGCCGCGGAAGTCCTCGAACGTGGCCAGTTGCTCGACAGTGTCGGTGCCGTTGAACACGAGGGCGACCGGCAGGCCATCACCGAACATGGCGCGGCTGTCGCGGCGGGTCACGAGGACATCGCCGGCGCGGACGAGACAGAGAACGACTGTGGCCGCGTTGACGAGCGCGACCAGAGTGAACGCGACGACGACCCAGCGGTTGAACGTGTCGAACCCGCCGCCGAGCACCTGGGCAAGCACGAGCGCGTTGCCGGCGGACAGGACGGCGCCGGCGCTGAGGACGACGGAGGCGCGGCTGGCCGTGGAGGCACGCAGCCGGTCATACCTGTCGAGGTGCCATTGCACAAGGCGCAGCTGGTCGCCGTCATCCGCCGTGGGCGATGTGGTCGGCGGCGGGCCCGTCGGATCGGTGGTGGGTTCCTGTTCCACGAGGTCAGTCAACTCGTCCTCCTTCGACCACATCGAGGGTATCGACGCTGTCGAACGAGAACCTCAGCACAGGCCAACGACTCAATCGCCTCGGCGTGGTGGCTGGGGAGGTCTAGGTGAAGGTGAACAGGACCTTGCCGGTGCGTTGTGGGGTCAGGGCGTGTTCGACTGCCTCGTGGTAGTCGTCCAGGCGGTAGGTGGCGTCGACCGGGACGGCGAGTTGGCCGGTGGCTACGAGGTCGTTGAGTGTGTGGTAGGTCTGTTCGATCTCGGTGCGTGGGGCGTGGCTCAGCCAGTTGCGCAGCCAGAAGCCGGTGTGGGTCACCTCGTTGAAGATCAGGTCCTGGGCTCGCACGGACGGGGTGGTTTCGGTCACGAAGGCGTAGGTGACGAGCACGCCCCGGAATCTGAGCGCTGCGGCGAGGTCGGCGACGATCGGGCCGGTCGTGGCGTCCAGGGCGAGGGCGAGCTCGGCGCCGTCCAGTGCGCCGGCGATCTGGGCGGGCAGGTCGTCGCCGGCGACGATGACGCGGTCGCCGCCGGCGTCGCGCACCGCCTGGGCGGCTGCCTCGCGCCGCACGATGTTGAGGGTTTTCAAGCCTTGCAGGCGGGCGAGGGCGATGACGCAGAGGCCGACGGCGGAGTTCGCGGCGTTCAGCGCGACCCAGTCGCCGGGAGCGAGCTTGGTGAACTTCTGCAGCAACAGGTACGCGGTCGCGGGGTTGATCGGCAGCATGGCCAGTTGCAGCGGGTCGCCGTCCTCTCGCACCGGAAGGACGTTGCGCAACGATGTTGTCACCGTGTCGGCCCAGGTGCCTTGTTCGTAGGTGGGCAGGATGACCACTCTCCGGCCGACCAGCGGCGTGCCGGCGGCACCGCCCGCGTCGATCACCCGCCCGACTCCTTCTCCGCCGACGGGGCTCGGCAGCTGCGGGTGTACCCCATAGCCACCCCGGACGAGCAGGAAGTCTGACGGGTTCACGGGCGCGGCTTCCATCTCGACGAGGATGTCGTCGGTTCCCAGCGGCGGATTGGTCGACGGCTGCAGTGACAGCGACTCGCGTGGATCGCCGTACGACGTGACGAGCAGTTGCGACATGAGATCCCCCGATCGGCGGCGCTGCGCGCTTCTCACCCTGCATCGGATGCCACGATGCCCGGCCGGCACGGCATCATGCGGCGCACGCGCGACGATTCCCGCGGTGGCACGGGGTGATGTCAGCGCGGGCGGAGGCTGTCGGTGAAGAAGCGGGTGCGGCGGTCGTAATCCTCGCGCGAGTAGGCGCGCAACGCGCGAAGGGCGAGTCCGTTGGCGACGTCGGCGTAGTACAGGTCGCCGGCGGTGAAGTCCTTGCGCAGCACGCCTGCGTCGTGACCCCGCTGGAGCAGTCGTTCGCTCATGTCGGTGGCCGCCGTGGCGAGGGCGACCAGTTGGGCGGAGTTCGGGTAGGTCATCAGCAGCGCGTCGGTGAAGGCGGGTTCGCGGTACTGCAGGTCGCGCCGGTCGCCGATGTAGGTGGCGATGGCCTCCCACGGGTCATCGACGCGGCGCGCCCTGTCCATGATCGCGTACATCTCGGTCGCGACCAGCTCGCCGATCACGGCGTCGATGAGCCCGTCCCGCCCGCCGAAGCGATTGTAGACGGTGGCCTTGCTGACGCCGGCCGCCGTGGCGATCTCCTCCAGTGGCGTGCCCAGTCCCCGTCCCCGGAATGCGGCGATGGCGGCGGCGCGGATCTGGGTGACGTTGCGGGCGGCGTCGGCGCGCAGGAGCACCCCAGGCGCGCGGTCAGCGGCCTCGCCGATCGGTGTGCTGGGGGCGCCGGAACTCACGCACTCCACGATAGCAACTTGACGGCGTAGTTAACTTCACCATAGCGTCAGGTTATCTGCCCGCCGTACTGAAGGAGCGGTCGCCGTGTCCAAGTCGATTGTCGTGCTCGGGGCCGGCCCGGGCCTCGGTCAAGCCGTCGCCCACCGGTATGCGCGGGAGGGCTACAGCGTTGTCCTCGTGGCCCGCCGCAAGGAGCCGCTCGACCAGCTCGCCGAGCAGCTGGCCGGCGACGGGGCGCGAGTGCACGCGATCGTCGCCGACCTCGCCGACACCGACGCCATCCCGGCCCTGGCCGACCGCATCCGCGCCACGACCGGCGATCCCGACGTGCTCTACTACGGCGTCTCCGCCGACGGGTTCGTTCCGGTGCTCGACCTCACGCCCCAACGCGTCCGGGACCTCATGCCGCTCGGCGTCTCCACACTGCTCGCGCTGGTGCAGGCGTTCCTGCCGGCCATGATCGCCCGCGGGGACGGCGCGATCCTGAGCGCGCAGGGAGCCAGTGCCCTGCACGGCAATCCGCACATCGCCGGCGGCGTCGTCCTGGCCGCGCAACGCAACTACCTCCAGGCGTTGCACGCCGCGGTGGCCGACAAGGGCGTCCACGTCGGTGGGCTCTTCATCGGTGCCGCGATCGAGCACACGCCCTTCCACGCCCAGATGGAGGCGGCCAGGGCGGCCGGCGACTTCGTCCCCGACATTCCGACGGTCGACCCGGCGCACCTCGCCGACCTGCTCTGGGGCATGCACAACACGACCCGCCAAGCGGAAATCACCTATCCGTAGGCGCTCCACGCCATCTGTCACCGTGACCAGCGGGCCGAGCAGTCGCCGTGGGTGAACCGTGAAGTCAACTACGCCGAGCGGATCGGCAGGCCGATCCTGCCGCTGCTACTGGCGGTGAGCCGTTCTTCCGGCTCGCGGACCTGCAGCACGACGACGTCCGGGCCGGCGGCCTGCCGTCACCGGGGTTCGTCCAGCGACGGCGGGCGTTGCTGGCGCACCCGTCACCGAAACCCCGTCAGGCTGGTTCGTGGACCTCCTCTCCGGCCACACCAGAGCGATACAGAGCGTGGCGTGGTCGCCGGACGGCCTGCACCTCGCGACGAACGAATTCCACGGCCCGGTCAGGGTCTGGAACCCGCGCACCGGCATCCGGCTGCGCCAGCTCGACCTCAATCCCACGCATGCGAACGCGATCGCCTGGTCGCCGAGCGGCCGTCAGCTCGCGGTCGGCTGCGGCGACGCACATTGCTGCTCTGGGAACCAGGTGCCGACCTCCGGACCGCACTCGCCGGCCACACCGGCGGCATCGGCGGGGTGTCCTGGTCGCCGGACGGGCGGCGCGTCGCGTCTGCCGGCGCCTACGGTGCGGTGCGGGTGTGGAATCCGACCGCCGGCACCACCGAGTTCACACCGGTGAGGGTGGCTGTGGTCAACCGGTTCGCGGGCGGAACGGGGCCAGGGTGGCGCGGATCTGGTCGGCCGCGCCCCAGTCGTCGTCGAACTGGGCCAGCACGGCCAGGTGCTGCCGCAGCTGGATGATCGGCATGCGGGCCGGCCAGTCGGCGTCGAGGGAGGTCAGCTCCGCGTAGACCGCGAAGAACCGCTGCGCCTCGGGCGGGGGCGAGGTGGACCACACGTGGGCGAGGTCGACCTCGGCCCACACGTAGGACACGGCCGGGTCGATCAGTGCGGGCGCGCCGTCCGGGGTGGCCAGGACGTTCTGCGTCCACAGGTCGCCGTGCGTCAGGCAGGCCGGCCGGGCCGGCAGCAGGTCGGGCAGCCGGTGACACAGCCGCTCCAGCGCCGCCCGGTCGCCGGGGTCGAGTGCCGCGTCGACACGGGGTTGGCCGAGCCACCGCAGCAGCCGGTGCTGGGCGAAGAACGCGAAGCCGTCGTCGTCCCAGGTGTTGACCTGCCGGCGGCGGCCCAGCCAGTTGTCGCGGTGCCAGCCGAAGCGAGGATGGGTCGTGCTCAGGTGCAGGCGGGCGAGCACGTGCGCGAACTGCTCCCAGAAGCTTTCGCTGCGCGGTCTCGGCCGCAGCATCGACAACACGAGCAGCTCCCGGTCCGCCAGGATCACCTCGGGGGTCGCCACGCCACCGAGGTCGCGCAGGGCGGCCAGGCCCTCGGCCTCCGCGACGAAGACGTCGTCGGCCGGCGGGTCGGTGAACGCCTTGACGAACACCGGCGGCGCGTCCCGGCGGGTGGCTGTGCCCGCGAGCGCCGCGAGCCCACCCGCTGCCGGCTCCACCGAGACGACGTCGCGCATCCCGGCCCGGTGCAGGCACTCCAGCAGGAACGTCGGCGAGCGCGTCACGGCGGCTCCTCGGGTCGGGGACCGGGGTCCGCCAGATCCTAGCCACGTCCCGGGGATCGGTGCTGCTTCGGTACGCTCTGCGGACCGACCCGCGAACGAGTGGTGGAGGCCGGGCGATGGCGGCAGGGCAGGGCGGCAGACCGGCCGTGGTCGACGGGCTGGTCTGCAAGGAACCGTCCGTCATGGCATGGCAGGACGGCGAGCGGGAGCGGTGGTGGTCGCGGGCGGCGGCGCTCGACCACGGGTTGGAGCGGCCCGACTGGGACGTGGCGGCGGCCCGCGCGGACCGGGTGTCGGACCTGACCCCGCCGCAGGTGTCGTGGCTGCTCGCGAAGGGCCCCGAGGCGCCGGCGCGGGCGCTGCTCGGCAAGCCGCTGCGGTTGCGGCACCGGCAACGCCTCGATCTGGGCCTGGTCTCGGTCGCGCGGTTCGAGCTGGACGCGTTGCCGTTCGCGCTCGGCGAGGTCGGGGAGAGCGCCGACCGGCTGGGCGTGCTGGTGCTGCCGTTCCGGGCGCCGGAGGCGGCCACGCTGGTCGCGGGGTGGCTGCGGCACCTCGGCTCCGCGCGGCTGTGGGCGCGGCTGTGGCTGCGGCGGCACGCCGAGACCGCGACGCGGGCGTTGATTCCGGCCGCGGCCGGGCGCCCGGGCAGGGCACGGCAGCAGGCCGAGGAGGCGTTGCGGTATCTGGCCGGTATCGGCCACGGTCCGACGATCGTCGAGGCCGCCGAGGGGTACGGGGCGCAGGCCGCCGCCGTTATCGCGGCCGGCCAGGGACCGTACGCGGTGCGCAGCGGCAAGCCGCCGGCGTGGACGCGCCCCGAGCGGCTGCCGCAGCTCCGCCTCGCCTCCGGCGGGACGATGCCGCCGGAGGAGGTCACGCGGCTGGTCGAGGCGCTGACCCGGTCGCGGCTGGCGGAGCCACCCGAGCCGGCACCCGGCGATGCGGCCCCGGACGGCGGCGGCGCGCCGCTGGTCGTGGAGTCGTCGGCGGCCGTGCAGCCGCTGGTACAGGCGGCAGACCCGGAGGCGGAGAAACGCATCGCGGACTGCGACCCGCAGAGCCTGGCCGAATTCGGGCGGGGGCTGCTGAGCGAGTGGCTCGCCGACGGGATGCCGCCGTCGGAGGCGTGGGCGGTGCTGGCGCAGGCACACGTCGGCGACGACTCCACAATGGACATTCTCGCGCCGCTGGTGCGGTCGTGGCCCGGGAGCGGCCGGTGGGCGCGTTCGCTCGACGGCCTCGCGGTGCTGGTCACGGTCGGCACCGACGTCGCGCTGCGGCACGTGCTGGCGATGGAGCAGCGCATCTCGGGCGGCCCGACGAAGGACCGGGCCGTCGACTATCTCACCCAGGCCGCCGCACGGCGCGGGCTGTCCGTGCCGCAGCTGGCGGACCGGCTGGCGGTCACCCACGGGCTCGACACCGGCATCACGCTCGACTACGGGGCGCGGACGTTCACGGTCGCCACCGACGAGCACCTCACCGCCTTCGCCGTCGGCGCCGACGGGAGACTGCTGGCGAGGCCACCGAAGCCGGGCGTGAAGGACACCAATCCCGCGGCGTACCAACAATTCCTGCGGCTGAAGCGGGACCTGCAGGTGACCGCGGCGGCGCAGACCGCGCGCCTGCAACGGGACATGTTCGCGCATCAGCTCCGGCCGGCACGTGACGTCGCGGCGGTCCTCCTGCCGCACCCGATCCTGGGTCCGATCGCCCGGCGGCTGCTCTGGGGCGAGTACGACCCGCGGCACCGGCTGGTCCGGGCGCTGCGGATCGCGGAGGACGGCAGCTTCGCCGACATCCACGACGCGTCCGCGACCGTCGACGACGACGCGCACCTCGGCATCGTGCACCCGGCGGAGCTGGGCGCGGACCTGGCCCGCTGGGTGCGGCTCTTCGCCGACTACGAGGTGCTGCAGCCGTTCCCGCAGCTGCACCGGCCGGCGGTGGCGCTCACCGAGCCGCAGCGCGCGGCGACGAGCCTGCCCGGGTTCGGGCCGGTGGCAACCGACCGGATCATGCAGCTGCTGAGCGGCGGCCGGTGGCACGGCAACGCCTTCCACATGCAGCGCCGGCTGCACACCCAGCTGGCCCACTCGCTGGCCGGCGGGCTGACGCTGCTGGTCGAACTGGACCCGGGCGTGGCGGCGTCGACCCCCAACACGGTCCACGAGCAGCGGATCACCGAGATCTGGGCCGACGACTCGGGGTCGGACCACTGGCAGCTCGCGCGGCGCATCCCTATGGGACGGTGCGACACCGCCGCGTTGTCGGAGGCGCTGGCCGAGCTGTACGAGATGAGAGACTGACATCCCGCGCTCACATGTCGGTGGAGGCCATCGTGGGGCATGTGTTCATCAGTTACAGCAGCACCGACCGGCCCTACGTGGTGCAGCTGGTGAAGCACCTGACGGCCGCCCGGCTGCCGGTCTGGTACGACCAGACCATCGAGGCCGGGGAGGACTTCGAAGCCGCGATCGCGGCCGCGGTCGAGGCCAGTTCGGTGGTGGTCCCGGTGCTGTCGCCGGCGTCCGTCGGATCGAAGTGGGTGCGCTGGGAGGTCCAGCGGGCGGGCGAGCGCGGCATCCCGGTCCTGCCGCTGCTGCTGCGGCCGTGCGACCTTGGTCCGCTGTTCACCCGCGTGAACCTGCTGGACGTGACCGCCGGGCAGATGCCGTCGACACGGTTCGTCGAGCACCTGCAGCCCGGGTCGCCGCACGGCCGGGCCGGCCCAGCGGCCGCCCCGACGCTGTCTCCGTCCAGCGGTTCAGGGCGGAGCTGCTGGCGCTGGGTGAGCATCCGGGCATCCGGGAGGCGGTGCGGGCGGCGGGCCGGCAGTCCTTCGAGTCGCTGCGCGCGCGGACGCTCGAGGCGGTCCGCGCTGCCGGGCCGACCGGGGTCAGTCGGGTTCCGTGGCAGTACGACCGGCTCCGCGAGGAAGCGCGATACCAGCTGGGCGCGACGGTGACGGCGATCGTCTCCGCCGCACTGGACGGCGTGTGCCGGGCGTATGGGGTACACCGCCAGGACGTGCCGCTGGCTCCGGTCGCCTTGCCGGAGGGCATCGCCGTGCCGCTGGCCGGTATCCACCAGCAGCTGGCGGCGGCCGGCGGGGAGGTCGCCCGATCAATGAGCGGTTCGGGCAGTACGGGCTTTGTCGGTCGGTGGGTCGATTCTGCGGCGGCGGCCACGGCGATCGTCCTTGCGCAGCAGCACCGGGCGCGGCTGCTGGAGGAGATCGCGTCGGTGCAGGTGACGGACGCCGAGATCGAGTCGACGACCGATCAGGTCATGACATCGATCCGCACGCAGCTGAGCCGGTTCGCCCGGGACGTGGACCACTGACGGACCGGGCGGGTGCGGCGGCGGGGCAGCGGTCAGCGGCGACCGGTGACCAGGGCGACGAGAAACTGGCCGCCGCCCGCGTCGACGCTCGCGGTCACCGGCAGCCCGGGCACCAGCCGGGAGAACCGGTCCACCAGCCAGTCCGCTGTCTCCCGGGCGTCCTTCTGGCTCGGACAGCGGGCGACCAGCTCGCGGCCGCCCTTGCGTTCGAGGCGCTCGGCGACGGTGATCAGCGGCGCGGGTTCCACCACGTGCAGCCGGTCCGGCCAGGCGATGACCACCTTGACCGCGCCCTTGCGGGTGTTGCAGGCGCGGTGCGCGAGCCGCTCGACGACCTTGGCCTTCCTGTCGGCGGTGCGGCTGTCGACGCTGGGACCACGCGGGTCGTTCACCGACATGCCGGCGTCGACCGGCTCGTCGCACACCCAGCATCGCCAGCCGTCACGCTTCGCCACGTCATCAAGGAGACTCATCCGAGCAAACTAGCCTGTCCAGGGCCCGCGTTGCCCGGGTAGTCGCCGAGACTGACCGAGGACAGCTGCCCTGACCCGTCCTCGCCCCACGCGTCCCAGTACACCTGCTTCCTGGAGTGCCAGTAGTAGTTGTGATATCCCAGGAGGTCGCCGTAGGTCCGGGACTCCTCGGCCCGGTCGGGTGCGCCGAACTCGGCGAGAAACCGCTCGTAGGACCGCAGGAAGCCGAAGTGTGCGAGATGGCCGCGTTCGGCGCCGTAGAGGGCGAACCCGACGACCGCCCCGTCCACGATCTTGTAGCTGAATCTGCCCGCGAAGTGCACCATGCCGGCGGTCTGCATGACGCTGTCGATCACCTCGTCGAGGGGCAGCCGCCGGTCATCCGCGCCGTAGTATTCGCTCTCGATGGCGTCGCCGGTGCGTGAGCGGTGGACGATCGGGGAGCCCGTGACCTCGGTGATCCGGTGCCGCGGGACGGCGGTGGCGGCGGTCGCGCCGAAGGGCACGCCGGAAAGGCTCAACGTCGCCGGGTCCAGGTTGCGCCGGGCGAGCACACCGAGGTCATCCAGGATCTCGATCACCGTGCCACCATAGGCGCCGGTCAGGCGGCTGTGGCGATGAGGCGGCGCAGGGCGGCGTGGGCGGGTGGTCCCCAAGTGGGCTTGCCGCCGGGGCGGCCGTGGACGCCGGCGTCGCCGATGAGGATGCCGCCGAGGGCGCGGGCCATCGCGCAGCCGCGGGCGCGGCGGACGGTGGCGGCGTCCAGCGCCGGCTGGTAGGCCGCGTAGCACTGCTCGGCGGTGTCGTCCGGGAGCAGCAGCCACGCGGCGGCGAGGTCGTATGCCGGGTCGCCCGCACAGAGGTCGCCGAAGTCGACCACGCCGCAGAGGGTGCCGCCGGCGGTGAGGACGTTGGCGGGGTGCAGGTCGGCGTGCAGCCAGAGCGCCGGGCCCGTCCATTCCGGCGCGGTGACCGCGTCGTGCCAGACCGCGCGGACGCCGTCCGGGTCGTCGATCAGGCCCAGCTCGATAGCCTCGGTGAGCCCACTTTCGAAGTGGTCGGCGCGGTCGGCCAGCGGCCCGCCGCGGCCCCGGCCCGTGGGCGCGCCGCTGGGGGCGGGCTGGTGCAGCGCCGTCAGGAACGCGGCCAGGGACCCGGCCGCGTCCGCGGCGCGCGTGACGGGGGCCAGGTCGGCGGGTGTGCCGGGGACCCAGGTGGTGATGATCCAGGGTCGAGGGAACCGCTCGGAGGGCTCGCCGAGCCGCTGCGGGACGGGGACCGGCAGCGGCAGGCGCGGGGCGAGCGTGGGCAGCCAGGAGTGCTCCTTGCGCAGCAGCGCGTCCGCGGACCCGGTCGCCCAGGGCAGCCGGACGGCGAGGTCGTCGCCGAGCCGCCACAGCTGGTTGTCCCAGCCACGCGCGCCCAGCCGGACCGGGTGGTCGGCGAGGTCGGGGTGCTGGTCACGGACCAGATCCCGGACCAGCTCCGCGGTGATCTCGAGCTCCACATGGGTCATGCGGAGCAACGCTAGTCCAGCGGCGCCGCGCGGTGTGTCTCCTGCGGCGCGGCAGGACCTGCCGAGCGCGCGAGTTCGGCGAGGCGGGTCCACGCCGGGGACGACGCGCCGACGGACGCCGCGGCGAGCTGGGTGATGGCCGGGTCGACGTCGCCGGCGGACTCGGTGGCCTGATAGCGGGCGGTGTACCAGCGGCGGGCCCGCCCGGCCAGCGCCGGCAGCCGCGGGTCGTCGGGCGGGTAGTCGAAGGCCGCGTCGTAGGCGAGGTAGATCGCCTGGAACTCGGGGTCGTCGAGGGCGTCGAGCTTGTCGGTGATCCAGCCGTCGGCCTCCTTCGGCGACACCGCGTGCAGCAGCAGCCAGATGTCGCGTTCCAGGTGCACCGTGCGGTCGCTGACGCCGAGGGCGTGCAGCCGCTCCAGGTAGTCGGCGAC
The DNA here is from genome assembly GCF_040676755.1 of Dactylosporangium sp. NPDC049525. Taxonomy (NCBI): domain Bacteria; kingdom Bacillati; phylum Actinomycetota; class Actinomycetes; order Micromonosporales; family Micromonosporaceae; genus Dactylosporangium; species Dactylosporangium sp. NPDC049525. The sequence goes on along the minus strand of NZ_JBFAPO010000049.1, from coordinate 19,424 downwards.
CTCCGCGGCGACGAAGAGCCGGTCGCCGGTGCGCAGCTGGGCGATGCGGTCCCGGCTGCGGCGGATCTTCTCCGCCTGCCGGCGCAGGTCGCGGTCGATGTCGGCGATCGCGGCGGCGAACTCCTCGGCGCCCGCGGTGAGCAGTTCCTTGACGCGGGCGAGGGGCACGCCCGCGTCCGCCAGGGTTTTGATCTTCACGAGGTCGATCGCGTGGCGGGCGTTGTACCTGCGGTACCCCGAACCGTCGCGCGGCGGCTCCGGAAGCAGGCCACGAGCGTGGTAGTGGCGCACGGCCTTGATGGTCACGCCCGCGTAGTCCGCGAGCTGGCCGATGGTGAGCAGGTGCCGCTCGTCGTTCATGGCCTGCATCCTTGTCAGCGTTCGCCGGACGCGACACGGCGGGTCATCCGGCCGCCCGAGCAGCGGTGCGTCGGCCCGGTTCCGGTGTCGCCATGATACGAGACGAGGTACTGCCGCGACGTGAGATCGAGCTCGCCGACCGGCATCCCGGCGGGCGCGAACAGGTCCCGGCCGACGGGTGCGTACCGCAGCGGAGGGACCGTGAACGGCCCGCCGACGAAACCGGTGAACGTGGCCTCCTGCACGCCGTCGGCGGGTTCGTAGGTGATCCGCTCCTCCAGCTCGCCGTCCACGACGCTGACGTCGATGCGCAGCTGGTCCGAGCGGTACGTGCCGGCGTACCGCGCCAGGTCCGGCTCCGGCGGCAGCGGGGTGATCGCGGCGACGTCGAGGCGGCCCGGCAGCAGCGACGGCAGCAGCTCGTCGTGCAGCGCGAGGGCCCGCGGGTCGTTGCCGTACGCGGCGAAGACCAGGTCGTGCTCGGGCACCACGGCGAGGACGGCCACCCCGCCGGGTGACGCGCCGGACATCGTCAGCACGGTCGTGCCACCGAACGTCGGCAGCAGCCAGCCCATGCCGACGGGCGGGAGATTCGGCGTACCCATGTCATGCGAAACGGTCCGCATCAGCTTCGTCGACGCGTCCTCGCCGAGGTGGGACCGGCCGAGGGCGAGCAGGTCGGCGATCGTGCCGATCGGCGTGCCACCCGCCGGCGCCCACGTGTCGGGCAGCATGAACATGTCGGTGCGCCGCACCTCGCCGGTGACCGGGTCGGCGAAGTGCCCGACCGCGGTGCCTCGCAGGATCGCCTCGGCCGCGGAGGTGCCCGAGCCGGTCATGCCGACCTTCTCGAACACCTCCCGCCGGAGCAGGTCGTGATACGGCGTGCCGGTGACCGCCTCGAGCAGCCGCCCGGCGACCATCATGCCGCCGTTGGAGTAGCTGACGTGCTCGCCCGGCGCGAACAGCGTGCCGCACTGCCGGGCGAGCCCGGCGAGGTAGGCCCGCAGTGCGTCCGGGCCGCTGCCCGCGGGGAAGAACAGGTCGGCGTCGATCCCACTGGTGTGGGTCAGCAGGTGGCGTACCCGGATCCGGCCGGCCGCGCCGGGTTCGGCGAGCGCGAACTCCGGCAGGTACGTGACGACCGGTTCGTCGAGGTCGACGGTGCCGCGCTCCACCTGCCGCAGCACGAGCATCGTCGTCATCACCTTGGTGATGGACCCGAACAGGAACCCGGTGTCCTCGCGCATCGGCGCGCCGGTGACGACGTTCGCCACGCCGTGCGCGAGGATGCTCTGCTGGCCGGCGCGGTGCACGCCGACGACGTAACCGGGGACCTTGGTGGTGTCGCAGAAGGCCGCGACCCGCTCGCTGATGTGCGTCATCTCGTTCATGCCGCCATCGTCGAGCCCTGCCCCAGGGTCAAGGTCAAGCCCTGTGGTTCAGCCTTGCTGCGTCGGTACGATGATGACCTCGGCGAGGTTGACCCGGGTCGGCGCGGCCGCGATGTATGCGATCGCGTCGGCGACGTCCTGCGGGGTGAGCACCTCCATGGAGTCCCGCCACTGCACCAGGGTCTCGCGCTGGCCGGGATCGAGCATGCCGTCGCCGAGTTCGGTGAGGACGAAGCCAGGTTCGACGTTCTTCACCCGGACGCCGCGCGGCCCGAGCTCGGCCCGCAGGTTGCGGGTGAGGTGCGCGACGGCGGCCTTGGTGGCCGTGTACACGCCGTAGTTCGGGAACACGGTGTGCCCGCCGACCGAGCCGACGTGCACGAGGTCCGCCCGCCGGCCGTCGGCCGCGGCGGCGAGCAGGTCGTCGATGAAGGCGCGGCCGGTGTAGAGCAGGCCGGTGAGGTTCGTGCCGATCATCTGGTCCCACTCGGCGGTCTCCGCCGACTCGAACGGCGCGGCGAGCATGACGCCGGCGTTGGCCACGACGAGGTCCACGGGGCCGAACGCCGCGCGGATGGTCTCCGCCGCGGCCCGCAGCGCGTCCAGGTTGCCGACGTCCGCGGCGACGGGCAGGGCGTTGCCGCCGATGTCGGCCGCGAGTTCCTTGAGGCGGCCCTCGCGCCGCCCGATGAGGGCGACGGACGCGCCGCCGTCGGCGAGCCGTTTCGCGGTCGCCGCGCCGATGCCGCTGGTGGCTCCGGTGACGACGGCGACCCGGCCGTTCAAAGCGTTCGTGTTGGTCATGGGTCCACCGTCGCGCCTTCGCAGGCCGGCTGCCAGGACGGCGTCTTCCTAGGGGTACGGGGGCCAGGCAATCCCCCGCAATGCCACCTAACCTGGGAGGATGCACAGCGACAACCGCCTCGGCGAGTTCCTGCGGGCGCGCCGGGAGGTGGCCCGCCCGGAGGACTTCGGCCTGCCGGAGCCCGGCCGCCGCCGCACCCCCGGGCTGCGCCGCGAGGAGGTCGCGCTGCTCGCCGGCGTCAGCGCCGACTATTACGTCCGCCTCGAACAGGGCCGGGACAAGCACCCGTCCGACCAGGTGATCGAGGCCTTGGCACGGGTGTACACGCTGAACGACGACGGCGTCACGCACCTGCGGGAACTCGCCCGGCCCGTCGCCCGTCCCCGCCGCCGAGCCCGCCAGCCGGAGCGGGTCAGCCCCGGCCTGCTGCGCCTGCTGGACCTCTGGTCGGACACGCCGGCCATGGTGGCCGGCCGCCACCTGGACGTCCTGGCCAACAACCGGCTCGCGGCCGCCGTGAACCACTGCTCGGTCAAGGGCCAGAACATGGTCCGGTCGATGTTCCTGGAGCCGGACACCCGCCGCATCTACGCCGACTGGCCCCGGGTCGCCGCCGAGACCGTGTCCAGCCTGCGCGCCAGCGCCGGCACCGACCTCGACGACCCCCGCCTCACCGACCTGGTCGGCGAGCTGTCGCTGAAGAGCGACGACTTCCGCCGCCTGTGGGCCCGCCACGACGTCGCGGCGAAGACCACCGGGTTCAAGCGTTTCGTCCACCCGATGGTCGGCGAGCTGACGCTGTCCTACGAGACGTTCACCGTCAACGGCGCCCCCGGCCAGCAGCTGGTGGTCTACCACGCCCCGCCCGGCACCCCGTCGGCCCAGGCACTGACCCTGCTGGGCAACCTCGCCGCGGACATGACCCTGCCGCACGAAGCCCGGCAGGATGCTTGAGCGACGCCACGGCCGCACAGTCCCACCGATGTTCATACGGCGACTTCGACATGCTGCGAGTGCTGCGGCTGCCTCCCGTCGTCCTGGTCGATGAGCCTCAAACCAACGTCAACGACCCTGACGATCTTCCTATCATCGGGGGGATGGCGGCACGGGCCGGGCGGATCGGCGCGGGGCACGCGGCATTGACGGCGGCGAGTCACTCCGCGGCCGTCTTCACGTCGCTGCCGGGCAGATCGAGGCCGTGCTCGGCAAGAGCTGGCCGATCGTCGAGGTCTGACGACCGCCCAGCTCAAGAAGCCGGCCTGGTGATGCGGTGCAGGGCGAGCCGGGCGTCGCCGAGCAGGGCCTGGTCGTCGCGGATGGTGCGCAGGTTGTTCCTCGCCTCGAAGTACCCGGGGTGGACGACGGTGCCGGCAAAGCGGCGGTCGGCGTCCAGGACCTGTCGCAGCAGCGGTGCCGCGGCGGATGCGGGGCGCCGATCGCGCCCAGGTGGCGGACGGCCTCGCGGACCACGGCGTCGGCGGTGCCGTCGCGCAGCGGCTGCAGCGTCGCCAGGAGCACCGGGACCGCGGCGGCCAGGTCGCCGGTGCTGCGCCACCACGCGTGGGCGGCTCGGATCCTGGTCCACGGGCCGGCGGAGTCGAACAGTTCGCGGACGTCGCCGGCGTACGCGTCGGCGTGCGGCCCCAGGTCCGCCAGGTGCGTGAGGTCCGCCCGGGCGGGCCCGCGGCGCACGGCCCGGCCGATGACGTCGAGCGCGACCGCGGGGTCGCCGGTGACCCGCCAGTGCGCCCACGCGGCGTCCTGGTCGCCGTGCCACGGCGGGGCCGGCGCGACGGCGGCGGGCGGCCGGCGTTCGCCGCGGGCGAGGTCCTCGAGCAGCCCGGCGGTGATGGCCGCGGCCGGCCCGATCGCCCCGAGGGCGCGGCATGCCGCCGCGGCGAGCCTGGTGTCCAGCAGCTCGGCGAGGTCCGGCACCGCCCCGGCGGCCGCCGGTCCCCAGGTCGCCAGGACCCGCACGTACGCGGCGACCGCGGCCACGTCGTCGGGCAGGCCGTCGGTGAACCCGGCTCCGGCCGCGTCCCGGCGCAGGGCGGCGCCCACCGGCGGCACCAGGTCCGCGGCGCGGTCGCCGAACGGCGCGAGCGTCGCGGGCAGGGCGCGGGAGCGGGCCACGTGCGGCACCCCCGTGGCGAACCATCCCAGGGCCGCCTCGGCGACCGTCGGGTCGCGCAAGCCGGCGAGCGCGACGCCCGCCGAGGCGCCGGCTTCCATGTCGGTGAGCCGGTCGCCGCCGAGCGCGGCGATGTCGCGCAGCCGCCCGGCGAACGTCGCGGTCGGTGCGGTGTCCCCAGCGGCGGCGAAGAGCGCGGCGGCCTCGTCGCGGATCGCCGGGTCGGCGAGGGACCTGCCGATCGCCTCCCAGAGTCGCGGTGGGCCGGTGCGGTGGCGGGCCAGGATCCGCCGCGCGGTGGCCGGTGCGGTCCGGCGGAACACCAGGTCCCGCGACGCGTACGCGGCGAGCGCGAACCGGAGGCCCTGCTCGGGCCGGTCGGCCAGCAGCTCCGCGAAGTCCCCGATGCTCAGCCCCGACCACGGGAACCCTTGCAGCCACCGGCGTTTCGACCGGTACAGGTCGGCGCCGGCGATCCCGGCGAGATCGACGCCGTCGCCGTCGAGGTCCGGCGGGCTCCACCTGGCGCACCCGGCGGCCGCCGCGAGCCGGACCTCCACGGTGCGGTGCGTGAGCCAGCGTGCGTACCAACCGGCCGGGAGCGCCCGGTCGCCGGTGGGGAGCCGGCCGCCGATCTCGTCGACCGCCCGGAGCTGCCCCGCGAGCGCCCCCGGGTCCGTTTCCACGGCGGCCTGCGCGCTGATGGCCGCCAGCACGGCGCCGTCGGCGGAGTCGAGCTGCCAGATCGCATACGGCGCCGCCTGCCGCACCGACGGGTCCGCGTCGGTGACGGCCCGCACCAGCGCCGGTAGCGCCTTGCGCAGCTGGTCGTGCAGGGTTTCCCGGTCCGCCGGGTCGCCGAGCCAGCGGCTCTCGACCATGATCCTGGCGAGGCGCATGACGGCGTCGGCGCGTGCGGACCGCGGCCCCCGATGCCTACGGGACCGCCACCAACCCGTCGTGGGCGCCGGTGCCGTCGAGGGTGCCAGCAGCCAGGCCAACTCCGGATCCTGGAGCCGCCGCGTCAGGTCCGCGGCCGTCGCGAGCTCGGGCCGGGATCTCAACGGGCCGCCACCTGAGACACGCCGGAATGCTATCCGAGGCCGAGCCGGAGGTCAGGGCACCTTGTGGACGTGGGCGCCGGTGTACCAGCAGCCGGCGTCGAGGGTCTGCGACGGGCGCAGGTCGTCGGGGTCGAACGGGGTGCGCCAGGTGGTGCCGTTGTCGAGGGTCAGCTCGACCTCGTGGGCCGCGACGAAACTGGCCGACGTGACGCGGACCTTCGGGGTGTCGCCGAAGGTCGCCTGCAGGCACGCCAGGGGGCGGGTCGACTCGCGGGTGAGGATGCCGGCGGGGTAGGCGATGTGCAGCTCCTGGCGCCAGGTCAGGCTGTCCTGGGTCCTGCTGACCACCTGGTAGTCGCCGGTGGTCGAGGTGGCCAGGACGGCGCGTTTCCAGTTCGGGTCGGTGAACAGCGCGACGCCGGCACCGCCGCACAGGGCGACCAGCGCGGCGACGCCGCAGAGGATCGAGACGGTGATCCGCACCGCCATGGCACGCACCAGCAGCAGCACCAGCGCGCCCGCGGTGACCGGCAGGACGGTCGCGACGACGACGGCTCCGAACAGGCCGGTGTCGAGGCTGACGAAGCCCCACGGGTTCCACCACGCGAGGACGGCCGCGCAGCACAGCGCCACGGTCGCCGCCACGATCAGCACGGCGGCGCGCTTGCGGGTGCGGCTGATCGGGGGTACCGGTGGGGCCGGCGTGGTGAACGAGCTCATGCGGCCGATAGTGGCAACGGCCCCACGGGCACCGCACGGCGTCGTCGTGATCTTGACAGAAACTCGGAGAGCGGCGTTACTCGTCGGTGACCCGCAGGTTGCTGAACACGATCTCGTTCGGGCTGCCCATGAGGGTGTAGCCGAACAGGCCCAGCGTCCCCTCGCGGTAGGCGTCGTCCTGCGCCTCGCCCAGCTTCACGCCATTGGCGAAGAACTCGAACCGCGCGCCACGGGCATGGACGCGCAACGTGTTCCGCGCGCCGTCGCCGGTGACGATGGCGGCGTTCGAGACCAGCGGCGTCACCGGCCGCATCGCGCTGACGCCCGACGACTGCAGGCTCCACTCCCCGGTGGGCAGGATCTGGAAGCAGTACGTCGTCGTGTCGGACACCCGGAATGCGATTCCGGCCAAGCCGCCGACCACCGTCCGCACGTCCACCGTGATGTCGCCGTCGGTGAACTCGATGGACGACAGGCAGGTGCCGGCGTCGCCCACGACGTGGTATCCGTCCGCCTTGAGCTGGCACACATCGGAGTTGCTCCAGCCGAATGCGGCGGTGAGGCGGTCCGACGGGCCCGCGGTGCTGCCGGCGGCCGGGCCTCCCGCGCCGAGTTCACGGCGTGCGTCGCGCCGGGACACCAGCACGATCGAGAAGACGACCAGCGCGAGGCAGGCCACCCCGGCCGTGACGACCGTCGTCCTCCTGGCCTGTTGCCGGGCCAGAAGCGCACGCTGCCGCGCCTCGGCCGCCAACCGGCTCTCGCGTTCCCTGGCCTCGCGCTGCCTCGCCTCGCGGGCCTGCACTTCGCGTTCCCTGGCCTCGCGTTCCGACGCCGCGCGTTCGTGGGCCTGGCGGGTCGACTCCTGCGCCGGCTGGTGTCGCGGGCCGGCAAGCTGGCGGTCGTATTCGGCCCGCCGTCCGGGATCGGACAGGACCGAGCGTGCCAGCACGATCTGCCGGAAGAGCCCGGCGGGTCCCCCCTCGTCGGGGTGCAGTTGCTTGGCCAGTTTCCGGTACGCCTGGCTGATCTCTTCCAGCGATGCGCCCGGTGCCACGCCGAGAATCTCATAATGATTCGGAGGGGTGTCCTTGGCCATGCGACTCAGCCCCTGCCCTCACGCTTGTGCGCTGTACGGGCCGAATCGTATAGCCGCGGACCATCGCGTCCGGGTCGATCGCACAACATGTCCCTGAAGGAGGACGGAATCCCCGCGCAGCGGTCAGGGCTCCTGCCGGTGGCGGCGCACCATGCCCGCGGCGAGCGGCGCTCCGTCGAACGCGCCGGCGGCGAGGCGGGACGCCACGGTGCGGCGGACCATCGCGTCGGCGAGGGCCGGGAAGTGCCGGGCCACGGCCATTTCGAAGCGACCGCGGCGGGTGGTGGCCACGTCGCGCGGGGCCTTGCGGGCGGTGGCTGCGCGCAGGATCGCGGCGACGACGCCCTCGACGGGTTCGAGGCGGGACACGCCCTGCAGGGACAGGCCGGCCGCGGCGGTCGTGTCGTGGATCGGGGAGGCGACCATGCTCGGGTACACCACGCTCACCCCGACGTGGCTGCCGACCTCCAGGCGCAGCGCGTCGGCGTAGGCGACGAGGGCGCGTTTGCTGACGCCGTAGGCGGCGGCCAGGGGCAGCGGCAGGACCGCCATCCGGCTGGCCACGAACACGACCCGGCCGCGGGCGGCCTCCAGGGCCGGCAGGGCCGCGGCGGTCGTGCGCCACGCGGCGAGGAGGTTGACCTCCAGCTGCCGGGCGACGACCTCGTCCGGCGGCAGCTCCGCCGGTGCGGGCCCGCCGACGCCGGCGTTGTTGACGAGCAGGTCGAGCCCGCCGAGGTGCTCGACGGCAGCGGCGACCACGGCCGGCACCGCGGGCGAGGTCAGGTCGCAGGCGAAGACCTGGACGGGCGCGTCGACGGCCACGAGGTCGAGGCCGGCCACGACCGCGCCCGCGGCGGCGAGCCGCGCGCAGAGCAGCCTGCCGAACGTACCGTTGGCGCCGGTGACCAACACCCGCCGGCCGTGCAGCGCACTCATGCCCGTTTCCGTCCAGCTGCCAGCTCGCGCGCCGCGAGGTCGAGGTAGGCGTCGAAGTCGATCCGCATCGCCGGGCGCCGGTCGCCCCACCGGTCCTGGGCGGCCCGCAGCTCGGCGGCGCACGCCGCGCGCTGCACGGCCACGGGCGGCGGCGCGTAGGTGCCGGCCAGGTGCCCGGCGACGAGCCGGGCCTGCGCCTCGACGACGGGCAGCGCGGCGCCGGTGGACTGCATCAGCCCGACGAACATGAGCCCCGGCGCGTCGAGGTGGAACACGTGCCGGTAGAGCGGCAGCCGGTCGGCGCCGTCGCCGAGCAGCGACTGGTCGAGGAACGGCAGGGCGACGCGGTACCCCGTACACCAGACGACCAGGTCGACCGGGTCGGTCCGGCCGTCGGTGAAGACGGCGTCGGCGCCGTCGAAGCGGGCGATCGCCGGGCGCACCGCGATCTCGCCGTGGGTGATCCGGGGCAGCAGCGCGTCGGACAGCGTCGGGTGGTCCTGGAGAAAGCCGTGGCTCGGTGCCGGCAGCCCGTACCGGGTGGGCGGGCCGACCGCGAGCCGCAGCATCGTCTGGCTGATGCGCTGCCGGGCCCGCCACGGCAGGCGTTTGGCGAGGGCGCCGTTGAGGGTGTCCGACGGCTTGCCGAACAGGTACTTCGGCACGATCCAGACGCCGCGGCGCACCGACAGCAGGGTCTGCGCGGCGGCATGGGAGGCGTCGACGGCGATGTCCATGGCCGAGTTGCCGCCGCCGACGACGAGGACGCGGCGGCCCTGCAGCTGCTCGGGTCCGCGGTAGTCGTGGCTGTGCAGCTGCTCGGCGGTGAGCTCGCCGGGGTAGGGCGGGTCGGGCAGCCGGGGCACGGTGTTGTGCCCGTTGGCGACCACGACCGCCTCGGCCGTCACCTCGACCGTCCCTTGTGGACCGTCGGCGGTCACCGTCCACCCGCCCGCGGGTGCCTGCTGGACCCGGGTCACCACGTGCCGGTGCCGGATCGCAGCGTCGAGGCCGAACGTGCGGGCGTAGTCGGCCAGATACGCCGCGATCGTGGTGTGCGCGGGGTAGTCGGGCCAGTCGGCGGGCATCGGGAAGTCGGCGAACTCGGTGCGGGTGCGGCTGGTGTTGAGGTGCAGCGTGCGGTACGCCGAGGAGTGCGGCCCGCCGTAGACCCACAGCCCACCGGGCCGGTCACCGGCGTCGAAGCACACCGCGGGCACGCCGGCGTCGGCGAGGGCCTTGAGCGTGGCGAGCCCGGCCGGCCCGGCGCCGATCACCACCGCCCCGTATTCCAACACGCGTTGGATTCTGGGTCACCGGTGTCGGGTGCGTCAAGGCCGCCCGTACATGCGGTCCAGCCATCGATGCACGAACGCCCGCAGCGCGAACCGGCTGTCGGCCGGGACGTCGCCGTGCAGCGCGGTGACCGCGTGCGCGTGCACGGCCCAGATGAGGCTGCGCACGGCGAGGTGCGGCTGCGGCTCGTGCAGCACGCCGGCCCTGTGCGCGGCCGCGAGGACCCGCTCCACCTGCTCGTACAGCGGTGTGGAGAACTGCTCGTCGATGCCGGCGTGCCGGTCGGGCTCCAGCCACCGCCGCAGCCACAGCCCGGTGGTCTCCGGCCGCTCCTCCAGGAAGTCGACGAACGCGTCGAGCACCCGGTGCAGTGCGGTCAGGAGGTCACCGTCCGCGGCGGCCGCGATGACCGGTTCGAGCGCGCGCCGCTCGGCCTCGAAGACCTGGGCGAAGCACGCCTGGTACAGCACCAGCTTGCCGCCGGCATGGTGGTGCACGGTGGCCACGTCGACGCCCGCCGCCTCGGCCACGGCCCTGATGCTCACCGCGTCGAAACCGTTGCGGGCGAACAGATCCGTCGCCACCCGCAGGATCACCTCGCGGGTCGGTTCGGCGTCGCCCGCGCGGGGCCGGCCGGGTCGTCGTCGCGTGCTGTTCAGATCGTCCATCGTCGCCTATTATCCATCGCACGTTGGATTCCGGGAGCGTGGTTGATGTCGCACGTCAGGCTGCCGCTGCGCGGTCTCATCCCGTTCGCGACCGGCTCCGTCGGCATGGGCGTCTGGGTCACCGTGCCCGGCCTGCTCCTGCTGTACTTCCTCACCGACGTCCTCGCCGTCCCGCCGCTGCTCGCCGGCTTCGTGCTGCTCGCGCCGAAGGTCCTCGACGTGGTGCTGCACCCGTGGGTCGGCCGGCTCTCCGACGCCGACCTGGCCCGCCGCGGCCACCGCCGGCGGCTCATGCTCGCCGGCTGCGCCCTCGCCGTCGCGTTCGCCGCGATGTTCGCCGTGCCCGGCGGCCTGCGCGGCGCCCCGGCAGGGCTGTGGGTCGCGGTCGCGTTCATCGCCGGGAACCTCCTGTTCGCCGCCTACCAGGTCCCCTACCTTGCCACCCCCGCCGACCTGAGCATCGACTACCACGAGCGGACCCGCCTGATGGGCTTCCGCATGGTGGTCCTCACCGTCGGCATCCTGCTCAGCGGCGTCGCCGCGCCCCTGATCGCCGGGCAGGACGACGCGACGGTCGGCGGGTACGCCCGCATGGGCCTCATCCTCGGCGCCGCCATGCTCGCCGCGATGCTGGTCGGCATCGCCGGCGTGCGACGGCTCACCACCGCCGCCCCACTGTCCGCTTCGTCGGAAGGCAGCCGGCACGGGCTCCTGGCGTCGCTGCGTGACCGGCAGTTCCGCACCCTGGCAGCGGCCTACCTGGCGATGTCGACCACGACCCACCTGGTCCTCGCCGCGGTGCCCTATTTCGCGGAGTACGAGCTGGGCCGGCCGAAGCTCACCACCGTCCTGGTCGCCGCCTTCGTGGCACCGGCGATCCTCGCGACCCCGGTCTGGGTCGTCGTCGCCCGCCGCATCGGCAAGCAGCGCGGGCTGCTGGTCGCGCAGGCCGCGTTCGTGGCCGGCTCGCTCGTCCTGGCGCTCGGCGCCGCGGCCGGCCTGCCGCTGATCGTCGGCGCCGTCGCCGTGCTCGGCGTCGCGTTCGCCGCCATGCAGCTGCTGCCGTTCTCGATGCTGCCCGACGTGATCGCCGCGTCCGGACCCGACGGCACGACCCGCGCGGGCGGCTACACCGGCGTCTGGACCGCGACGGAGGCGACCGGCGGCGCGCTCGGCCCCTACGTGTACGCCGCCTGCCTCGCCATCGGCGGCTTCGCGGCCAGCGCCGCCGGCGAGCACACCACGCAGTCCCCCACCGCCCTCGCCGCGGTCCGCTACGGCTTCGCCCTGGTGCCTGCCGTGCTCATGACCGTGGCCGTGCTGCTGCAGCGCCGGTACACCCTCGACACGCACCGCTGACGCCGTTTTTTCGGGCATTTGGCCGGTCTGTGCAACCCGGCGCGGGGCGATCGCGTCATGATCAGTGCGTCGGCGCGACGCGCACCATGCACCGGAGGTGGCCCCCTGTGACCGGACTGTCCCGCAGACGCCTGCTCGGCGCCGGGCTCGCCGCGACCGGCACGGCCCTCGCCGCCGGCGGCTCGGCGGGGCCGCGCCCGCGCCTGCCTGCGGACGTCCCGGTGGCGGTGACCCGTCCCGCCGCCGCGCCGACCACGTCGCCGCCCGCGCCCACGCCGGCCGCCACCGCCCTGCCGCAGCTGGACCGGCCGGTGTTCACGCTCGAGGAGTACCGCCGGCTGGTGCCCGGCCCGCCGTTCCCCGGCAACGCGGTGGCCCTGACCATCGACGACGGCCCGCACCCCACGTGGACGCCGAAGGTGCTGCGCCTGCTGGACCGGTATCACGTGCCCGCCCTGTTCTGCCTCATCGGCAACCAGGTCCTCGGCCACGAGACCGTCGCCCGGGACATCGTCGCCGCGGGGCACCACGTCGCCAACCACACGTGGAGCCACCCGGGGAAGATCGACCACTTCGCGCAGGACCGCGTACAGCAGGAAATCGACCGGGCACAGAACAAGATCTACGACACCACCGGGAAACTGCCGACCATCTTCCGCTCCCCCGGCGGCGCCGTCTCCCCCGCCGTGTTCGCGGCCGCCGCGCAGGCCCGGATGGTGCCGATCAACTGGACGAACGACCCCCGCGACTGGACCCGCCCCGGCACCGGCTCGATCACCCACCGGATGCTCGCCGCCCACCCCGGCCAGATCCTGCTCTGCCACGACGGCGGCGGCGACCGCGGCCAGACCTGCGCCGCCCTGGAGACCGTCATCCCGGCGCTGCAGGCCCGCGGCTACCAGTTCGTCGCCCTCGACGGCCTGCCCAGCTCGCACTGACGGTGCCGCCGGCGCGCGGCCGGCGCGCCGGCGACAGTGGCCGGCGGGCCAGCGGTTGAGGCCGGCGGGTCAGCGGTTGAGGAACGCGGCCAGGCCGCCGAGCTCTTCGCTGGCAATGAACACCGACCGCACGTTGAGGATGACCTCCTCGACGTGCGCGGCGCAGCCCCACGCCGAGTCGCCCCACGAGTCGGCAATCTTGATCTCGGCCGGTTCGGGGCATCCCGGGGCGCCGCCGAGCTGGCAGCCCTCGGGGTGCGGCCTGGCGGCCTGCGCGGCCGCGGCGGCACGCATGCGGACGGCGAGGTCCGCGGCGGCGGTGGCGCGCTCCTCGGCCTCGGCCCGCAGTTCCTGCTCGACGCGGACCGCCTTGGCCAGCTCGGCAAGGGCCGCCTTGGCCCGCGCCTCGGCGGCGTGCTGAGCCTGCTCGATGTGGTGGCGCTCGATGGCCAGCGCGGCGGTGCGGGTGAAGACCCGGGTCAGGGCTAGGTCGATGTCCTGCGGGACGCGCGGGGTGCGGTGGTACATCGCGAACGTGCCCAGCAGGCCGCCGTCGCGGGCCAGGATCGGCGTGGACCAGCAGGCGGCCAGCCCGGCTCGCCCGGCCAGGTCCCGGAAGTCGGCCCAGAACGGGTCGGTGGCGATGTCGGTGACGATGACCGGCTCCCGCCGGTGGGCGGCGGTGCCGCAGGAGCCGACGCCTTCGCCGGTGGCGATCCCGTCGATCGCCTGGTTGTAGAAGTCGGGCAGGCTGGGCGCGGCGCCGTGGCGCAGGTGCCGGCCGTCGGCGTCGGCGAGCAGCACCGAGACGAGCACCGTCTGCGGCGCAAGCTGCTCGATGCTGCGGGCCATCCCGTCCAGGACGTCGGCCAGGGGTGCCTGCCGGGCGATCTGCTCCAGCAGGGCACGGTGCTCGGCCATCAGCCGCTGGGCGTGCCTGACCTGGGTGGTCTCCACGCCGATCACATGGACCCCGACCACGTCGCCGCCGGCGTCCCGGCGCGGCTCGCAGGTGACGTCGAAGAACGCCTCCCGCGCGTGCGGGCCGTCGCCCACCACGACCCGGACGTCCCGGCCGGTGCAGGGCTCACCGGTGCGGTAGGCCTGGTCCAGCAGCTCGACGAAGCCTTGGCCGGTCAGCTCGGGCGCCAGCTCCACCAGCGCCACCCCGGTGTCGATCCGCGCTGCGCCGAAGGTGGCGAAGAACGCCGGGTTCGCCGCTTCCACCACGTGCGCAGGTCCCGCAAGCGACGCGAAGACGGCGACGGACTGCCCAAACAGCGCCCGCAGGTCCTCCTCCGCCCCAAGGCCTGCGACCGGCCGCTGGCCTGATACCGCTGTCATGGTGTGGTCTGCCTTCCATCGGGCTCTGTTGGGCTCCAGCGGCGTGAGGAACAGCCCGAGTTGATGGGAGGCGCCTGTCCGTCCTGCGGAACGTGTGCGCCCCATCGTGCCAGCACCGCCATCAGTTCGCTCTCCAAGTCGTATCGTCGTCGGGGGCGGCGGTGCGCCAACTGCGCGGTCGAGGAGCGCCTGCGGGCGAGCTGGGGCGTGGTTCAGAAGTCCGGGACGACGCGGAGGCGGTCGAGCTCCGCGGGTGCGTCGTCCGGGGCCGTCGACCAGCCCGGCAGGCCACCCCAGGCGATCGACGTGCGCAGGTACTCCACCAGCGTGATCGGGCCGGTCCGCCAGGTCACACCGGTCAGGAGCGGATCGGCGACGGTGCTGGGCAGGTCGATGGAGTAGGATAGGCCGCTGATGTTCGCCTTGGTCAGGTCGTCGGGCGAGAACTCGAAGTGGAACGGGCCGGGATCGCCGTACGCGTCGCGGTGGTCGTCCCAGTCCTGCCGCAGCCACTCGGCGCCCGGGATGACGAGCGGGTCGGGCAGCGGCGTGTCCTCGGGCTCGAAGTCCTCGTAGGTGATGCCGAGGACGGGGCAGTCGCCGGTGAACATCACCAGCCCGACGTGGCGCAGGCAGGCCGACAGCGCCGCCGGGAGCCCGCCGATCTCCTCGTCGAGCCGGGGCAGGTCGGCGAGCTCCTCGCCGGTCGGCGGGCAGAGCAGGGTGCGGGCCGGGACGAGGCCGAGCTCCTGCAGCGCCGCGCCGAGCCGGCGCACGTGGACGGCGACGCGGCGCATCGTCTCGTCCGCGACCGCCGTCACGTCGTCGGTGAGGTTCGCCGGGACGGCGGTGAGGGTGCCGAGCTCGGCCCAGACCTGCTCATGTTCGCCGGCCAGGAACCGGTGATGGTACGAAGTCACGGACGGCAACGTACAACATCGACCGGCGACGACCGGGTCATAGGTGCAGGTCAGAGGTCGTAGCCGCCGGAGACCTCGATGTTCTGCGCGGTGATCCAGCGGCCCTCCTCGCCCAGCAGGGTGGCGATCACCATGCCGATGTCGTCGGGTTCGCCGATGCGGCCGAGGGCGGTCTTCGCGGCGAGCATGGGGATCGCCTCCGGGAACGCGTCGAACGCCACCACCCCGGACGCGTCGGAGATCCGGGTGCGCGTCGGGCCGGGCGAGACCGCGTTGACCCGGATGCCCCGCGGCGCGAGCTCCTTCGCCAGCACGCGGGTGAACACGTTCAGGCCGCCCTTCATCGTCGCGTACGCGGAGTACCCGGCGTCGACCAGCCCGTTGGGCAGCGCCGAGTTGCTGCTGACGTTGACGATGGCGCCCCCGTCGGCGAGCAGCGGCAGCATCGTCTGGGTCAGGAAGTACGGCCCCTTCAGCAGCACCCGCAGGAACTTGTCGAACAGCTCCTCGGTGGTGTCCTCGAACATGGCCATCCCGCCGAACCCGGCGTTGTTGACCAGGTGGTCGAAGGTGTCGCGCTGCCAGGTGTCGCGCAGCGCCTCGACGACCTGCGCGCGGAACGCGGGGAACGTCTCCGTGCGGCCGACGTCCAGCCGCAGCGCGACGGCGACGCGACCTTCCTTCTCGACGGCGGTGACCGTGTCCTGTGCGCCGGCCTGGTTGCCGCTGTACGTCAGGATGACGTCCGTGCCGCGCTTGGCGAGCTGGATGGCCGCACTCTGCCCGATTCCGGAGCTCGCTCCGATGACGATCGCTACGCTCATGACTGCGCCTGCCTGTTCATTCGTGGAGCATCATCGTGCTCCCGGCGATTTCGACACCCCAATCACATCAGCTTGAGCTGGGCAAACAGTAGAACGATGCTCCTGAGCACTTGCCTGATCCTCTCCTTGCCGGGAAGAACGTCGTGCGCTGTAATCGACGGGTGGAGGAACTGCGCGCGTTGCTGGAGCGCCATGCCCGGCCCGACTGGACCACTCCCGTCGACGGCGTCCTCATCGGCCGGGCCGAACGGGCGCACGAGTCGTCGGCGTCGATGTCGGGCGTGGTGATGGCACTCATCGCGCAGGGCGCGAAGACCCTCGCACTCGGCGACCGGGTGTACGAGTACCGCGCCGGGCAGTACCTGGTCGCGTCCGTCGACCTGCCCGTGACCGGCCACTACACCGAGGCCAGCCGGGCCCGCCCGGCGCTCGGGTTCGGCCTGCGCCTGGAGCCGTCGGCGATCGCCGAGCTGCTGCTGCAGGCGCAACCCGGCGACCTCGCGCGCGCCGACGCCGGCACCCCGTCCGCACTGGCCGTCAGCGACGCTCCGGCCGAGCTCGTCGACGCCGCGGTGCGGATGCTGCGCCTGCTCGACCGGCCGCGCGACATCCCGGTGCTCGCGCCGCTGATCAAGCGGGAGATCCTGTGGCGGCTCATCACCGGCGAGCAGGGCGCCGTCGTGCGCCAGCTCGGCCTGGCCGACAGCGGCCTGTCCCACGTCGCCCACGCGGTCCGGTGGATCCGCGACAACTACCGCGAGGCGTTCCGGGTCGAGGACGTGGCGAAGATGTCCGGCATGAGCGTGTCCGCGTTCTACCGCAACTTCCAGGCGGTCACCGCGATGAGCCCGATCCAGTTCCAGAAGCAGATCCGGCTGCAGCAGGCCCGGCTGCTGCTGTCCACCCACCCGAACGACGTCACCACGGTCGGCCACCGCGTGGGCTACGACAGCCCGTCGCAGTTCAGCCGCGAATACCGCCGCCAGTTCGGCGCGCCGCCGAGCCAGGACGCCGCCCGCCTCCGGGACACCGTCCCCGCCGCGGGTGGTGCGCTCTGAGACGATCTCCGGGCGGCGCCATGCGCCACGAGGCGCTTCCGATGCGCAAATGAGAGCGTCGCAATATAGCGTGATTGAACATGGCAACCTTTCGGAGCGCGGCAGCGCTCCTTTCCACGGACGGCACCCGCACTCCAGGCACCGCCGCGCTCTTCACCGAACCCGGCAAACGCGGCGGAACCCCGCCGTGGGCGGGTGACTTCCGGCCCGCCACGGACGCCGGCGGACCGAAGAACGCGGTCGGCAAGACCTTCACCCTGGAGCTGCCCGACGGCCGGACCGGCAAAGTCGTCGTGCAGGGCATCAAGACCGGCAAGGGCGGCATCACGCTGGCCCTGATGGGCGAGGACGTCGCCCCGTTCTGACCTGCCTCGCGTGGTCCGCGACGAGCCGACGCGCACCGCTAGTGGGCGATGCCGATGACCTGTTTGATCGTCTCCGGTTGATCGAGCACGCGGAGCATGTGGTGGGCGACGTCGGCGCGTGGGACGGAGAAGCCGCCGCGGATGTTCTGCCCGTAGGCCGTCCGGTACACGCCGGTCAGGGGCTTGTCGGTCAGCTTCGGCGGTCGCGAGACGGTCCAGTCCAGGCCGCTGTCGCCGAGCATGTCCTCCATCAGCGCAAGGTCGGCGTAGTGCGCGCGGAACAGCGTGTGTGCGAACCGGGCACCCAGGTGCCGCATGAAGAACCCGTCGCCGGGGTCGTGCTTCGGCGGGTTCGGGCGGCCGGGTGACGGCACGGTGCCGACCGGCGCGGCGCTGACCACGACGACGCGCCGGACATCGCCCGCCTGCATCGCCGCCACGATGGCGCGGGTGCCGCGCGAGGCGATGCCGGCGTCGGCCCTCGGGTTGCGCGGGCCGAGCCCGGACAGCACGGCGTCGGCACCGTCGACCGCGGCCGCGAGGGCGGCCGGGTCCGGGTTCGCGAGGTCGGCGGCGACGATCCGCGCCGCTGCCGGCAGGCCCCTGGGGTTCCGGGCCACGGCGGTGACGTCGTGACCTGCGGCGAGGGCCTGTTCGAGCAGATGCCGGCCGATGCCACCGGTCGCGGCGAAGATGACGAGTCTCATGCACTGCTCCTACCGTTTCACATGTCGTACGTTACGAGACCCATACTAAATGAGTTCAGGACTCAAATAATATGAGTTACGTAACATCCGGCGGGTACCGTCACGGGCATGGACGTTCCGCCTGTCGACCTGGCCACGATCCGCCGGCTCGCCGCCGAGGTCGACACCACCGCGCTGTGCGACGCGGCCGGAGACATCCGCGTCATGTCGCCGGCGTTGCGATGCCGGTCGGCCAACCCGGTGCTGTGCGGGCCGGCGCTGACGGTGCGCTGCCGCGACGACTTCTTCGGCGTGGTCCAGGCGATCGAGCGGGCCGAGGCCGGCGACGTGCTGGTGGTCGACGGCGGCGGCCGGGAGACCGCGCTGGCCGGCGAGCTGCTCGCCCGGGCCGCCCTGGCCAAGGAGCTGGCCGGGATCATCATCGACGGCGGGTACCGGGACCTGCGGTTCATCGGCACCTGCCGCCTGCCGGTGTACAGCCGGCACGTGAACCCGAAGGCCGGCACCACGACGCGCCTGGCGGCACTGGGCGAGACGATCAGCTGTGGCGGCGTGGCCGTCCATCCGGGTGACATCGTGATCGCCGACCACGACGGCATCGTGGTGCTCGACCCGGGCGATGCCGTCGCCCAGCTCACCGCCGCCGCCGGGGTGATGGCGACCGAGTCGCGGGTCGTCGAACGGCTCGCCGCCGGCGCGACCCTCGGCGACTGCCTGAACGTGACGGAGCACGCCGACCGGCTGGCCCGCGGCGAACCGTCAAAGCTGCGCTTCACGGTCTGACCACCGCGGCAGGGCCCCTGTGGCTGCGTCGCGGTGATTGCCTTGAAGTGCGGCACCGGCCCGCCGCCCGCGCGGCACCGCGGCGGGACTGCGCGGCCGGGCGGTTTTTTGTCATACCCACGTGCGAAGGTGTGCGGGTGGTGGTCGTGTTTGATGGGCAGCTGTGGTCGTGGGACGCGAGGCGGGCCGACAGCTGGGTGTTCGTGACGCTGCCGGACGATGAGTCCGAGGAGATCCGGGGCGTGGCGGGGGGAGTGCGGCGCGGGTTCGGGTCGCTGCGGGTGCGGGTGACGGTCGGCGGCACCAGCTGGAAGACGTCGATCTTCCCGGGCAGCGGCGGGGGCGCCTATGTGCTGCCGCTGAAGCGCCCGGTCCGCAAGGCCGAGACCCTCGACGTCGGCGACGTCGCGAGGGTGACCGTCGAGCTGCTCGACGTCTGACCGCCGCGCAGTCCAGCCGCGGCCCCGCCGCCCTGCCGCTGCGCCGCGCAGTCCCGCCGCCGCGCCGTCTTGCCCTCCTGCCGCCGCGCAGCCCCGCCGCCCTGCCGCCCCGCCGCCCTGCCGCCCTGCCGCCCTGCCGCCGCGCAGTCCCGCCGCCGCGCAGTCCCGCCGCCGCGCTGCGCCGTCCGGCCGCTTCGGGCAGCGTGGCCA
>NZ_JBFAPO010000048.1:0-91865 GCF_040676755.1 Dactylosporangium sp. NPDC049525 | reverse complement strand
CGGGCCCGCGCCCGCGCCGCCGTCACCACCGTCGCGGCCGACCTGACCCGCCGTGCCGACGCCGCCGCCGACGCCACCGCCGCCGAGGTCCTGCGCGCCCAGGTCCTCATGGCCGCCGACGAGATGCTCCTGGAGGCCGTCGACGCCGCGATCGACGGCGGCGCCGACGCACCCCACGCGATCACCGCCGCCCTCGCCGAGCACCGCGCCGCGTTCGAGGCCGCCGGGGGATACCTGGCCGAGCGGGTCAGCGACCTCGACGACCTGCGGGACCGGCTCGTCGCCGCCTGCCTCGGCCTGCCCATGCCGGGCGTGCCGTCGCCCGGCCACCCGTTCATCCTCGTGGCCCGCGACCTCGCCCCCGCCGACACCGCCGGCCTCGACCCCTCGGTGGTGCTGGGCCTGATCACCGCCGAGGGCGGCCCGACCAGCCACACCGCGATCCTGGCCCGGACCCTCGGCATCCCCGCCGTGGTCCGCTGCGGCGCTGTTCTGGACATTTCGGATGGGGTACTGGTAAGCCTGGACGGCTCCTCCGGCGCTGTCGCAGTAGGCATATCCGATATGTCTGCTAAATCGGTCAACGATGCGCAGCGGGCGTTGCTGGACCGGCGCTCCGCCTCCAGCGGCCCGGGCGCCACCGCCGACGGCCACCCCGTGGCGCTGCTGGCCAACATCGGCTCCGCCCGCGACCTGCCCGCCGGCGTCGACGTCGAGGGCGTCGGCCTGTTCCGCACCGAGCTGCTCTACCTCGACCGCACCGAACCCCCGTCGTTCGAGGAGCAGGTCGCCGCGTACTCACAGGTCTTCGCCGCCCTGCCCGGCCGCAAGGTCGTCGTGCGCACCCTCGACGCCGGCGCCGACAAGCCCCTGCCGTTCCTGCGCCTCGCCGACGAGCCCAACCCCGCGCTCGGCATCCGCGGCCTGCGCGTCGCCCGTGCCATGCCCTCCGTCCTGGACACCCAGCTGTCCGCCGTCGCGGCGGCCGCGGCGACGTCTTCGGCGGACGTCTGGGTCATGGCCCCGATGGTCGCCACCGCCGCCGAGGCCACCTCGTTCGCCACCGCGTGCCGCGACCACGGCCTGCGCACCGCCGGCGTCATGATCGAGATCCCCGCCGCCGCCCTGCGCGCCGGCGCCGTCCTGCGCGACGTTGACTTCCTCAGCATCGGCACCAACGACCTGAGCCAGTACACCTTCGCCGCCGACCGCATGTGCGGCGACCTGGCCGAACTCCTCGACCCCTGGCAGCCCGCCCTCATCGCGCTCATCGCCGCCTGCGCCACCGCCGGCCGCGAGGCCGGCAAGCCCGTCGGCGTCTGCGGCGAGTCGGCCGCCGACCCCGACTTCGCCCTGGTCCTCGTCGGCCTCGGCATCACCAGCCTGTCGATGGCCGCCCGCAGCATCCCAGCGGTCCGCGAGGCCCTGTCCACCCACACCTACGACGAATGCGTCCAGTTCGCCAAGGCCGTCCTGGCCGCCGACACCCCAACCGCCGCCCGAGCCGCGGTCCGCCCCTGAAGCCCTGCCCCGCTGCCCTCTCGGCCGCCCGCCGCACCGCCACCTGCCGACGCCCCGATGCCCCCGTGACGCGTTGGCAGGTGCGGTGCGGCCGGTCCGGCCACGGGCCGCGCCGATCCTGCCGTTGCGATGCCCGGACGCTCCGCCAAGCCCGGGATTGTGGGACATCGCGACGGCAGGATCGGCGCCCTACCGCGTCCCCACCCCGTCCGCGGGGAACCGCACGTCCACCGGACACGATCCGCCGCAACCCCGTGGCAACCTTGCGGATACCCTCACCCGGACCGCACCCCTTCCCACGAGCGACGGAGCAGCCTTTTGGATACCGACGAACTGCCAGACCACGGCATGCTCCGGACATTCCTGGCGCCATGCCTGCTCGTCGCGGCCTCGCTGCTGTCCCTCGCCGGGATCGGCGCCGCAGCCGCCCACCGCATGTCCGCCCCCGCCGGCCCTGCCGCCTGCGCGCGCGTCACCTCATTGACGGCCCGGTCCGGCTGCCCCTGATCAGTCCTGCGGGGAAGCGGTGTCCACCCTGAACAGGTCGGCTGCCCCTGATCAGTCCTGCGGGGAAGCCGTGTCGACCCTGAACGGGAACGGCTCCTCGCCCTCAAGCACGCCGCCGGCGCCAACGACTGCGTGCTCGACGTAGTGCTCCCCGTCGAGCCGGAGCGGCCGCAGCGTCAAGGGCTCCTGCTCCACCAGCAGATACCAGCCGATGCCCGCAGCCGCGTAGAAGTGCAGCTTTGGCGACCCGCCCGACACCCGCGTTGCCGGCCGCCAGGATCTCACCGACGAGCGCGACATCGCCCACCTCGACGACGTCCCCCCTCGCTGTCGGTGGCGGCCAGCCCGTGGGCCGACATGCCCGAGCACCGCAACCTCCACCACCCGACTATAGGCATATGCCTATATGGAAAGCAAGCTCTTCCGTTGATAACTCTATCTAGATAGAGTTACGGCTCATGGCGAAGGTGATGGGGCAGGTGGGTGCGGCGCTGCTGTGGTTGGCGGCCGCGGGTGCGCTGGTTGCGGCGGCGTTGCTGGCGCAGGACGTCGGGTTCGAGGTGCTGCGCCACCGCGTCGAATGGATGATCGCGGCGGTCGCGGTCCTCGTCGTCGCCACCGCGGTCCCGGTCGGGCCGGTCGCGCCGCGGGGGAGTCTCGCCGCCGCCGTCCGGGCCGCGGTCGGGTGCGTGGTCGCGTTCGAGGCGCTGGGGGTAACCCAGGTCTTCCGCGTGCTGCCGCCGATCACGCGCGACGGGGGACCGCGGACCGGCGCCGGCACGACCGTCCTCGTCGTATGGGTGGTCCTGCTCGGGCTGGTGCTCCTCGCGGTGGTGCGGGTGACCAGCCGGCACACCGGCCTGCGGCCGGCCGCCGTCGGCATCGCCGCCGGGTGCGGGTTCGCGGCCGCGGCGGTGTGGCTCGGGATCGCGGCGATCCTGCCCGGGGTCGCGGCGAGCAACGTCCCGGCGCTCCTGGCGATGCTGGCCACCGGTGGCATCGCCGCCCGCCTCATCGACCGCGGCCGCCCGGACCCGGCCGAGGAAGGCTTGACCACGACGAGCACGGCGGCGGTCGTCGGAGCGGTCGTCGCCGCGATGGTCACGGCCGCCGCCGTCGCCGCCGCGATCGACGGGCTCCTCCCGCTCGGGCACGCCTGGGTCCGCAACAGCGCCCCTCCGTGGGAGCACGGGACGCGGCTCGTCGACCCGGTCGGGCTCCTCGTCATCGCCGCCGCGCTCGCCGTCGTGGTGGCAGTCGCCGGCCGGGCCAGGATCCGGACCGGGACGAGGTCACGAACCAGCCGTTGACCAGGCGCCTCATGAACCGACCGGCTGCGCGACGCACGCGGCCGGCAGGTCGATGTGGATGCAGGTGCCGCCGCCCGGGTTGTCCGCGGCGCTGATCGTGCCGCCGTGGCGGGCGACGACCCGCTGGCAGATTGCCAGGCCCAGGCCGGTCCCGGTGTACCCGTGCCCGCCGTGGGCCCGGTGGAACGACGTGAACACCCGGCCACGCTGCTCGGCGGGGATGCCGATGCCCCGGTCGGCGACGGTGAGGTGCACGCCGCCACCCGCCGACGGCGCGGCCGAGACGCAGACGTCGGCGGGGCGGCCCGGCGGGGTGTACTTGAGCGCGTTGCCGATCAGGTTCTCGAACAGCCGCCGCATCATCGCCGCGTCGGCGTCCAGGACCGGCAGCGGCCCTGCCAGCCGGACGGCGGGCGAGATCGAGGCGATCAGCGACGACAGGTCGACCGGCGCGGGTTCCAGCGGCGCGTCGCGGGCGGTGGCGTACGCGAGGAGGTCGTCGATCAGCCGCCGCATGCGCTCCACGCCGGAGCCGATGCGGGTGACCACGGCGACGTCGTCGGGGTCGGTGAGACCGTCGGCGAGGATCTCCGTGTACCCGGAGACGGCCGTCAGCGGCGAGCGCAGGTCGTGCGCGGCGATCGCGGCGAACGCGGCCAGGTCCGCCTCGCGTTCGCGCAGGTCGGTGACGTCGTAGCCGGTGAGGACGGCGCCGATGACCTGCCCGGCGGCGTCGCGCAGCGGGCGGGCGTCGGCCACGACCCGCCGCTCGCCGGCCGCACCGACGAGGGCCATCTCCTGGGCGGTGACGGTGTCCCCGGCGAGCGCGCGGGCCAGCGGGTGCGGCCGCGGGTCGGCGGCCCCCGTGCCGGGCAGGTGGACGGGGTCGAGGTCGGCGATCGTCTGCGGGACGCCGTCCGCGCGCCGGCTGCGAGCGACCCGGTTGAGGTGCACGATCCGGCCGTCGGTGTCGCAGGTGAGCACGGCGACCTCGATGACGTCGAGGACCTGGTCGAGGTACGCCTTCTGCGCGGCGACCGCATCCGCGGCGGCGACGATGCGTTCCCGCGCCCGGCCGGTCTCGTCGAGCCCGGCGTTGAGGGCCGTGGCGAGGCGGTGCACCTCCGGCGGCCCGGCGACGGCGGCCCGGGCGGTCAGGTCGCCGAAGGCGCGCCGGTCGAGCAGGTCCTGCAGCGCGGCGAGCGGCTCGAGGAGCATCCGCTTTGCGGCCCGGTGGATGCGCAGCGCGACCAGCACCGACAGCAGCGCCAGCAGGGCGAGGGCCGCCTCGAGGACGGTGCTCGCGGTGCGGTACGACGACGCCGCCGCCCGCTGCGCCGCCTCCACGGCGGTGGCCACGGCCGCGTTCGCCGCGCGGATGGCGTCGAAGAGCTCCTTGCCCCGGGCGCTGCGGTGGGCGTCGATGCCCGGGTACCCCGGCGGCAGCGCGCTGATCGGCAGCGCCACCTGCGCCAGCCACTGCTGCGCCAGCTGGTCCTGGTCGCGGACGAGGACCCTGGTGCGATCGTCGGGTGCCGCGCGCAGCGCCGCGGCGCGGGCCAGGGGATAGTCGGCGGCACCGGCGCGGAACGGCGCCAGGAACTGCGGATCGCCGGTCAGCTGGTAGCCGCGGACCCCGGTCTCGGTGTCGGTGAGGTCCTGCAGCATCCGCTGGTTGGCGTGGCCGGCGTCCGCGATGCGGCGCAGCTGCCCGTCGTAGACGTCGCCGAGATACTGCCCGCCGAGGAAACGGGCGGCGCCGACGGACAGCAGCACGATGACGAGCCAGACGAACTGCCGGCGCAGTGTGACCGCGATCGGTTTCGGCACGCGTGTTTTCCCCCGCCGCGTCGCCCCCAGGCCCCTCCCAACCTAGCCTGCCCGCGGCGCGCAGGCGGCCGATTCACGGGCGCAGGACGGCCCAGACGACGATGTTGTCGCGGTAGTGCCCCGTCGCGCGGTCGAACTCGCCGCCGCACGTGATGAGCCGCAACCCGGCGTGGTCGATCGGCCCGTACACGGCGTCGGTGGGGAACCGGTCCTTCGGGAACCGTCCGGACGTCGTCACCGCGAACACCGCGACGCTGCCGTCGAGCCGCTCCACCCGCACCTCGTCACCGGCGACGAGCGTGCCGAGCCGCGCGAACGCCCCGTCGTGGCCGCGCCAGTTCACGTGCCCGGCGAGGACGGCGGGGCCGATCGACCCGGGCGTCGGCGCGCCCGTGAACCATCCCACCGTGGACGCGTCGTCCGGCACCTCCATCGTGCCGTCGCCGAGGAGGGTCAGCGCGACGAGCTCACTGGCCACGCCCAGCCGCGGAATCGACACCCTCAGCGGCGGCGATCCGTCCATCGCGTTTCGCGCTGCGCCAGGTGTACGACTGGCGCCTCCCGCCACGGAAGTCGGCGCCGGACTGTCCTGGATGCCGGCCGGCGGGGCGGTCGCCCCACCCGGCCCCGTGGGCGGTGTGGTTGCCCGGCTCAACCCGCCGGCGGCCAGGACGAGCAGCACCCCGAGCGCCGCCACCGTGGTCCGTCGCACCGCCATTGCTTCAGCGTGCCCCGAACGAGGCGGCGAACACCCGGAACGTCTCCTGCCCGGGTCCCCACACCCCGTCGCCCGTCGTCCACGACAGCGTCAGCTCACGCCCGTCGCCGACCCCGAACAGCCGCCGGGAGGTGTGCCAGCGCGCCCCGCCGGCCCCGTCGTAGGTGAACTCCCAGTCGGCGGCGCCGCGCGCGTACACCACCGGACCGATGCCGATCGAGGTGTACCCGGGCGGCGGGCCGAGCCGCAGCAGGTCCTGCTCGGCGGCCCGCCAGTACGCGACCCGGTCGGCCACCGTGGCGGGTCCGACACCGACGGTGAGCCGCCGCCCGCCGGCCGGGTCGAGGAAGCACACGATGCCGTCACCGGCGGCGCGGACCCAGCCCGCGGGCCGTCCGATCCGGAACCCGGCCGGGTCGTCGTGCCACACCCAGCCGGCCGGAAGCCCAACGCCGCCGGCCGGTGCGGCGCCGCCTGCCGGTGCGCTGCCGCCAGCCGGTGCGCCGCCGCTGGACGATGCGCCGCCGCCCGCCGGGGCGGGGGGCAGTGGGACGGTGCCGGGTGGGACGGCGCCGTCCGCGCAGGTGGCGGCGGCGCGCGCCGCGGCGGCCGCCTCGTTCTTCCCGGTCCCGCCGGCCGTCCGGGCGTCCTGGCCGGTCTGGGCGCGGTCGACGAACACCGGCCGGGCGTCGCCGGTGGCCGCCACCAGCCCGACGATGCCGCCGGCGACCAGCAGCACCCCGAGCGCCGCCACGAGGATCCGCGCGACCGTCCGGCGGCGTTCGTCCTGCACCACGTCCTCGTCGTCCGGCCGTGCCGCCGCCGTCGTCAGCGCGGGCGCCACTGGTACCGGCGCCGCGGCCGCCCGGAACAGCCGCATCGTCGCGGCGAGCGGGGCGACCAGCGCCGGCACCGCCGCGGACCGCTGCACCGGCGCGACCTCCGTGAGCATCGCCCTGGCCTGCTGCGCGGTCAGCCGCTCCGCCGGGTCGCGCCGCAGCAACCCCTCGAGGACCTCCCGCAGCGGCCCGGCCCGCTCCACCGGATCGGGTGGCGACGTGGCAAGGGCGGCGAGCACCTCCGCCGTCGTCCCACGTGCGTAGGGCGGGCGGCCCTCGACACACCAGTACACCGTGGCGCCGAACGACCACAGATCGGTCTCGACGCTGGAGACATGGTCCCGGACCCGCTCCGGGGCGACATAGCTCGGCGACGCGATGAGCAGCGTCTCCGGCCCGTCGACCTCGTCGTGCAGGACCGCGATGCCGAAGTCGCCGAGCAGGACCCGCCCGTCGTCGGTGATGAGCACGTTCGGCGGTTTGACGTCCCGGTGCAGCACCCCGGCGCGGTGCGCGGCGGCGAGCCCGTCGAGCACCGCCAGCCCCACCCGCGCCGCGACGTCAGGCTCGAGCGGCCCGTCCTTGCGCACCACGTCCTCGAGGGAGCGCGACGGCACGTACTCCATGACGATCCACGGCCGCCCGCCGGTGAACAGCACGTCGTAGACGCGCACCACGTTCGGGTGCGCCAGCCGCGCGGCGGCCCGCCCCTCCGCGATCGTCCTGGCCCACAGGTCCGCCTGCCCCGGCGGCAGCCCGGGCATCGCGAGGACCTCCTTGACCGCGACCTCCCGCGCCAGGATCTCGTCGCGGGCCAGCCACACCCGGCTCATCCCGCCGGTGCCGATGACGCGCAGCAGCCGGTACCGCCCGGCGACCGTCCCCGAATCCATGAATGTTGTTCGGAGACGCCGCTGCCACGGATGGGTCTCCTACGGCCGGTCCTTCTTCGGCAGCTTGGACACGACCCATCGATAGGATTCGTCGACGGCCTCGAGGATCTCCTCGTCCGGGATCGCCCCGCCGACCGTCAGCGAGTTCCACCCGGACCGCCCGATGTAGGGCATCACCGCCGCGTCGTCCGGAAACCGGTGCAGCCACTCGTCGGCGGCCTCCCGCGTCGGCGCGCACTTGACGCCGACCGTTGCCCCGCTCCCCAGGAACGCGAAGATCTTCGGCCCGACCTTGACGACGACGTCGTCCTCCCACGGCGTGTCCTGCCACGCCCCGGGCTTGGCCAGGCAATGTGCGATCAGTTCGGCACGCGTCACGCCTGCGACGGTACCGCGACGCGGTGCCGAAGAGGCCCCGCCGGCGCGGGGTAAGGTCGCGCGGTGAGGCGGGGTGGCAAGCCGTTTGCAAGTCGAGGCGGGTTTGCTGGGGCGGTGGCAGAAGAGATGCGGCTGGTGCGGCGGGTGCCGGCCGGGCGGCGCGCCGTGACCCGGCTCGCGCTCGGCGTGTTCGTCGTCGATGAGTTCCTGTTCGACGGGCTCGAGTGGTGGGAGCTCATCGACCCGGCCGACGGGGACGAGCAGCCGGCGGCGGCGCTCGCTGCCGTGCGGCCGGGGGAGACCATCGTCCGACTGGTCGGTCTCGTGGCGCCGGGCGGACGCACCGACCTCGCCGTTCAGGTGCTGATCTCGTTGGTGGACGCACTGCGGGCCGGTCCAGCCCGTAGGCTCGTCGCGGCGCCTCTGGCGCACGGCGAGGAGCTGCTGCGTCGAGCGGGCTTCGGACCGTTCGAAGACGGGTCGTTCGCCGTGGAGCTGTAGGCGTCTCCGCGGCCGAGGTGGAGTTCCGGGAGTTTCGCATCCTGCAGATTCGGATCCTGGGCCCGCTCGAGGTTGTCGGCGAGCGCGGGCCGGTCGACACGGGCACCCCGAAGCAGCGCGCCGTGCTGGCGATGCTGACGATGCAGCCCGGCCGGACCGTGTCGGTGCAGCGGCTGATCGACGAGCTGTGGGCCGACGAGCCGCCGGAGCGCGCGATCGCTTCCCTGCAGGCATATGTGTCCCGGCTGCGGCGTGCCCTGGAGCCCGGCCGGACCGCCCGCGACCGCTCGACCGTGCTGGTCAGCCGCGCGCCCGGGTATCAGCTGATGGTGCCGGCCGACGCGGTCGACGCCGCGCGGTTCGCCGCGGCGGTCGAGCAGGCGCGCACCGGCACCGACCCGGCCGAGGCGCTGCGGGTGCTCACCGACGCGTTGCAGCTGTGGCGGGCCGACCCGCTGCCGGAGCTGGGTGACTCGCCCCTCGCCCGGGCGGAGCGGGGGCGGCTGCATGAGCTGCGGCTGATCGCGATCGAGGAACGGTCCGAGGCGCTGCTCCGGCTCGGCCGGGCCGCCGAGGTCGCGTACCTGAGCGAGAGCGCCCTGGCCGAGGCGCCGTACCGGGAGCGGCTGTGGGGCCAGCTGATGCTCGCCCTGTACCGCTCGGGCCGGCAGGCCGAGGCCCTCGCCGCGTACGGCCGGGCACGCGCGGGACTCGTCGGCGAGCTCGGCATCGAGCCCGGGCCGGCGCTGCAGCAACTGGAACAGGACATCCTGCGCCAGGCCGCGCACCTGGCAGCGGTCATGCCGACGTCCGGCGCCCCAACACAACCCAATCCCACCGACATATCCGAAATGTCGGTGGAAAGGGTGGCAGGCGGCGCAGGTTCGCCCGCCACGGACGCGACCCGCAAGCCGGGAGAACCAGGCCGCGAAGCGGAAACGGGCGGTCGGGACGTCGCCGAGGACGGCGGGCTCGTCGGCCGCGACGCCGAGCTGCGGACCGTCGACGAGCTCCTCGCCGGCACCGCCACCGGCCGCGGCCGCCTGCTGCTCGTCTCCGGCAGCCCCGGCATCGGCAAGTCGGCCCTGCTCCGCGAGGTGCAGGCGCGCGCCACCGGGCTCGTCGGCACCGGCACCGGCGTCGACGGTGAGGCGCCGCCGGTGTTCCTGCCGTGGGCGCAGATCCTGCGGACCGTCGCCGCCGCCCCGGACGCGGCCGAAGCGCTCGCCGTCGCGTTCGCCCCGTACGGCAACCTGCCGGCCGTGCTCGACCCGACGCTGGCCGAGACCCTGCCGCTGCCCGCCGCCGAGCGCCTCGCCGACCCCGAACTGGCCAGGTCACGGCTGTACCAGGGGATCGTCGACGGGCTGTCCCGCCTCGCCGCGCACGCCCCGCTCGTGCTCATCGTCGACGACGCGCACTGGCTGGACGCGCCGTCGACGGTGCTGCTGACCATGTTCGCCAAGACGGTCCGGCGCAGCCGGGTGCTGCTCGCGGTCGGCTACCGGGAGGCCGAGCTCGCCCCGGACGCGCCCCTCGCCGGCGCGCTCGGCGAGCTCCTCGCCGACCCGTCCGCGGTGCGGATGCCGCTGGAGGGCCTCGAGGCGGCCGGGGTCGCCGCGCTCGCCAGGGACGTGACCGGCGCGGACCTGCCGGACGAGACCGTGGCGACGCTGCTGGACCGCACCGGCGGCAACCCGTTCTTCGTGGTGGAGCTGCTGCGGGTGCTGGTCGCGGAGCACACGCACACCCTCGCGCCCGAGCACGTGCCGGTGCGGGTGCAGGAGGTGGTCCGCCGGCGGCTCGCCAAGCTGCCCGGACAGGTCAACGCGGTGATCGCGGTCGCGTCGGTGCTCGGCCGGGACGTGTCGGTGCCGGTGCTGCGCGAGGTCGTGCAGATCGACGAGCTGGCGCTGTTCGACACCCTTGACACCGCCGTCGTCAGCGGCATCCTGACCGCGACCGACGACCCGGGGCTGCTGCGGTTCTCCCACGACCTGGTGCGCCAGACCGCGTACCTGGACCAGGGGCCGCTGCGCAGGGCCCGGCTGCACGCGCGGGCCGCCCAGGCGCTGCGGGACACGGGCCTCGCCACCGTCGCCGAGCTGGCCGCGCACCTGCGGGCGGCGCTGCCGGTGCTGTCCCCGTTCGACGTGGTGCCGGCGCTGGTCGAGGCGGCCGGTGAGGCGTACGACCTGACCGCCCACGAGCAGGCCTCGGCCCTGCTGGAGGAGGCGGTCGGCGTGCTGCACCGCGCGCCGGCGGGGGAGCGGCGCGACGTCGCGGAGCTGGACCTGCGGATCCGGCTCGCCTACATGCATCAGGCGACCGACGGCTACCTCGCGCCGTTCGTGAGCGCACAGTATGCGGCGATGGAGCCGCTGCTGGTGCGGCTGCGCGGGCGCCCGGTGCTGGACATCCTGCCGGCGCTGTGGGGGTACGCGTCGTTCCACACCACGGCCGGCGACGTGGCGCGGGCGGTTGCGATGGCCCGGTCGGCGAGCGAGCACGGCAGCACCGACCCGTGGGCGTCGATCGTGGCGGAGGTGCACGAGGGCGCGGCGGCGCTGTCGGTGCTGGACCTGCCGAAGGCCCGCGAGTGCTTCGAGACGGCGCTGGACGCGCTGCCCGCCGGGGACCTGCCGGTGTTCCCGATCGTGAACTGGGACCCGGTCGTCGGCGCGCAGGCACCCGCGGCGATCGTGTGCGGCATGCTCGGCGACCACGCCACCGCGGAGCGGTACCTGCGGGCCGCGCGGGAGCGGGCCGCCCGGGTCGGCGAGCTGTTCCTGGAGATGTACGTCAGCCACTACACCGCCTGCGTCGCTGCGGACCGCTACGACGCGCCCGCGGCGGCGGAGGCGGCCCGCACGACGCTGCGGCTCGCGGAGCGCGGCGGGCACCTGGAGTACCGGGCGATGTCGGCGATCGTGCTCGGCTGGGCCGAGGTGCGCGCCGGCGACCCCGACGGGCTCACCCGCATCACGGACGCCCGCACGCACCTGGGCGAGGCGATGCGCCGGTTCGGGCGGCTCGAGGCGCTGCACGCCGACGCCTGGCTCACCGTGGACCGCCGGGACCGGGCCGCGGAGGTCGCTGCCGCCGCCCTGTCGCAGGGTCTGGCGGGGCAGACCGGATTCGCCGAACCCGACCTGCGCCGGGTGCTCGCGCTCGCCGACGGTGACCCGGCCGAGGCCGAGCAGGCCCTGCAGGTCGCCCGGAAGCTGCACTACGCGGCGGCGGAGGCCCGCGCGGAGGCCGCGGTCGAGGCGGTGGCCCCCGCCGCGAACGACGAGGGCCACCGGTAGAACGGCCGGCAAAGCCGGTAGACGGCCGGCAAGGCCGGTAAACAGGCCGGCAAAGCCGGTGGAACCTAGCCGCCGATCAGCAGGCCGTAGTCGGCCATCGCCATGGCGATGTCGGACTGTGCCCAGAACCGGTGGAAGGTGAACGTCGGCGCTGGGCCGGTCCCGTTCAGGTAGGCCTGCACGGCCGGCCAGTTCGGGTCGTTCTTGTAGAAGGAACGGGTGTCGAGGAACGACTTGCCGGGGGCGATGACGTCACCGTTGGGCATGACGCCGCTGTACCCGGACGGGATGTACAGGCCCTGCTGGTTGGACGAGGACCAGATGTCGTCGAAGCGGTTGTAGTCGTTACGGGTCTCCGGGATACCGACGCCCTTGCTGTCGGTGTGCAGCCAGATGCCGTCGAGCAGCTTCTTCGCCGTGGTCTTCGCCGCGGTGTTGTTCGCCTTCGCGCCGTAGTACGTCAGCAGGCGGGCGTACGCGGCGGCGACGCCGACGTCGGTACCGCTGCTGACGACGCTGACGTGCAGGTTGGTGTTGGCGGCCGGGCTGGACGGGTTCCAGGTGGCCGGCGCGCCGGTCCACTGCAGGGTGTCCGGGATCTTGAAGTCGCCGGTCGAGGTGAACGTGGTGTTCGCGATGGCCCAGGAGACCCACTTGTCGAGCATGGTCTTGGCCTTGGCGTCACCGGTCGCGTAGTAGTACTCCGCGACCCGCTCCACCGACCACGCCTGGAAGCCGAACCACTGGTTGGACGGCGGGTCGTGGTAGACCGGCTTCTCGTCGTAGAACATGCCGTAGAACGTCGGCGTACCGGCGGCCGGCGCCGAGTAGTTGCCGTTGACGCTGTTGGTCGCGCCACCGGCGAAGGCACCCTCGGAGGACTGCAGCCACTGGTAGAACTCGAGCTGCCGCCCGAGGCTGGTCTGCCAGTCGCCCTTCGCCGTGGGCGAGCGCGGTGCGAAGCCCGACACGTTGGACAGCACGTAGGCCGCCAGGGGGTTCTGGTAGCCCTGGTGGTTGTGGCTGGAGCCGATGCGCCACGCCCACTGGCCGCCCGCGTCGCCGCCCCACGCGTAGTACCAGTTCAGCAGGTACGCGGCGGAGTCCTTGCCGGTGCCGGCGGCGCAGGCCGTCGACGTGCAGCCCGGCTTCTTGAAGTACTTGTCGTACATCGCGTACCGCAGGTAGTCGCCCATCTTCGCGGCCTTCGCCACGACGGCCGCCACGTCGGCGGCCTTGCCCTGGGCGGTCGCCCACTGCTGCGCCCAGTACGCGGCCTGGATGGCGCGCGCGTCGGCGTCGGGGGCGTCGGTGTAGCGCCACTGCTTGGCGGGGCTGCCGTCGATGAACAGCGGCAGGAAGCCACCGTTGGCCTTGGCACCGAAGCGGAAGTCCTCACAGGACGGGTGGGCGACGGTCTCCCACACCGACTCCTGCGGGCCGCGCTGGTAGGTG
The DNA here is from genome assembly GCF_040676755.1 of Dactylosporangium sp. NPDC049525. Lineage (NCBI taxonomy): Bacteria > Bacillati > Actinomycetota > Actinomycetes > Micromonosporales > Micromonosporaceae > Dactylosporangium > Dactylosporangium sp. NPDC049525. Next base: position 78,605 of record NZ_JBFAPO010000048.1, on the reverse strand, counting down.
TTGATGTACGACACCGTGGAGCCGGCCTGCGGGGTGCACGAGCTGAAGCCGTAGACGTTGTCGACGTCCTCCAGCCAGTGCATGCCGTACACGTCGGTGTTGCCGTAGGTCGAGGTCAGCTCGCTGTACAGCGGGTCGACGCCGACCTTCACCGACGAGTCGAGGTGGCCGCCCTGCTGCGGGTACAGGCTGGGCTGCCCGGCCTCGGGCGCGTAGTCGGCGGGGTCGCTGGGGTTGTAGCCACCGGTCGGCTGGTTGGCGTGGGTCGGGATGATGTACTTCTCCATCGTGTCCCAGGCCTTGTTGAACGGGGCCCAGTCCGACTTCACCCGGCCGTACTGCGCCTCGAGCCACAGCCAGAAGCTGAACGCCTCCGACGTCGTCTCGTGACCCCAGTCGGGCGCCTCGACCACGAGCGTCTCGACCGAGTGGTAGGGCACGCCCTCCGGCGAGAAGTACCCGGAGCTGTGCAGCTTCGCGTACTGCTCGAGGAAGCGCTGCACGTAGACGCCGCCGGCGACGTCGTCATCGCTTTCGTTCGCCGGTATCGCCGCGGACGCCCAGCCACTGGCGGTCAGGTTGATCGTGGCGGTGCCGTTGGTGGTGTCCGTGTCCTGGGCGCCGGCGACGGTGACCGTCTGGGCGGTGTTCCAGTTCGCGGTGGTGAACGTCAGCGACGTCGGCGTGGCGGTGATGTCGGTGTCGCCGGTACGGGCTACCGCCACCGTCACGTTCGCGGTCGGTGCCTGGTTGAGCTTCACCGACAGCGGGGTGGAGCCGCCCTCGGGCACGGTCAGCGGCGAGGGCGTGGCCAGGATCGACGGTCCGACGAACGGGTCGACGAACACCGGCACTGCCGTGGAGGTGGTCACCGCCCCTTTGCTGTCGTACGCCTTGGCCTGCAGGCTGTACGCCGCGGTCTGGCTCGGCACGCCGGTCCAGGTGTAGGCGTACGGGGCGGCGGTGTCGGTCCCGAGCAGCAGGCCGTCGTGGTAGAACTCGACCTTCGCGATCGAGTCACCGGTGTCGGGGTCCGAGGCGGTGGCGGTGATCGGGATCGACGCCGGCGCCGTGTAGCGGGTGTTGGCGGCCGGGGCGGTGATGCTGACCGACGGCGAGGCGTTCGGGCCGGTGCAGGCGACGCCGTTGAGCGAGAAGCTGGTCGGGTTGACGTTGTTGCCGCTGTAGCCGGCGTTGAACCCCGGGTTGACGGTCCCGTTGCTCGGCAGGCTGCCGTTCCAGGAGGCGTTGCGGATGGTGACGGCGTTGCCGGTCTGGGTGAAGTCGCCGTTCCAGCTCTGCTGCAACTGCTGGTTGCCGGCGAAGGTCCAGCTGACGTTCCAACTCGTCAGTGGATCGCCGAGGTTCTTCACCACGAGATCGCCGGTGAAGCCGGTCGGCCATTGGCTGCGGACTGAATAGACGACCGAACAGCCGGTGGCGGCGTGTGCGATCCCGGCCGGCAGGGCGTACAGCGTGCCGGCGGCCAGGAGGCCGACGGCCGCGGTACGCAGCCAGCGTTGTTTCCGGGTGGTCATGAGTGGGGTGCTCCTCGTGAAAGTTTCGGGGCGGGGGAAGGGCACGCGACAGCGCGACTGCGGTGTGACATAAGCCAGTCGCTGCGTGTGCCCCGTCGGCTCCCAGACGCGAGGTGGCGCTGATTCTGGCATGGGAGCGCTCCCGGGACAAGCACCCCGGATTTCACCTATGGTCGCGACGGCTATCGATGCACCTGGAGGTGATGCCCACCCTTTTCGCGGCTCCCATCGCGAACCGGGGTGCGGCGGACGGCGTCTGCAGCGCCGCCGCCGCGCCCACCCTGTTTGTGTTAGTTCTCCGCGGTACGGGTTAGAGAACCCCTCTCCGACGAAGGAAAGGGGACCGTCATGACCCGTCCGATCGCGGACCTGGAACAGCACCCGGACATCCTCGAGCTGCGGGCCCGCTATGACCGTGCGGCGGAGACGCCGACCGCACACGTCACCGACGGTGGGCTGCTGCTCGCCGGGCTCTACCTCGCCTTGTCACCATGGGTCGTGGGGTTCGCGTCCTTCGAGAGCGACCTCGCGGTCAACAACTTCATCTGCGGGGTGGTCGTTGTCGCGCTCGCCGCCGGCTTCACCGCCGCCTACGGTCGCACTCACGGCCTGACCTGGGTGCCGGTGGTCGTCGGCGTGTGGACGTTCGTTGCGCCGTGGGTCATCCAGGGTGCCTACCCGTCCGGCGGCTCCATCGCGAACAACATCATCATCGGGCTGATCATCATCGCGCTCGGCCTCGTGACGATGCGCCTGCCCGCCATGCGCGACCGGAGTTGGAACAACCGAGGTGGTGACCGCGAACGCCGCAACAACAGGTGATCGCGCGGATACACGGTGTAACAACTGGTCACATCGGGGTGAATTCTTCCCGGCCTGGCGTGCGCCGGCCGGGAAGAATGACTAGACATCAAGCGTGAACCGCGACAGCCGGCTGCCGGCCCTCACCGGTCTGCGTTGGGCAGCGGCGCTCGTCGTGTTTGGTCAGCACACCCTGGAGCTGTTCTACGACCCGGATCTGGTCGCCCCGCGACCGGTCCGGGCCGGGCTGTGGGCGCTGCTGGTCAACGGCGGCGCGGTGGGCGTCTCGTTCTTCTTCGTCCTCTCCGGCTTCGTCCTGACCTGGTCCTCCCCGGCGTCGTTCGGCAAGCGGGGATTCTGGTGGCGCCGCTTCAGCAAGATCTATCCGGCCACCCTGGTCACCACCCTCGTCGCGCTGCTCGTCGTCGGCGGCGCCGGCCCCGTCCAGCTCGCCGCGCACCTCACCCTGACGCAGACCTGGTTCCCGCACGCGTCGGTCTTCGGCGCGCTCAACCCCGTCAGCTGGTCGCTGTCCTGCGAGGCGTTCTTCTACCTGTGCTTCCCGCTGCTGCTGCCGGCGCTGCGCCGGCTGCGCCCCGGCGGGCTGTGGGCGACGGCGGGCGCGCTGGTGCTGTTCGTGCTGGCGACGGGTGTGCTGCTCACCACGGTCGGGCACCCCTTCGCGTTGTGGTTCGGGTACATGTTCCCGCCGGTACGCATCGCCGAATTCACCCTCGGCATCGTCGTCGCGCTGCTCATCCAGGCCGGCGCGTGGCGGGGTCCGGGGCTGCGCTGGTCCTTCGTCCTGGTGGGCCTCGCCGCCGCCGCCGCGCTCAAGGCGCCCTACCCGCTCAACCAGCACGCCCTGACCCTCGTGCCGGTCACCCTCGTGGTCGCCGCGGCAGCCCGCGCCGACCTGACCGGCGTGCGGACGGTGTGGACCCGGCCGCTGCTGACCTACCTCGGCGAGGTGTCGTTCGCCTTCTACCTGGTGCACTACCTGACCTACCTGAGCTACGAGCGGCTCGGCCTGCTGCCGCACCACGCCCACCCGCTGGTCGCCGCCCTGGTCACGGTCTCGGCATTCTCGATCAGCCTGCTCGGCGCCATGGTCGTCTATCACGGCATCGAGCTCCCGGCCCTGCGCCTGCTGCGCCGCCCGCGCTCCGGTGGCCCTGCGCTCGAGGCCTCGGTGCCTGCGCCCGCGCGCTCATCGGCCTGATACTTACCCCTTGCGCTAACTTTTACGGGCCGCAATACTAAGCCGTGTGGCTCAGTATTTGGCGCAGCTCGACAGGGTGTTCGTCGCCCTCACCGACCAGACCCGGCGGGCCGTGATCCGCCGCCTCGGCCGCGGGCCGGCGAGCGTCGGTGACCTCGCCAGCGAGTTCCCGATGGCCCTTCCGTCCTTCATGAAGCACGTGCGGACCCTCGAGGAGAGCGGCCTGATCCGCACCGCCAAGTCGGGCCGGGTGCGCACCTGCACGCTCAACCGCGAGCGCCTCGCCCTGGTCGACGACTGGCTCGCCGAGCAGCGGCGGATCTGGCAGGAGCGCACCGACCGCCTCGAACAGTTCGTCACCGAGACCGCAAAGGACCAGCCGTGAACCCCGATCTCGACCTCGCCCTGACAAGGGTCATCCGTGCACCCCGCGCAAGCGTGTGGAGCGCGTGGACCGATCCCGCCCGCCTCGCGCAGTGGTGGGTCCCGGCGCCCGCCCGCTCCCGCGTCGAGCGCCTCGACGTCCGCCCCGGCGGCGGGTTCGTGACCAAGCTCAGCGACGACGGCGTCTCGTTCGTCCCGCACGTCGACGCCTGCTTCATCATCGTCGAGGAGCTTGCCCGGATCGTGTTCACGAACGCGATCGACAGCGCCTGGCGCCCCGCGAACCCCGCCCCGGTCGCCATGACCGCCGAGATCACGTTCGGCGCCCACCCGGACGGCACGGATTACCGCGTCGTCGTCCGGCACGGCGACCCTGCCTCCCGGGCCCGCCACGAGACGCTGGGATTCATCGACGGCTGGGCCTCGGTCACCGAGCAGCTCGCCGGGCTCGCCGAGAGCGAGGCCGCGCAGCTCGCCGGGCTCGCCGGGAGCGAGGCCGCGCAGCTCGTCGCGCTCGCCGAGAGCGAGGCCGCCCGATGAAGCTCGCTCTCACCCAGTTCGTCACGCTGGACGGCGTCAGCCAGGGACCCGGCTCGCCCACCGAGGACGGCAGCGACGGCTTCACCAGGGGCGGCTGGCTGGTGCCGCACTTCGACGCGCAGTTCGTGGAACGGGCGTCCGACTGGCTCGACCTCGCCGACGGCCTCCTGCTCGGCCGCCGCACCTACGAGGCGTTCGCCCGGGACTGGCCGCAGATCACTGACCCGGACGACCCGTTCACCGAGCGGATGAACTCGCTGCCCAAGTACGTCGTGTCGAACACCCTCACCGACGCGACCTGGAACCCCACGACCGTGCTGCGCGGCAACCCGGCCGACACGGTTGCCGCGCTCAAGGCGCGGCCAGGGCGGGAGCTGCAGGTCCACGGCAGCGCCCGCCTTGGCAGCGCGCTGCTGTCGGCCGGGCTGGTCGACACGTTGCGGCTTGTCGTCGCGCCTACCGTGATCGGATCCGGGCGGCGGCTCTTCACCCATCCGACCTCAGCCGTCGGGCTGCGGCTCGTCCGCCACGACGTCACCGCGAGCGGGCTGCTTCTCCTTGAGTACGAGACCACCGGCACGGCCCTGGTCGGCACCTATGAAGGTGTTGTTGCCGCCGTGCATGCGGGGTGACGGCCTTTCCGCCTTTCCGCCTTTCCGCCTTTCCGCCTTTCCGCCTTTCCGCCTTTGGGCCTTTCGGCCTTTGGTCGGCCGGTCAGCCGGTCTCGCCGTCGATGCGTTGGCGGAGGAGGTCGGCGTGGCCGTTGTGGCGGGCGTACTCCTGGATCAGGTGCAGATAGACGGCGCGCAGCGACATCGGCCCGCGCTGCGCGTCCTCGAACGCGTCGTCCAGCCCCGCTGCGGCGACCGCGACCCGCGACGCCTGCCACTGCGCCAGCAGCCGTTCGTAGTCGGCCTCGGCAGCGGCAGGCTCGACCTCGTCGAAGGCGGCGTCCTTGGCATCGGCGCGGCGGTACAGGAACCGCACCGGCGTGCCACGGAACCGAGCATGGAACCACTCCCGCTCGACGTCGGTGACGTGCCGCAGCAGCCCGAGCAGCGACAACGTCGACGGGGGAGCCGAGCGCTGCGCCAACTCCTCACCGGTCAGCCCGGTGCACTTTCCGACCAGCACGGCCCGCTGCCAGTCGAGGAACCCCTCCAGCAGCGTCCGCTCATCAGCGACAAGCGACCCCCCGAACGGCGGCGCAGCAGGCGCAGTCCACGTCATAACCAGATCTTCCCACGTGGCTGTCCCGGTGGTCCGGTTTGTCGCATGTGCGCTTAGCAGCACATGGTGTTACGTTGCTGGACGTGGCGGTGGACGGCCTCGAGAATGGAGGGGTAGCGCCTACCGGGGGGAGGCGGCACGTGCCACGGCCATACTTTTCGTTGGAAGCACCGGATTCAGCGTCGATCGCGGCGCCTGGGCAGATCGACTGGGACGCCCGCCTCGCCGCGCAGCTTGCCGAGCGACAGCGGCGGCGCGAAGAGAAGCTGCGGGCGCGAGCGGAGTTCGCAGAGACACGCGCCCACGGCCTCGCCGCCCGTCACGCAGCAAAGCTGGCCCGCCTGCGCCCCACCCGCCCACTGACACCAACCCCGCCAGCGGTGAGCCGCCCGCCAGCGCCAACCGGTCCGCCAGCGCCAACCGGTCCGCCAGCGCCAACCGGTCCGCCAGCGCCAACCGGTCCGCCAGCGCCAACCGGTCCGCCAGTGCCAACCCGCCCGCCGGTGGCAACGTGCCCGTCGGCGGCGAGCCGCTCATCGTCAGGCACGGCCGGCGCCGAGCTGTGCGACTCACCACCCCGTCACCCAGCAGTTGCGCGTCCAGCGGCCGTTGCGTCGGTCGCCGCGTCGTCCGCCGTCGTTGAGCCGTCTAGCGATGTTGCGCCTCCCGTCGTCGCCGTGACCGGCTGCGGTGGCATCCCGGCCGGGTCACGACGGCAAGCACGAGGGCAGGAAGGTGCGTGGCCGTTCAACCCTCGGGTGGCGCTTCGTAGCGAGTGGCGATCGCGGCGGCGCGGTTGCGCAGGGCGGTGCGGAGCCACTCTGGGGACAGGGCCTCGGCGTTCGTGGCGAGTTGCCACAGCGCCCATTCGGCGTGTCTCGGATCCTGGAAGGTGACCTCCAGGCGCAGCCAGCCGTCTGCGTCGACTTCCTCGGCGAGGACGGCCAGCGCGGTGCCGACCAGGATCTCCCGCTGCGTCGGGTTCACCCGGACCAGCACGGTGACCGAGTCGCCGCCGGTGCGAAACCGGGTGCTGCGTTCCTGCCAGGCGCGGTCCAGGTCGACCCGGTCCGGTCGCTGGGCGGGCTCGGCGAGTTCCTCGGCGGCCAGGACGCGGGACAGCCGGTAGGTGCGGTCCGCACCGGACCTCGTGGCCAGCAGATAGCCCTGCTCGCGGACGGTGACCAGGCCGATCGGGTCGACCGTGCGCCACTTCGGGGGCTGGCCCACGGCCGCGTAGTGGATGCGCAGTTTGTGCCCGGCGAACACCGCACGCCGTACCTCGGCCACGATGCTGTCGGGGACCTCCTCGGCGACCAGCCGGCGCGACAGCAGGTCGGTCTCCGGGTCGATGAGCAGCCGCTCGACCGCACCGGCCGCGGTGTCCCGATAGCTTTCGGGCAGCGCGTCGAGGACCTTGAGCATCGCCGAAGCGAGCGCCGAGCCGAGACCGAACGCCTGCGCGCCCCGCCGCGAGCCGGCGACCAGCAGGGCGAGTGCTTCTTCGTGGTTCAGGCCGGTGAGCTCGGTCTGGAAACCGGGCAGCAGCGCGAAACCGCCGTGCCGCCCGCGTTCGGCGTAGACCGGGACGCCGGCGGCGGACAGCGCCTCGATGTCGCGCAGCACGGTGCGGGTCGACACCTCCAGCTCGCGGGCGAGGGTGGTCGCTGACAGCCGGCCGCGCTGGCGCAGCAGCAGCACCAGTGAGACCAACCGGTCGGCCCGCATGCGGAAACTATGCCAGCAATACACGACACAGGATGTCGCGATTTGGCTGAGAGGCTCACCGGCACCTGGGTGCACACCCTCGACGAATGGAGCTGAGATGGTAGTGGATCGTTCGGCGGTCAACCCGTGGGCGTGGTCGGTGGAGTTGGGCTACAACCAGGGTGAGGTCGTCTCCGGGCAGGCCCGGACCCTGTACTGCTCCGGCCAGACCGCGATGAGCGGTGAGGGCAAGCCCCAGCACGCCGGTGACATGGCGGCGCAGCTGGCGCTGAGCCTCGACAACCTGGAGGCCGTGCTCGGCGAGGCGGGCATGTCCCTGGCGGACCTGGTCCGGCTCAACGTCTACACCACCGACGTCGACCGGCTCTTCGAGCACTACGGCGTGCTGGCCTCGAGGCTCGGCGCCGCCAAGGTGGCGCCGGCCACCACGATGCTCGGGGTGACACGGCTGGCGATCGCCAGCCTGATGGTCGAGCTCGAGGGGACCGCCGTCGCCTGAGGCGACCTGGGTAGTGCCGCCGTTTGCGGGAGCTGGCGTTGACCGGCCCGCGCCAGCTCCCGCAAAGGCGCCAGCACCGCCAAAGGCGACAGCACCGCCAAAGGCGCCGGTTCCCGCAACGGCGACAGCACCGCGATGGCACCGCGACGGCGACAGCACCGCGACGGCGATGGCACCGCGACGGGGATTAAGCGACGATGTCCGGCTTCACCGCGGCCAGGGTGTCCTCGACCGCGGCGACGATGTCGCGGGGTGCGTGCGCCAGGAACAGGGCGGCCAGCGCCAGGTCGACCACCCGCGTGTAGTGGGCGTCGGTGATGCCCAGGCCGCGGTGCGCGTCGCCGAGCTCGCGGCCGCCGTACTCGGCCGGGCCGCCGAGCACCTGGGCGAGCAGCGCCGCCATGTGCCGTTTCAGCGACTCGACGGTGACGGTGGCGAAGTAGGGGGACAGCTCCTCGTCGGTGAGGATCCAGGTGTACAGCTGGTCGACGACGTGTTTGACGGCGGGCCCGCCGCCGACCCTGGAATACATCGAAACCGCGGTGGTCATCATCGCCTCACGGGGGTGAAATGGGCATCGATGCGCGGCATTTTAGCCACGGATTGTTTCCGTCGATGGCCCGGTCATGTCGCAGCGCACAGCCTGACGTGGCAACGTATGCGGTATGTCCGTCCATCCCCGTGCAGGCCAACCGGCGCAGCGTTCCGACCTCGTCGACGTCCCGCGACTCATCACCAGTTATTACGCCGAGCACCCCGATGTCGCCGACCCGGCCGAGCAGGTCGCGTTCGGCACCTCCGGGCATCGCGGGTCGAGCCTGCGCCGCTCGTTCAACGAGGATCACATCGTCGCGGTCAGCCAGGCGATCTGCGAATACCGGGCGCTCCAGGGGTACACGGGACCGCTCTTCGTCGGCAAGGACACCCACGCGCTGTCGGAGCCGGCGACGGTGAGCGCCCTGGAGGTGTTCGCCGCCAACGGGATCCAGGTGCTCATCGACAGCCGCGACGGCTACACGCCGACGCCGGCGCTGTCACACGCGATCCTCACCCACCGGCACCTCGGCGCCGACGGGGTCGTGGTCACGCCGTCGCACAACCCGCCGGAGGACGGCGGGTTCAAGTACAACCCGCCGCACGGCGGGCCCGCCGACACCGACGTCACCAAGTGGATCCAGGACCGGGCCAACGCGCTGCTCGCGGCCGGGCTCAAGGACGTCAAGAGGATCCCGTACGCGCGGGCGATCAAGGCCGACACCACCGGCCGGTTCGACTTCCTCGCCGCGTACGTGGACGACCTGCCGGCCGCGATCGACCTCGCCGCCATCGCCAACGCCGGGGTCCGCATCGGCGCCGACCCGCTCGGCGGCGCCAGCGTCGCGTACTGGGGCGCCATCGCCGAACGCCACAAGCTGGACATGACCGTGGTCAATCCCAACGTGGACCCGACGTTCGGGTTCATGACCCTGGACTGGGACGGCAAGATCCGGATGGACTGCTCGTCGCCGAACGCGATGGCGTCGCTGATCGGCAAGCGGGGCGACTACCAGGTGGCCACGGGTAACGACGCCGACGCCGACCGGCACGGCATCGTCACCCCCGACGCGGGGCTGATGAACCCCAACCACTTCCTCGCGGTCGCTATCCAGTACCTGTTCAAGTCCAGGGACGGCTGGCCGGAGGGCGCCGCGATCGGCAAGACCCTCGTGTCGTCGTCGATGATCGATCGGGTCGCCGAGGATCTCGGGCGCACGCTCATCGAGGTCCCGGTGGGGTTCAAATGGTTCGTGCCGGGCCTGCTGGACGGCTCGGTCGGCTTCGGCGGCGAGGAGAGCGCCGGCGCATCGTTCCTGCGCCGCAACGGCGAGGTCTGGACCACGGACAAGGACGGGCTGCTGCTCTGCCTGCTCGCCGCCGAGATCATCGCGACGACCGGACGCTCGCCCAGCGAGCACTACGCCGATCTCGTCGCGCGGCACGGCGCCCCCGCGTACGCGCGGATCGACGTCGCCTCGACCCGCGAGGAGAAGGCGGTGCTGGGCAAGCTGTCGCCGGAGCAGGTCACGGCGACGGAGCTGGCCGGCGAGCCGATCACGGCGAAGCTCACCGCCGCGCCCGGCAACGGCGCGGCGCTGGGCGGGTTGAAGGTCGTCACCGCGTCCGGGTGGTTCGCAGCGCGGCCGTCCGGCACCGAGGACGTCTACAAGGTCTACGCCGAGTCGTTCCAGGGGCCCGAGCACCTGGAACGCATCCAGCAGGAGGCCCGCGGGGTCGTGTCGGCGGCACTGTCGGCGTGACATGCGAAAGCCCGGCCCATCGGGGCCGGGCTTCGTGCGACGGGGAAGCGTCAGGCGACCGCGCGGTCCGGTGCGGCCGTGGTACGACCAGCGGTCGGCCGCTGCTTGAACGCGCGTTGCAGCTGCACCACGATCGACCAGGTCACTTCGCCGACCGGGCGGGCGCCGTTGACCTGGATGAGCAGTTCGCGCTGCTGGTAATAGTCCAGCAGCGGGCGGGTCTTCTGCTCATAGACCTTGATCCGGTGCTTGATGACGTCGACGGTGTCGTCCGCGCCGCGGGCCCGGGCCAGCATCCGGCGGATCAGCTCGTCCTCGGGCACCTCGAGGTGGATCGCGATCTGCACGCCGACGCCGAGGTCACCGGCGGTGCGGTAGGCCGCCTCGGCCTGCTCGACGGTGCGCGGGAAGCCGTCCAGCACGTAGCCGCCGTCGGCGTTCGCGGCGAGGACCGGCTTGCGGAGCATGTCCATGATGATCTGGTCGGGGACGAGCTCACCCTTGTTGACGAGCGTCTCGACCGTGCGGCCGATCGTCGTGCCCTCGGCGATGTTCCTGCGCAGCAGGTCACCGCTGGCGATGTGGGTGATGCCGAACTGCTGCGCGATGAGCTGCGCCTGGGTGCCCTTGCCCGCACCGGGTGCGCCGATCATGAGAATCCGCTTCGCGCGCGGTGCCGCCGACTGCATTGTCATCTGCACACCCCTTTATGGCGTTATGACATGTGAAAAAGAGTGCCGGCCGACGCCGATGGTCCAGCATCCCACCTCGATGTCCGGGCTGGGCTGAGTGTCAGCTGTGAATTACCGCATTCCTATCTGTGGGTCCGGTAGGGAATACCGGACCCACAGACGGGCATTGGGTTCTACCGGGTGCCGACCAGGTCGACGACGAAGACGAGCGTCTCGCCCGGCTTGATCAGGCCGCCGCCGGCGCCCCGGCTGCCGTAGCCCAGGTGCGGCGGGATGACCAGCTTGCGCCGGCCGCCGACCTTCATGCCGGCCACGCCCTGGTCCCAGCCGGCGATGACCTGGCCCTGGCCGAGCCCGAAGTCGAAGGTGCCGCCACGGTTCCACGAGGCGTCGAACTCCTTGCCCGTCGACAGCGACACACCCACGTAGTGGACGCTGACCTGCTGACCGGGCCGAGCCTCCGCTCCGTCGCCGACAGTGAGGTCCTCGATCACCAGGTCGGCGGGCGGCGGGCCGTCGGGCAGGGTCACGTCGGGCTTGCTGAGCGCCATGCGAAAACTCCTCGGCGGATGTCGATTGTTGCGGTACGTGTCGCCGTCCATCCTGCCGTATGCGCTGCGGTCCGGCTTCGAACCACCCGGCATCTGGCCCTCAGGTGATATGGACCACGCTCGGTTGCCGGTCGTACGCTGAACCTGATGGCACACGGCACGCCTCCGAGCAGACCGGTGCGGCAGGCCTTCTGGCTGGTCACCGGTGGTCTCATCCTGGTCGCCGCACAGACCGTCGCGGCCGTGGTCCTGCTCCTGCGCTTCGGCGCCGCCTATGACGCCCACGGACCGTGGACGTTCAGCGAGCAGATGCAGGCCGACACCGTCCACACGAGACTGGTCGGCGCGGCCGTCCTGGGCGCCGGCATGTCGCTGCTGCTCGCCGGGGCCGCCCTCGCGGTCCCGCGCCGCTCGACCAGCACCCGCACGGTCGTCGGCTTCGCCGGGCTGGTCGTGGCGGTCGCGCTGCTGCTCGGCATCGTGCTCGGCCCCGACGGCGGGGTGCTGGCCGGCGACGCCGACGAGCTGGCCCACCTGGAGCAGCTGCTGCCGGTGTGGTTCACCGCGTCGGCGTCGGCGACGGTCACCGCCGTCGTCGTCCTGCTCGGCACCGCCTTCGCCCGGCTGGGCCGCGACGCGGCGCTGCACTACTACCAGCACCACGACCCGACCGCCACGTGGCGCGGCTTCACCTCGTGGTTCGACATCGCCGGCCGGACCTGACGGCGCGGCCGATCTTGAGCAGAACCGCTGCGGCGCCACCGCCCGTCCGGCAGGCGTACTGGCTGGTCATCGCCGCCATCACGCTGATCTCGGTCGAGGCGGTCACGGCGGCGCTGCTCTACGCCCGCTTCGACGCCGCCCGGAGCGCCCACGGCCCGTGGAACGTCGGCGAGCAGCTGCAGCTCGACAGCATGCACACCCGGCTGGCGCTTATCGCCGTGCTCAGCGCAGGCCTGGCGGGCCTGCTCGCCGGGGTCGCCCTTGCCGTCCCGCGCAGGTCCGTCGTCACCCGCACGGTCGTCGGCCTCGCCGCGCTGCTGACCACGGTCGGGCTGCTGCTCGGCGTGGTGATGAACCCCGACAACGCGTTGCTGGCGTACGGCGCCGCCGAGGAGGCGCACCTGTACCTGGTGCTGCCGCTGTGGTTCTCCGTGCTGTCGTCGATCGCCGTCACCGGCGCCCTGTTCTCGCTCGCCGCCGCGTTCGTCGTCCTGGGCCGCGAGGCGGCGTACGACTACTACCAGTACCGGGACCCGACCGTCACCTGGACCGGCTTCAGCTCCTGGCGGGAGATCGCCCGCGACCGGTGACCGTCGACGGAAACGGGGCAGCGCCGCGGTGACGGCGGTCGTACCCTGTGTGCCGATGGCCGATGACGTGCTCCGCAGCGATGCCCCCGATCAATACCCGATCAGTCCGCCGCCGCGCCCGGTGCGGCAGGCGTTCTGGCTGGCCGCCGCCGGTTTCCTGCTGGTGCTCGCGCAGTGCGTCGCCGCGGCGGTCGTGCTCGCCCACTTCGACGACGCCTACGACGCGGTGCGGGGCATGGAGGATCCAGACGCCGTCGAGGCGGTGCGCTCCCGGCTCTTCGCCGGGGCCGTGCTGGCCGGCGTCGTGACGCTGCTGCTCGGCTTCGCCGCCCTCACCGTCCCGCGCCGGTCGGTGAGCTCTCGGCCGCTCGTCGGCGGCGCGGCGCTGCTCTCCGCCGTCGCGCTGCTGCTGGGCGTGGTGTTCAGCCCCGAGAACGCGGTCCGGGCGCAGACCGCCGCCGAGCTCGCCCGCTACGAGACGCTGCTGCCGGTGTGGTTCTCCACGCTGTCGTCGGTGACCGTGGCCGGCGTCATTCTGCTGCTCGGTCTGGCCTTCATCCGGATGGGCCGCGAGGCGGCGATCGAGTACTACCAGGAGTACGACCCGACCGCCGGCTGGGGCGGCTTCACGTCCTGGCTGGACGTGATCCGCCGCTGACGGTCACCACTCGGTCACCACTCGGTCACCGCTGCGACAGCGCGTCGAGCATCGCCTCGGCCACACCGGTGGCGCTGGCCGGGTTCTGGCCGGTGACCAGGCGGCCGTCGCGGACCACCCACGGCTGCCACATGGCCGCGCCGGTGTGCCGGGCGCCGAGCTCCTCCAGGCGCCGCTGCAGCGCGAACGGCACCACGTCGCTCAGCCCGACCGCGCGCTCCTCCTCGTCGGTGAACCCGGCGACGTCCCGCCCCGCGACCAGCGCGCCGCCGCCGGTGAGCGTGACGCCGACCAGCCCGGCCGGACCATGGCAGACGGCACCGACGACGCCGCCCTGCTCGTACACCTGCCGCACCAGTGACTGCAGTGCCGTGCTGTCCGGGAAGTCCCACATGGTGCCGTGGCCGCCGGCCAGGAACACCGCGTCGAAGCGGGCCGGGTCGACGTCGGCGACGGCCGGGGTGTCGTGGCCGAGGAACGCCAGGAAGTCCTCGTGGCCGGCGGTGTCGCCGTCGCGGGGCGGGTCGCCGCCGAGGACCGACGCCACCGTCACATCGTGCCCGGCCTTGGTGAACACCGCCCACGGGTGGGCCGCCTCGGACACGTAGAAGCCGGTGCCGCGGCCGGCGTCGCCAAGGGTCGCGTGGCTGGTCAGGACGATCAGGATCGCTGTCATGCAGGCAGCGTCGCGCACCGGATGCCATCGGCGCCAATAGCCGTGCGGTGGTCGTACCATAGGAAATCCTATGGCAATCTCGCTGGACCTGCTGCGGACCTTCCTCGCCGTGCACCGGGAGGGCTCCGTCACCGGCGCCGCCCGCCGGCTCGCGCTGTCCCAGCCGACCGTCACCGCCCAGCTGCAGGCCCTCGAGGCGGCGCTCGGCCGGCCGCTGTTCGTGCGGCAGCCCCGCGGCGTCGCGCCCACCCCGGCCGCGGACCTGCTCGCCAGGCAGGTCGCCGGGCCGCTGGACGACCTTGCCGGCGTCGCCGAGCGGCCCGAGGAGGGCACCGTGCGGCTCGGCGGGGCCGCGGAGTTCCTCACCGACCTCGCGCTGCCGGCGCTCGCCGGGCTCGTCGCCGCCGGGCTGAAGCTGCGGGTCACGCTCGGCCTGTCCGACGACCTCGCCGACGCGCTGAGCGCCGGCACCCTGGACCTCGCCGTGCTCACCAGCCGCCCGCGCCGCCGGCAGCTCGGCGCCGAGCCGCTCTACGACGAGGAGTTCGTCCTCGTCGCCGCCCGGGCCTGCGACGTCGCCACGACCCCGCTGGTCAGCTACGCCGAGGAGCTGCCGATCATCCGGCGGTACTGGCGCAGCGTCTTCGACCAGCGGCAGCACCGCACCGCCGACGTGGTGGTGCCGAGCCTGCACGCGGTCCGCGCGCTGGTGCTCGCCGGCGCCGGGTGCAGCGTCCTGCCCGAATACCTGGTCCGCGCCGACCTCGACGCGGGCCGCCTGGTCCTGCTGCACGACCCGCCGGTGCCGCCGCTCAACACGCTGTTCCTCGCGCACCGGGCCGGGCCGGCCGCCCCCGCGGTCGCCGCGGTGCGCGCGGCGCTGCTGGCCCGCTTCCGCCCCGGAGATCGTCCGGTTTCGCCGCCGGAAACCTCGGCGCGCTAGGTTCGAGCAGTGACCCAGCCTTTGGACCTGCCCCGCACCGTGGGCGAGCTGCGATCGAGCGGCCACCGGTTCCGCACCGTCAAACAGGAGCTGCGCGAAAACCTCCTGGCCAAGCTCCGCTCCGGCGAGCCCCGTTTCCCCGGGATCGTCGGCTACGAAGACACCGTCCTGCCCGAGCTCGAGCGGGCCATCCTGGCCGGGCACGACCTGGTCCTGCTCGGCGAGCGCGGCCAGGGCAAGACCCGCGTCATCCGCGGCCTCGTGTCGCTGCTGGACGAGTGGACCCCGGTCATCGCCGGGTCCGAGCTCAACGAGCACCCGTATGAGCCGATCACGCCCGCGTCCCGGCGGCTCGCGCTGGAAGCCGGCGACGCGCTGCCGGTGGACTGGCTGCACCGCTCGAAGCGCTACGGCGAGAAGCTCGCCACCCCCGACACGTCCGTCGGCGACCTCATCGGCGACGTCGACCCGATCCGGGTCGCACAGGGCCGCACCCTCGGCGACCCGGAGACCATCCACTTCGGACTCGTCCCGCGCACCAACCGCGGCATCTTCGCCGTCAACGAGCTGCCCGACCTCGCCGAGCGCATCCAGGTGTCGCTGCTCAACGTGCTGGAGGAGCGCGACATCCAGGTCCGCGGCTACCAGCTGCGGCTGCCGCTGGACGTGCTGCTGGTCGCCAGCGCCAACCCCGAGGACTACACCAACCGGGGCCGGATCATCACGCCGCTCAAGGACCGCTTCGGCGCCGAGATCCGCACCCACTACCCCCTGGACCTGGAGCTGGAGACCGACCTGATCCAGCAGGAGGCGCAGCTGGTCGCCCAGGTCCCCGGGCACGTGATCGAGGTCCTTGCCCGGTTCACCCGCGCCGTGCGGGAATCGCCGGCCGTCGACTCGCGCTCCGGCGTGTCGGCCCGGTTCGCGATCGCCGCCGCCGAGACCGTCGCCGCGTCCGCGCTGCGCCGCGGCGGGCTGCTCGGCGACGACAAGCCCGTCGCCCGGGTCGGCGACACCGTCAGCGTCACCAGCACCCTGCGCGGCAAGGTCGAGTTCGACAGCGGCGAAGAGGGCCGCGAGATCGAGATCCTCGCGCACCTGCTGCGCACCGCGACCGCCGACACGTTCCGGTCCCGGCTCGCCGGGCTGGACCTGTCCGGCTTCACCGACCTCGTCGCCGAGGGCCAGGTCATCGAGACCGGCGAGCTGGCCGGCGCCGACGACATCCTGCAGCAGGTCGGCACCGTCCCGGGCCTGGCGAAGGTCCTGGAGCGGCTCGGCCTGGGCGACGCGCCCAGCCGCGGCGAGGCCGCCGCCGGCATCGAGTTCGTCCTCGAAGGACTGCACCTCACCAGACGGCTGTCCAAGGATCTCACCGAGGACGGCCGCACCGTCTACGGAGGCTGAGCACGTGCGCCACAACAGGTTCCGCTACGGGGCGTGGCGCGGCGGGCCCGACCCGCTCGCCCCGCCCTACGACGTGCGCGCCGCCGTCGACCAGGTCGGCGCCGAGGTCCTCGACGGTGGCAGTCTCCGCGACGCGCTGCGCAACCTGCTGCGCAACGGCCCCGACGGCGGCCGCGGCCTCGACGACCTCCTCGCCAGGGCCCGGCGGCTGCGGCGCGAGGCGATGCGCCGCGGCGACCTCGACGGTGCCGTGACCCGCGCCCAGCAGCTGCTCGACCAGGCCGTCGCCACCGAACGCGACGCGCTGTCCGCGCTTGAGGGCGACGACGCGAGGTTTGCGGAGGCGCAGCTGGCAAACCTTCCACGGTCGACGTCGAAGGCCGTTTCGGAATTGTCCGAATACAACTGGACGTCTCCGGAAGCGCGGGCGCTGTACGAGCAGATCCTCGACCAGCTCCGCAACGAGGTCCTCGGCCAGCGGTTCCAAGGCATGAAAGAGGCGCTGCAGGACCCGGCCATGCAGGAACGCATGCGGGAGATGCTGCAGGACCTCAACGCCCTGCTCGGCAAGCACGCCCGCGGCGAGAACACCGACGACGCGTTCGCGCAGTTCATGGCCCAGCACGGCGACTTCTTCCCGGAGCAGCCCGGCACCGTCGAGGAGCTCATCGACGCCCTCGCCCGCCGCGCCGCCGCCGGGGAGCGGCTCCTGCGCTCGCTCAGCCCGCAGCAGCGCGAGGAGCTGCAGGCGCTGATGGAGCAGTCCCTCGGCAGCCTCGCCGGGGAGATGGCCGCCCTCACCGACAACCTGCGTGCCCTGCGCCCCGACCTCAACTGGGGCCGCGGCGAGCGGGTCCGCGGGCAGCGCGACCTCGGCTACGGCGAGGCCGCCGGCGCCCTGGAGGAGATCGGCGACCTCGACGACCTGCTCGACCAGCTCGGCCAGGAGCATCCCGGGGCCACCCTCGACGACGTGGACGTCGAGGCCGTCGAGCGGCAGCTCGGCCGGTCCGCCGCCGACGACCTGCGCCGGCTGCGGGAGCTGGAGCAGCAGCTGCGCCGCCAGGGCTGGGTCACCCGCGGCGCCGACGGGCTCACGCTCAGCCCGAAGGCGCTGCGCCGGCTCGGCGGCACCGCGCTGCGCACCGTCTTCGCCGACCTCTCCGCCGGCCGCAAGGGCCAGCACGACCTGCGCGACGCCGGCGCCGCGGGCGAGCTGACCGGCGCGTCGCGGCGCTGGCAGTACGGGGACGAACAGCCCATCGACGTGGTCCGTACCATCGGCAACGCGGTGCGCCGCCAGGCCACCGGCGGCACCGCCGTCCTGCCTATCGGGCTGGATGTCGAGGACTTCGAGATCGCCGAGACCGAGCGGCGGGTCTCCGCGGCCGTCGCGCTCTGCGTCGACCTGTCCTTCTCGATGATGGCCGACGGCCGGTGGGGCCCGATGAAACAGGCCGCCCTCGCGCTGTCGCACCTCGTCGCGACCCGGTTCCCGCAGGACGCCCTGCAGATCATCGGATTCGGCCGGTACGCGACGAAGCTGTCCGTCGAGGAGCTCGCCGCCGTCGAACCCGACTATGTGCAGGGCACCAACCTGCAGCACGCCCTCATGCTCGCGGGCCGGCACCTGCGCCGGCACCCGGGCTCCGACCCCGTCGTCCTCGTCGTCACCGACGGCGAGCCGACCGCGCACCTGCTCGACGACGGCACCTCCTACTTCCACTGGCCGTCGACCCGCGAGACGGTGACGTCGACCGTGCACGAGGTCGATCAGCTCACCCGCTACGGCGCCGTACTCAACATGTTCATGCTCGGCGAGGACCCTGGCCTGCGCCGGTTCGTCGACGCCATCGCCCAGCGCAGCGGCGGCCGGGTCTTCACCCCCGAGGCTGGTGACCTGGGCCGATACGTCGTCTCCGACTACATCCGCGCCCGTCGGGGTCGCCGCGGGTGATCCGTGTTTCAGACGAGGCGGGGGAGGGGTACCTGAAGGATGTCCATGCAACACCCCTCCTCCCCGGGAGCTGAAAATGATCATCCTTGGCCTGATCCTGTTCCTGCTCGGGCTCTTCCTGCACGTCGGCATCCTGGAGACGATCGGCATCGTGCTGCTGATCGTGGGAGCGGTGCTGTGGATCCTGGGCGCCGTGGGCCGTCCGCTCGCTGGGCGACGCCACTACTGGTAGCCCTTCCCGCACTTCTCGCACTGGCCGGCGGATCCCCGCCGGCCAGCGGCGTCTCCGGGTCCTGCCGGCGGCGCCTACGGCGCTTGGCGGCGGCGTCTGAACAGCCGGCCGAACCGTGACGGGGCGGCCGGCTTCGCCGCGCCGGCGGCGCGCGGGGCCCCGGCGCCGGTCACCTCGTCGGCGAGCGCCAGCACGTCGTCGAGCATGCCCGGCACGATGCGCACCAGGTCGGCCAGGGACTCCCGGATCGTGACCGCCCTGGTCTGCGACGCCTGCACCGCGGCCAGGAACCGGCGGCCGACCGTGTCGCAGACCTCCACCCGGCAGGCCGGATCCAGCCACGCCGCCACGGTCAACGCGAACAGCGCCGCCTCCGTCGTCCAGTCCTCGACGCCCCACGCGATGTCGGTGAGCAGCCGCCGCTGGGCGGTCGTGTCACCCGGGTCGGCCGGGTTGCGCAGCTCGCCGCAGTGCAGTAGGCCCAGGCACGCGAACACCTGCGCCGAACGCTCCCACCAGCCGTCGGGCAGCTCTGCGTACCGCTGCGGGCCGGCCGGCGGGTGCACCAGCAGCGACAACAGCTGCTCGACCGGCAGCTCACCGAGCGGCATCGCGTGGTCGTAGGCGGCGACCGGATGCGGCCACGCCGGACCGGCCAGGCCGGCCAGCAGCGCCTGGCTCGCCGCGGACGCCGGCTCGACCGTCGGGTAGGCGGTGGTGCCGTCATACCGCCACAGCACCCGCACCTGCTTCAGCGGGCGCACCAGGTCCGGCGGCGGCGGCCCGGCGATCTCGACGGTGACCCGGGGCACCTCGCGGCGCAGCACGGCGAGGGCGCTGGGCACCTCCAGGGCCGACAGCGACATGCCGCCGTCCATCGTGCCGCGCTGGTCGAGCGGGACCCGGTGCAGCATGTTGACGCACGCCTCGCTCGGCCCCGCGACCCGGCCGAGCCAGGTGCGGCGCTCGCACGCCTGCGCCAGGTCGGAGTGCTCGTGGCTGACGGCGGGGTGCTCACGGATGAAGTCGACCAGCGCCACCAGGTGCTTCGCGTCGCCGTCGCGCTGGAACCGCAGCCGCTGCACGGTGTGGACCGCGCAGTCGTAGTCCGACTGGCGGCGCATACCCTCCTCCAGCAGCGCGATCGCCTCGTCGACGCGGCCGGAGTCGGCGAGCCAGTTGGCCATGTCGGCGCACAGGTCCATCTCCTGCGGCGCGGCCCGCCACGCCGTGCGCATCACCTTCAACGCCGCGTCGAGGCGGCCGTCGGCGCGCAGGGCGTAGGCGTACCAGACGGCGGTGAGCTTGTCGGGGTGCAACCGGTGTCCGCGGGCACCCCACCGGACCGCCTCGGCGGTGTCGCCGAACCGCCGGCCGAGCCCGGCCGCGGCGCCGTGCAGCAGCGCGTGGTCCGGGTGCGCGCGCAGCGACCGCCGGGCCAGGTCCAGGTACACCTCGTTGGCCTTCGCGACCGGTGCCGGCGCCGGGTCGCCGAGCCGGGACATGACCCCGACGAACAGCCGGGCCAGCTCGTCCGGGTCGAGCCCGCCGGGGTCGACGGCCCGCACCCAGCTCACGTCGGCCCACGGCTGCGCCGGATCGAACCCGGTCGCCTGCGCCAGCATCCGCAGCGACCCGAGCGGGTCGGTCGGCGCCGTCACGTGCGCCCGCGCCACGACCGTGCCGATGAACGCCGGCTCCCGCAGCGGGAACAGGTCCGCGACCTCGCCGCCGGCCCGCGCGGTCAGCGCGGCGAGCAGCTCGTGCACCTCCGGCAGCCCCGGCGCCCAGGCGATCGCGCCGGCCAGGTGGTCGGCGGCGTGCTCGAGGTCGTCCTCGGCGAGCGCCACCCGCGCCAGGGACAGCTCGCCGTGCGCCTGCGCCACCGGGTCTTCGACATCGTCGGCCACCCGCGGAGAGTAGAGCACGCCGAGGGGGTGACGTCGGGCGGCGTATGTGCAGCGTTCCTCGTCAATGCGCGGTAGCGTCGCCGCATGACCGGTCCCGCAGCGGAGCGGAAGGGCCGGACATCGGAGGTGCTGTCCGTCAGGCAGGCGCCGCAGCGAAGCGGAGGAGACTGCATGACCCAGGTCCGTCCAATGCGCGAGCTCGCACCGCACCTGGTCTGGGAGGCGGTGCTCCTGCTCGCCGCCGGCGCCGTCATCGCCGGCCTGTACAACGCCAACTCCGCCGTGTTCAACAAGGGCGGTATGTGGGCCGGGATCGCGGTCCTCGGGTTCGCCGCCTGCGGCCTGGCCCTGTCACTGCGCACGGCCACCCCCAACCTGGCGATCGCGTCGGTCGCCGTGCTGGCGGGCTGGGTGTTCGCCGAGCAGGTCAACGACGGGACGTCCGTCGCCGTTGCGTTCATCGTCGCGGTCCTCGCCGCCGGCGGCGTCGGCCTGCTGCTCGCCCTGCTGGTCGGGCTCACCGCGCTGCCCGCCTGGGCGGTGACCCTCGGCGGCGGCTTCATCGTGGCGACGTCGGTGCTCAAGGCCACCGGCGGACGGCTCGTGCCGGTGACCGGCGACGCCCGCGCCTCGACCGGATTCGGGCTGTGGGCCACGGCGTTCGTCGTCGTGTCGATCGCCGGCGCGGTGCTCTTCGCGCTGCCCGCCGTCCGCCGGCTCCTGTCCGCGAACCGCCCGGTCGCCGGCGGCGACGACCCGGCCGCGTGGCGCCCGGCGAAGCTGGTCGGCGCACTGGTCGGCGTCACCGGCTCCGCGGTCCTCGCCGGCGTGTCCGGGGTCCTGTCCGTCCGCCTCACCAGCGCCGCCGCGTTCACCGAGAGCGGCCAGCTGCCGTATGCGCTGGCCGCGGTCCTGCTCGGGGGCGTCAGCGTCCTCGGTCGCCGGGCCGGCGTGTTCGGTGTCGTCCTCGGGGTCGTGATTGTTGACGGGGTACGCCGCTGGCAAGCCATCGAGGGCACCGACGCGGCGACGGCGATGCTGACGACCGGCGTACTGGCGGTGGTCGGGTTGATCGCGGTGTGGCTGCTGGAGCTCATCGGCCGCCGGGTCGCGCCGCTGTCGGCCACCGCACCGGCCGTCGCGCCCGCGGGTGCCTTCCCGGGCCCGTTCCCGGCGCCGGGTCCGTTCCCGGCGCCGGGCGGGTTCCCTGCGCCGGGTGGGTTTGGGGCGCCGGGCGGGTTCCCGCAGTCCGGGCCGTCGCCGGTGCCCGTTTCCGGGCCGCCGGTGTTCGTGCCGCCGACGTCGGGGGCGCCCGGGTTCGTGCCGGCCGGGACGTCGTCGCCGGTCCCGGCGAACCAGCCCACCTATCCGCCTGGTTCGCCGTCGGGGATCCCGTCGCAGTCCACCGGGCCTGTGTCGGCGCCGCCCGGTGGGTACCCGCCGCCACCGCCGCCGACCTCGGGCGGGCCGGCGTTCGGGCAGCCGACGTATCCGGCTCCGCCGCCGGGTACCCCCGGGTACCCGGCCGGCCCGCAGTACGGCGCGCCGCCGCCGGCGGGGTATCCGCCGGGCGCGCAGTACGGTGGCCCGCCGCCCGGCGCCATGATTCCGCAGCCGTGGACGGTCCCCGGCGCGGGCGGGTCGCCGCAGGTCCCGTCGCAGCCGGTCTCGCCCCCGGTCAGCGGCCCGCCGAGCGCCGAACCGCCGCCCGGCTATCCGCAGACCCCGCCGCCGAGCTGGCCCCCGCAGAACTGACCGTGATTTCGTGAGGGGCGGCGAGCTGTCGCCGCCCTCACGCCGTCACATGGAAGGCTCGACCAGGGCGGAGTGGTGCGAGCCGACGGGGGCGAACCACGCTTCCTTCGCGTCGCGCAACGCCAGCTCGACCCGCAGCCGCGAATACGGCTCCAGCTCCGGCAGCTCGGTCGGCGCGAACCAGCCGACGTCGAGCGACTCGTCGTCGTTGACCCGCGCCGTGCCGCCGACCGCCCGGCACAGGAACGTCAGGCTGAGGTATTCGCAGCGATCGCCGTTCGGATATTCCACCGGGTGCGTGGCCACGCCGAGGAGCCGTTCGACCACGACGTCGACGCCGGTCTCCTCGCGTACCTCCCGCACGACGGTCTCGGCGGGCTGCTCGCCGGGCTCGACCATCCCCGCGACGACGGCCCACCGGCCGGTGTCGCTGCGCCGCCCGAACAGCAGCCGGCCGTGCTCGTCGACCACGATCGCGCCGACGCCGGGCAGGAGCAGCAGATCGTGACCGATGTGCGTGCGCATGACCCGGATGTAGTCAGGAATCCCCATCCGGCGAACCTACCGGCACCGCGGGCCGCTCGGTGCCCAGCACCCTCGTCACCGTGATCACGATGACCACCCGCGCCGGGTTTGGCCGTGGGGTCCGGTAGCGCTGGGCGTACCGGCGCTCCGCGTCCGCGACGGCATCGGGGTCCGCGTCGATGACGGCGGTGCCCTCGAGGGTCGTCCAGCGGCGCCCGTCGACCTGGCAGACCGCCACCCGCGGGTTGGCGCGGACGTTGCGGACCTTCTGCGACGTGCCCGACGTGATCACCCGGGCGACGCCGGCCGCCGGGTCGTACGTGACGCCGACGGGCGCCACGTGCGGGGTCCCGTCGGCGCGGATCGTGGTGATCGTGCACAGGTGCCGCTCGGTCCAGAACTCGTCGCTCACCGGACGCTGACCCTCCCGTCGTGCACGTCGATGTGGCGGGTCGTGCGGACCGCCTCCAGCATCCGCCGGTCGTGGGTGACCAGCAGCAGCGTGCCCGGGTACCCGTCCAGGGCCGTCTCCAGCTGCTCGATCGCGGGCAGGTCCAGGTGGTTCGTCGGCTCGTCCAGGACCAGGAGGTTGACCCCACGGCCCTGCAGCAGCGCCAGGGCCGCCCGGGTCCGCTCGCCGGGGGACAGGCTCGCCGCGGGGCGCAGCACGTGGTGCGACTTCAGCCCGAACTTCGCCAGCAGCGTGCGGACGTCCGCCGGCAGCAGGTCCGGCACGGCGGCGCAGAACGCGTCCAGCAGCGGCTGGTCGTTGAGGAACAGGCCACGGGCCTGGTCGACCTCGCCGACCACCACCCCCGGGCCGAGCGCCGCGGTGCCGCTGGTCAGCGGGATCCGTTGCAGCATCGCGCCGAGCAGCGTGGACTTGCCCGCGCCGTTGGCGCCGGTGATCGCGACCCGGTCGGCCCAGTCGACCTGCAGGTTGACCGGTCCGAGTGTGAACGAGCCCCTGGTCACCACGGCCTGGTTCAGCGTCGCCACGATCGCGCCGGCCCGGGGCGCGGCGGCGATCTCCATCCGCAGCTGCCACTCCTTGCGGGGCTCCTCGACCACCTCGAGCCGCTCGATCATCCGGTCGGTCTGGCGGGCCTTCGCCGCCTGCTTCTCGGTCCCCTCGATCTTCTTGCCCTTGCTGACCTTGTCGTTGTCGGGCTGTTTGCGGCGGGCGTTCTTCACGCCCTTCTCCATCCACGCGCGCTGCATCCGTGCCCGGGCCTCGAGGTCGGACTTCTTGTCGTCGTAGTCCTCGTACGCCTCCCGGGCCCGCCGCTTCGCGATCGCCTTCTCCTCCAGGTAGGCGCCGTAGCCGCCGCCGAAGAAGTTCACCTGCTGCTGGGCGAGGTCCAGCTCCAGCACGCCCGTGGCGGTGCGGGCCAGGAACTCCCGGTCGTGGCTGACGATCACCGCGCCGGCCTTGAGGCCCTGCACGAACCGCTCCAGGCGCTCCAGGCCGTCGAGGTCCAGATCGTTGGTCGGCTCGTCGAGCAGGAACACGTCGTACCGCGACAGCAGCAGCGACGCCATCCCGGCCCGGGCGGCCTGCCCGCCGGACAGCGCGGTCATCGGCAGGTCCAGGTCCACGGCGAGGCCCAGGTCGGCGGCCACCGCCGCGGCGCGTTCGTCGAGGTCGGCGCCGCCGAGGGCGAGCCAGCGCTCCAGCGCGTCGCCGTATTCGTCCGGATCCTGCTCGATGTGCTCCGCCGCGGCATCCATCCGCTTTTGCGCGTCGGCGACGCCGGTGCGGCGGGCCAGGAACTGCAGCAGCGTCTCGCCCTCGCGGCGGTCCGGCTCCTGCGGCAGGTACCCGATGATCGCGGTCGGCGGGTTGAGCCCGAACCTGCCCGCCTCCGTCGGCAGCAGCCCCGCGAGGGTGCGCAGCAGCGTCGACTTGCCCGCCCCGTTCGCCCCGACCAGGCCGATCACGTCGCCCGGCGCGACGACCAGGTCCAGTCCGGAGAACAACGCCCGATCGCCGTGACCGGCCGCGAGCTCCTTCACCACGAGCGTGGCGCTCACCAGTTACCTCCGCTGTCTTGTCGTACCCCGGGCATATTGTGTCTGAGCGCGCCGGGTCGTGTTTGAGCGCGCCGGTCTTCTCCGCCGGGAGTAGCGTGATTATGAAACGCGATCGGCTCGTAACGGGAGTGATGTCTTGAGCACAACGACCGCCGACGACACGGCCCTGACCCACCGCCAGATCCTCGCGATCCTCGGCGGTCTGATGATGGCGATGTTCCTCGCCGCCCTGGACCAGACCATCGTGTCCACGGCCATGCGCACCATCGCCGACGACCTGGACGGCTTCTCCATCCAGGCGTGGGCGACCACGGCGTTCCTCATCACCTCCACGATCGCGACCCCGCTCTATGGCAAGCTGTCGGACATCTACGGCCGCAAGCCGTTCATCCTCTTCGCCATCGGCATCTTCATCCTCGGCTCCGTGCTGTGCGGCCTCGCCGGCTCCGTCTACCAGCTCGCCGCCTACCGCGCGGTGCAGGGCATCGGCGCCGGCGGCCTGTTCTCCCTCGCGTTCGCGATCATCGGTGACGTCGTCCCGCCCCGCGAGCGGGCCAAGTATCAGGGCTACTTCCTCGCCGTGTTCGGCACGTCCAGCGTCCTGGGCCCGGTCCTCGGCGGCTTCTTCGCCGGCACCGACGAGATCCTCGGCGTCACCGGCTGGCGCTGGATCTTCTACATCAACGTGCCGATCGCCCTCGCCGCGTTCCTCGTCGTCATGCGCGTGCTGCACATCCCGCACCGCCGCCAGGAGCACCGCATCGACTGGCCCGGCGCCGTCGCGCTGGTCATCTGCCTGGTGCCGCTGCTCACCGTCGCCGAGCAGGGCCGCGAGTGGGGCTGGGGCTCCGGCCGCTCCCTGTTGTGTTACGGCATCGGCGCCGTCGGCCTGGTCCTGTTCCTCCTGGCCGAGTGGCGCTACCAGGACGAGGCGCTGCTGCCGCTGCGCCTGTTTCGGGGCCGCACCTTCTCGGTCGCCTCGACCAGCAGCTTCATCCTCGGCATCGCCATGTTCGGCGGCCTGCTGACCCTGCCGCTCTACCTGCAGATCGTGAAGGGCGCCAGCCCCACCAAGGCCGGCCTCATGCTGCTGCCACTGGTCTTGGGCATCATGACCGGCTCGATCGTGTCCGGCCAGGTCATCGCCCGCACCGGCAAGTATCGCAAGTTCCCGATCATCGGCTCGCTGTTGATGGTCGCCGCGCTCGCCCTGTTCTCCCGCATCGGCGCCGACACCCCGACCTGGCAGACGATGCTCGTCATGGCCCTCATGGGTCTCGGCCTCGGCGGCAACATGCAGCCGGTCATCACCGCCGCGCAAAACGCCGCAAACCCACGCGAGATCGGCGTCGCCACCTCGACGGTGACCTTCTTCCGCTCAATGGGCGGCACCGTCGGCGCCGCGGTCTTCCTCTCGGTCCTGTTCAGCCTCCTGCCCGACAAGATCAAGGGCGCCTTCACCGCCGCCCAGGCAACCCCCGAGTTCCAGGATGCCGCCCGCGCCCACCCCGACCAGATCCAGCTCATCCAGAAGGCCGGCACCTCAGGCAGCGCCAGCGCCCTCAACGACACCTCGTTCGTCAACCGCCTCGCCAACGCCCTCGCCCACCCGTTCAAGGTCGGCTTCTCCGACTCGATGAGCATCGTCTTCATGGTCGCCGCCGCCATCATGGTCGTCGGCTTCATCGTCATCCTGTTCCTGCCCGAAGTCCCGCTGCGCTCCCTGTCCGCCGCCCAACAACGAGCCCAAGAAGACGCCCACGACGCCGCCCCCTCCACCCCCGCCGCGTCACCTGCTGGTGCCTCGCCCGCTGGATCGCCTGCGGGCGTGTCGCCTGCTGGTGCTTCGCTAGGTGGCGCCTCGCGAGCAAGTGGCGCCGCAGGCGCAGACGGGGCCACGGGCGCCGCGTCCACGCACGCCGTCGTCGGCAACGGATCGGGTCCGAGCGGCAGTATCGACGCCGGCACGGCCATCAGCGGTGACGGGGTTGCTGGCACCGCGTCCAAGCACGCCGCCGGTAACGGATCGGGTCCGAGCGCTGACGTCGACGCCGGCACGGCCATCAGCGCTGATGCGGTTGCTGATGCCGCGTCCATGCACGCTGTCGCCGGTAACGGATCGGGTCCGAGCGGCAGTATCGACGCCGGCACGGCTGTCAGCGGTGATGGGGCCGCTGGCGCGGACTCGGGAGCGCGGCCGAGTTCTGGAGTGTCCAGCTTCGGCCCTGCCACGGCCGGCGGGGGCACATCCCACTCCGGTGCCGCGGACGGAGCGACGTCAGGCGCCCACGCCGCGGACGGCGTCGCCGCACCCCACACCGGACACACGCCACACCACGCGGTAGGCGCACACGAAGCCGACGGCGAGGCCGACACGCACGACGAAGCGGAGCCCCGCCACTCCCGCTGATCGCAGCACCTGTTCCACAACCCGACGGATCCCCCGGTGCTGGGACACCGGAAAATCCGTCGGGTTGTGGAGGCCCGGCTGGGTGTCCACTCCGCGGACCGGCCGACGGAACACCCGGCCGTCGCCCTGATCGACGGAACGCCCCGCCGCCGTCTCAGCCGACGGAACGCCCGGCCGCTGTCTCAGCCGACGGAATATCCGGCTGTTGTCGCGGCCCGATGGGATGCCTGGCCGTTGCCCCCTGAGCGACTGACCGCCGTCTGGCCGGCGTCGACGTCACGCCACGTCCCATCGCGCGGACATTTGGGGCATGCCCGTGCTGGGACGTTGCCGCTGACTCCAACTTCCGCCGCGCTGTGCACCACGCCGTCGGCGCCTGCGCGAGGTGGTGCCGCACGATGAACCGGCGCACGGCAAAGGCTCACGCCATGGACGGCGTCACCGAACCTGGCGCCGATCACGCCTGGGTCCAGACGTGAGACCGCCTGACCCACGACCCGGCACACCGTTGCACCCGCCGCGCCCGCAACCGGCAGCCGCCGAACAACCCGAAGGATCCGAGGGGTGGGGGCACCGCGGATCCTTCGGGTTGTCGGAACAATCCACCCTGCGGACAACCCAGCTCGGCGGCACGACCCGCCGCCGTCGAGGCTGCCAGCCGTCACCGCTCCAAGGCCACGGCACCGACCGGCAGCCCCGGCTCACACCTATCCGCAAAAGCTTCATCCAAGAACAAATCGCACGATTTCCGCCCTTCGACCAACCACAATCGCAACTGGTTCCGGGACACCGGAAACACTTCGGGTTGCGCCGGACCGAATGGTGTCCGCTCCGCAGACCCGGCCCACGGGGTGCCTGGCCGTTGTCCCGGGCGACGGCGTCCTGGCCGACGTCGCGTCACGCGGACATTTGTGGTTGCCCCGTGCTGGGACATTGCCGCTGACTCCATACTCCCGCCGCGCTGCCACATCACGCCGTCGGCGCCCGCTAGGTGCCGCCGTGCGATGAACGGGTGCACACAAAGGCTCGCGCTACGGACGGCGTCACCGAACCTTGCGCCGATCACGCCTCGCACGCACCACGCCACCCCACGAGAGCACCAGCGCACCCGAGGCTGACGGCGAAGCTCCTGTCCGCGGCGATGCGGGGCCCCGCCGTTCCCCGCTTCGTCCGTCGTCCTGCTCGCCGCGCGGGTTTCCGTCGCGGCGGGCGCGATCAACCCGCCGTGCCGCCGAAGTTTGGTGGTCGGAGTCGGCAGCGGGGTGCTGTGTCGCGGGGAGTGGCAGGACCGGACTCCCACGACCCGGTGGATTGGTGTTCTGGGGTGACCGCAATCCACCGGGTTGTCGGGTCACCAGAGCCAGCGGGAGGTGTGGCGGTGGTCGGTGGTGGTGGGGTCGACGTCGACGGTGCCGGTGGCGCGGTGGTGCTGGATGGCCAGGTGGCATTCGTCGCGGACGCGGACGCGCTGTGGTCTCGTCCACGTGGTGAGGATGAACCTGCGGGTCGGGCCGTCCTGGAACCACGGCCGGGGCTCGATGCGCGGGTGCCAGACGCAGTGGGTGGAAGGCTGCGGGGCGAGGTACTGCCACAGGTCCGGCGCGGCGGGCAGGTCGCAGCGGGGCGTCGGCTGGGCGTACGCCCGCATGACCCACGGCACGAAGGTCGGCGCGAAGGTGGGCGCGGCCGGGCGGCGCTGGGTGAGGCGGGCCGGACCCGGGTATTTAGTGGAGTAGAGGGCCGCGCATCGGTGCAGCGGTTCCCACCATGCGGCGCGCGTCCAGGAAGGGGCGTCGCGGTCGGTGCGTGACATGGGTTGACCCCGATTCAGGGCCGCAGGGTGCGGCCCATAAACAGGGGTGTGCGGTGTCGTACACCAGCGTCAGCACCCGCCCAGAATAGACCAGCGGCGGGCGGCAAGGTGGCACGCCGGATGGCACGCGGGGGCTTCGGGTGGTGACCGGCGGTACACTACGGCCAAACAGGCACCAGGAGAGGGCCGGGCATGCAGGACGAGACGGATCCGGGACGCGTCGCGTTTCTTGCGCGGCCGCACCGTCCCGCGCTCGTCTCGCGGACGCTGACCGAGTTGCGCGGGCCGGTCCGAGGGGTGGTCGAGCTGCCGCAGCGGCTGATGTGGAATCCGCGGCGTGACTTCGACCTCGACAACCCCGACCTGCTGCTGTGGATGTATGAGAATGTGCTGCGCGAGGCGATCCGCCTCGAGGAGCTGCGCCGCTGGGTCAACGGAAAGGCCCTGGTCAGGGTGTGGCCGGAGCTGAACCTGCCCCGCGGGGTCCGCCTGGCGTGGGAGGCCCGTCACCAGCAGCTCCGCCTCAGGTGAGCGACAGCACGACCGATCCGTTCTACACCGAGGTCGCCAGGATCGCCCTCGCGGTGGGGGAGCGGCACGGGTTCGTGCTCGGCGGTGGGTTCGCGTGGTTGATGAGCGGGCTCGTCAGCAGGCCGACCGAGGACGTGGACCTGTTCACCGACACCGACGGTGGGGCGGGCCGGGCCGCGGACGCCGTGTGCCAGGCGTTGCGGAAGGCCGGATACACCGTCGAGGAAGAGGAGGCCGACGACCTCCTCGAGCTGTTCGCGGGTTTCGACCAGCGGGAGTTCACCGTCGGTGACGGCGGCAGGACCGTGCGGTTGACGTTGAGCCGGCTGGACCGGACCGAGAGTCCGGTCATGATGGACGTCGGGCCGGTCATGCACCGCGACGACCTGATCGCCACGAAGGTTGCGGCGCTGGTCAACCGGCGGGAGGTCCGCGACTACATCGACGTCGCCGCGGCGCTGCAACACTATGACGTGGGGCAGCTGCTGGAGCTTGCCCGGCGGCAGGACCCGGCCCTCGAGGACGACGACGTGCACGCCGCGGGTCGCTACCTGGACCGGCTCGACGACGGCCGGTTCGCCTACTACGGGCTGACCCCGGAGCGGGTCAGCGAGCTCCGCCAACGCTTGCGAGCGTGGCCCCGCTAGACGCGAGCGTCGCCCCGGTAGACGCGAGCATCGCCCGTCAGACGCCCGCGAGCGTCGCCTCGTTGGACAGGACGTTGGCGAAGCCGCGCAGCGTGCGGTCGACCTGGCGGCGGGCGGCGGGGCCCTTCCCGGTCACGTACGCGGAGCCGGTCAGCTCCATCCGCTCGCGGCCGTTGGTGCCGAGCACCCGGGTCAGCAGCACCTTGCCCACGCCGTCGACCTCCATGACGACCGGGTGGGCGCGGTGCTCGCCGAGACCGCACCGGTGTCCACGGGCGCACCATTCGGGGTGGTCGTACGGGCGCATAGGGCAAACCTCCAAAAAGCAGGAAACCAACACCGTCGACGCTACGAGGCCCCGAGCAGCACCGACTACGGATTGTGACGCGCGCTACCGTCGCGTCACGCCTGCGGGGGACCCGTCCCGGTGAGCCGCGTCACCTGGGATCCGGTGGCAATGAGGCACCCGCTACCGTGTCCCGGTGCCGAGCCGGAGGAGGGGCGTGTGACCACCTATCAGCCCTACCGGACGGCACCGCAGGTCCCAGCGCCGCAACGGCCGCCGAGCGAAGACCGCTTCCGGCCGGACATCGAGGGACTGAGGGCGGTCGCGGTGCTGCTCGTGGTCGCCAACCACGCCGGCCTCGGCCTCGTGCACGGCGGGTACGTCGGCGTCGACGTCTTCTTCGTCATCTCCGGGTTCCTCATCACCCTGCACCTGTTCCGGGAGCTGCAGCGCACCGGCAAGATCGGCTTCGGCGCGTTCTACGGGCGGCGGATCGTGCGCCTGCTGCCCGCCTCGACCGTGGTCGTCATCGCGACCGTCGCGGCCGCGTGGACGTGGATGTCGCCGGTCCAGGCGAAGGCGGTGGTGTACGACGCGCTGGCCGCCTCCGCGTACGGGATCAACGTCCGGCTGTCCGTGCTCGGCACCGACTACCTGTCCGCGGAGCTGGAGCCGTCGCCGCTGCAGCACTTCTGGTCCCTCGCGGTCGAGGAGCAGTTCTACTTCATCTGGCCGCTGCTGCTGGTCGTGGCCGCCACCCGCAGAGCCAGCCGGAAAAGCGCCGCGATCGCCCTGACCCTGCTGGCCGTGGTGTCGTTCGCGGTGTGCGTGTGGCAGACCGGGCACTCGCAGCCGTGGGCGTACTTCGGCATCCAGGCCCGCGCCTGGGAACTGGCCGCCGGAGCCCTGGTTGCCCTGGCCGCGGAACGCCTGAAGAACGCACGACTCACCGCAGGAGCGACCTGGCTCGGCCTCGCCGCCATCGTCGGCGCCGCCCTGCTGTTCGACGAGACGACCCGCTTCCCCGGCGCGGCGGCGCTGCTCCCGGTCGCCGGCGCGCTCCTCGTCATCGCCGGCGGCTGCGCAAAGCCCAGCTGGGGCGCGGTCAAGCTGCTGGGCACCGCGCCGATGCAAGCCATCGGGAAGCTCTCCTACAGCTGGTACCTGTGGCACTGGCCGGCGCTCATGCTCGCCCCGCACGTCGCCGGCCACGAGCTCGGCACGTGGACGAAGGCCGCGGTCGCCGTCGGCAGCCTCATCCCGGCGTGGCTGTCGCTGCGGCTGGTGGAGAACCGGGTCCGGTTCAACCCGGTGTTCAAGCGCCGCCCCCGCCGCGGGCTCGGCCTCGGCGCGACCCTCACCGCCCTGGCCTGCGGCGCCGCGGTGATCTTCCTGGGGCTGCCGAACGAGGTCGAGGGCAAGGGCACCGCGCAGGACACCGCGGCGGTGATCTCCGAGTCGCAGCAGCTCGCCGACGCCCGCAAGCAGCTGCTCGACCTGATCGAGACGAGCGCGACGCTGACCGCGATGCCGCAGAACCTGACGCCGCCCGTGACCGCCGCGACCAACGACCGGCCGCAGGCGTCGAAGGGCTGCCTCGCCTCGCTGGACGAGACGTCGATCAAGCCGGCGCTGGGCCAGGGCTGCGACCAGCACGGCGACCCGCAGGGCACGACGACGATGGTGCTGTTCGGCGACTCGCACACCGAGCAGTGGTTCGACGCCGTGGACGCGGTCGCGAAACGCCGGCACTGGCGGCTCGTCGTGCTCGCGAAGTCCGGGTGCACGCCCGCCGACGCGTACACCATCAAGGTCAACGCGCGCCGGGCGTTCACGGAGTGCGCGTCCTGGCGCGAAGAGGCGTTCGCGAAGATCAAAGAGCTCAAACCGGCGTTGGTACTGCTGTCGACCCGCACCTACACGGACCCGCCCGTCGACAAATCCGGTGCGGTGACGGTCGGCAAGGCCGAGGCGGACGACGCGTGGGCGAAGGCCCTGATCCGCTCCGCGAAGCGGATCCAGCAGCTCGGTGCCCGGCCGGTCATCATGCAGGACACCCCGGACCCGCGTGGCGCCAGCGTCCCGGACTGCGTCGCCGCGCATCCCGACGCGGTGCAGCAGTGCGCGCTGAAGGTCGCCACCGCCGTCTACGCTACCCGCGTGACCGCGAACGCCGACGCGGCCAAGGAAGCGGGCTTCACGGTCATCGACCCGACCGCGTGGTTCTGCACCGCCACGGTCTGCCCCGTGATCGTCGGCAACGCGCTGGTGTACCGCGACGGCAGCCACGTCACGACCAGCTACGTCAAGCTGCTCACCCCGCTGCTGCAGGCGGAGCTGGTCAGCTGATCGTGTCGCGCTTCCACAGGTCGATGAGGCCGCGGAAGTGCGCGATGAACCGGTCGTGCTCG
This sequence comes from Dactylosporangium sp. NPDC049525, assembly GCF_040676755.1. NCBI lineage: Bacteria > Bacillati > Actinomycetota > Actinomycetes > Micromonosporales > Micromonosporaceae > Dactylosporangium > Dactylosporangium sp. NPDC049525. The sequence goes on along the minus strand of NZ_JBFAPO010000048.1, from coordinate 45,615 downwards.
TGCGGCGGGTAGGTGCCACGTACCGTGTCCACCAGCAGGTCGTCGAAGTCCTGGGAGGCCACCCACTCGGCGACCACCGACGGCACGTGCGGCAGCGCCGTGTCGCAGAACTCGCGGTATTCCTCGACGGCGAGGTAGTCGTCGGCGATGCGGCGGTACGCGGCGAGCTTGCCCCGGTAGTCCAGATCGGGGTCGTCGGCGACGGCAAAGTAGCGCGCGGTGTCCAGGTCCAGGCTGGGCCGGCGGCCGGTCACGACGCAGAACGCGGACCAGCGCACCAGCGCCGTCATCGCCCACGGGAAGTAGTAGTGCAGGCTGGTGAGGGCGACGTCGGGGCACGCGTTCGCGTAGTCGATCGGGTGGACGACCCCGTCGCGGACCAGGGTCTCGCACGAGTTGAACTCCCACCGGAAGAACGCGTTCACCAGGCGGGAGATCGTGATGACCTCGTCGCCGACGGTCGCGTCGAGGAAGTCGTGCTCGACCGCGTACCGCTCGTGCATCGGCAGTTCGGGGCGGAACTTCATGACCATCGTCTCGGGCCCGATCGTCAGGGACCGGGTGAACACGTCGTAGCCCTCGATCGACTGCTGCAGGTGCATGAGCCGCTCGCCGGACTGGTCGTAGGCGGCGTGCAGCGCGGTCGAGTCCGCGATCCGGGACACCCCGACCCACGCGCCACCGTCGTACGGCTTCATGAACATGGGATACCCGATGTCCTCGGCGACCGCGTCGAGGTCGAACGGCTGGTTGTACCGCTCCGCGGTGTACGCCCACTTCGCGTGGTCGACCGGGTTCTTGTACGGCACCAGGACCGTCTCCGGCACGTGCAGGCCGAGGCGCATCATCGCGCAGTAGGCGGCGTGCTTCTCCATCGACTGGAACGTGAACGGGCTGTTGAGCAGGTACACGTCGTCCATCAGCGCGATCTTCTTCAGCCACTCGCGCGGGTGGTAGTACCAGTAGGCCAGCCGGTCGATGACGAGGTCATGGGAAGGCTTGTCGCGCAGGTTGAACGGCTCGATGCTCACCCTCGCGGTGCGCAGGTCGTGCGCGACGCCGTCACGGCCGCGGATCGGACCGATCCGGCCGATCAACGTCTCGAAGGCCCGTGGCCAGTCCTGCTCCGTGCCGAGCAGCAGGCCGATGAGATGGTCCATCCGTGAACTCCCGGAGCAGCGGTGGCAGGTGCGGGCGGAGTGCGTCGCGCCAGGTCGTCATCGTGTGACCGCCGGGCACCTCGACGAGCGGCACACCGAGCCGCCGCGCCATCGCCCGGTTGTTGTGCAGGTTCTCCTCGTCCTGCCCGCACGTCAACACCGTGCGGGCCGCCGTGGGGGCGGCGACGTCGACGAAGTCCAGGATCCGCCGGAACCGGGGGAAGCCGGACTCCTGCGGGTCCAGCTCAGCGGTGAAGAAGCTCCCCGACTGCAAGAACAGCCCGTCGAAGGTGCCGGGCCGGCGGTGTTCGGCGTGCAGCAGGGCCAGGGCGCCGAGGCTCGCGCCGAGCCCGACCAGGCGGCCGGACGGCAGTCGCGGGAGGACCCGGTCGACGAGGGCGTCGGCGTAGGCGGGGTTCGCCGAATACCACTCGTTGCGGTCGCCGGGGGACAGCAGCGCCACGTGTGCGCCGCTCGCGACGCGGGTCAGCGCGGCGCCGTCCTCGTAGGCGGGTCCGTCGTGCGCGACGAGGACCACGTGCGCGCCGCCGGCCGGCGACACCACCCGGACCTCCATGGTGCCGCCCAGCACCGGCACGCACAACGCGGTCACTCACGCACCATAGGGCAGATGATCGCCGGACGCAGGACTCACCGGCTTGACGTCGGCGGGTGTGTCGGGCATGACGATCCAGAGGATGGGGTACGCCAGGACCGCGGTCCCGCCGGTGAGCAGGACGGCGAGCAGGAAGGCGGCACGGGCCATGGTCGGGTCGACGCCGAAGTACTCGGCGAGGCCGCCGATCACACCGGCGAGGGTGCGGTCGGCGCGGGAACGGCGGAGGCGCTTGATCTCGGTCATGTCCCCAAGGTTGCCCGCTGGAAGGGCCTGACGACCTCGGGTGAGGCCCTGAACGATCCCTGACTCCTCACCCCGTACTCCCGGCGCGGGCGGGTCCAGGTGGCTTTACGATTTCGGCCATGACGACCCCTCCACAGCCCGAATCGAACGTACCGTCCCCTTCCGACGAGCTCGTCGGGCTCGAACGCAGCACGGTCACGATCGCCCGGTACTCCGACTACGCCTCGGCCCAGCGGGCCGTGGACTATCTCTCCGACAACGGGTTCCCGGTCGAGCGGACCGCGATCATCGGCACCGACCTGCGGCTGGTCGAGAACGTGCTGGGCCGCCTCACCACCGGCCGGGCGGCGATGGCCGGCGCGCTGAGCGGCGTCTGGTTCGGCCTCTTCCTGGGCATCCTGTTCACCCTGTTCAGCACGTCGTCGTGGGTCGGCATCATGCTCGCCGCGATCCTCGTCGGCGGCCTGTGGGGCGCCATCTTCGGCGCCCTCGCGCACGCCGCGACCGGCGGGCGGCGCGACTTCACGTCCCGCAGCTCGCTGCAGGCCGGCCAGTATGCGGTGACGGTGGAGGCCGAGGTCGCCGACGAGGCCCGCGTCCTGATCACCCGCGCCACCTGGCGGGCCGCGAACGAGTGACGCCCCCATTACGATCACCGTCGTGGATGTCGATGAGCGGGTGCGGCAGGCGTTCGCGGTCGGCGAGCCACTGAACCTCGGCGGCGCCGACGTGCCCGCCACCCTGCTCATGGAGCTGCTCACGGGGGAGCTGCCCACCCGCCGCGCGGCGCTGCGACTCTACGACGCGCGGGTCACCGGCAAGCTGGTCCTGTCGTTCGCCGAGGTGACCTGCCCCCTGCTCGTGCAGGAGAGCGAGTTGCTCGAGGCGCCGGACCTGTACTGGGCGCGCCTGGCCTTCACCGGGTTCCGCAACACCCGCCTGCCGGGCCTGCACGCGGCCGGGGTGACCGTCGCCGGGCACCTGCGGCTGTCCGGGATCCGGTGTACCGGTGTCGTCAACCTCAGGGGCGCCAAGATCGCCGGTGGGCTGCTGCTGGACCGGGCACACCTGCTGCAGCCCGGCGGCACCGCACTGCTGGCCGAGCGCCTGGAGCTCGGCGGTGACCTGGTCGCCGAGCACGGGTTCCGCGCCGAGGGCACGCTGCGGCTGTTCCAGGCCACCGTGACCGGCGGCATCCACCTCAATGACGCCACCGTCGTCGCTCCGCCGGCGGCGCCGGACGCCCCGCCGGAGACCTTCCACCACCTCGGCGACGGGGAGACCCTCACCGCGCGCCCGGGCGACGCCCTGGGCATCGACCTGGACAGCGCCACCGTCCACGGCGGTCTGTTCGGGCGCCGCGCCGCCGTCCACGGCGAGGTCAGCCTGCGGCACACCACGATCGGCGGCGTCGCCACCTTCAACGGCGCGACGCTGCGCAACCCGGGCGGCGTCGCGATGCGGCTGGACCGGGCCGACGTCGGCGGCGGCGTCCACCTGCTCGGCGGCTGCCAGGTCGAGGGTGAGCTGCGCCTCGTCGGCACCCGCGTCGGGCGGATCCTGCGGCTCACCGGCGCGACCCTCGCCAACCCCGGCGGCCACGCCCTGCGCGCCGACAACTGCACGGTCGACGGCCCGATCGACTGCCGCGACGGGTTCACCGCCACGGGCGAGGTGTCACTGCTCGAGGCACGGGTCGCCGGCCCCGTCTTCTTCGAGGGCGCCCGCCTGGACAACCCCGACGGCACCTCGCTGCGCGCGACCGGCATCGTCACCGGATCGCTGCTGCACTGCGGCGACGGGTTCACCGCTACCGGGCGGGTCACCATGCGCGCGGCGAGGATCGGCGGCCGGCTCTCCTTCCACGACGCGCACCTGCAGGGCGTGTGGTGCACCGGCGCCGAGGCGGCCGAGGTGGACCTGCGCTTCGCCGAACGCCCCGCCGGCCGGTTCGACCTGCGGTACCTGCGGACGGCGCTGCTGCGCGACGACCCCGCGACCTGGCCCGCCGACCTGCGCCTGGACGGTCTCACGTACCAGACGCTGACGCCGCTGCTGGCACCGTCGCAGCGGCTGGAGTGGCTGGCCAGGACCTCCGACGGCCTGCCGCCGCAGCCGTACGAGCAGCTCGCCGCCGTCTACCGGCAGCTGGGTCACGACGAGGACGCCCGGACCGTCCTGCTCGCCAAGCAGCGCCGCCGCCGGTCGACCCGGCCGTGGTGGACGTGGCCGTGGAGCTGGCTGCAGGACGTCACCGTCGGCTACGGGTACCGACCGCAGCGCGCCGCCCTGTGGCTACTGGCGCTGCTCGTCGTGGGCACGGCCGTGTTCAGCGCGTGGCGGCCGGCGCCGGTCAATCCCGGTCAGCCACCCGAGCTGTACCCGGCGATCTACACCCTGGATCTGCTGCTGCCGATCATCGATTTCGGTCAGGAGTCCGCCTACCGCCCGAGCGGCGCCGCGCAGTGGGTGGCGTTCCTGTTCATCGCCGCCGGCTGGACCCTGGCGACCACCGTCGCGGCCGGCTTCACCAGGGTCCTGAGCCGCAGTTGAACCAGCCGTAGCTAGCGGGCGTCCTGGCGGGGCAGGACGACCTCGCGGACGATGAGCTGGATCGCGGCGACGACCGGGATCGCGATCAGCGCGCCGACCACGCCCATGAGGGCCACGCCGAGCAGCACCGACAGGATCGCGGCCAGGTCACTGACCTTGACCGCCCGGCGCATCACCGTCGGGTAGATCAGGTAGTTCTCGACCTGCTGGTAGATGACGAAGAAGATGACGCAGGCGATGCCCGCCGGGATGCTCGTGGCGAACCCGACGACGCTGACCACGATCGCGCCCAGGGTCGCGCCGATCTGCGGGATCAGGTCGGTGATCGCGACCAGGACCGCCAGGGCGTAGGAATACTTGACCTCGAGAATCAGCAGGAACACGAACGACGACATGCCGGCGATGACCGCGATCGAGAGCGCGCCGCCGAGGTAGGCGCCGACCTTCGTGAGGATCTCGTCGCCGAGCAGCCTGACCCGCTCGCGGCGGGAGGCGGGCACGAGCTTGTAGCCGCCCTCCTTCAACCGGTCGAACGCGGCCATGAAATACAGGGTGAGCACGACCACCGTCACGATGTTGAACAGCGCGCTGAACACGACCTGCGCACCACCCCAGACGCCGCCGAGTGCCTTGGTGACGTTGCCGGCGGTGGCCACGGCCTTGAGCTGGTCGAGCAGCTTGTAGTCCTCGTTGAGCTTGTTGAGCTGGTCCTGGTGGCGCAGGTTGTCGATGTAGGTCGGCAGGTTCTCCACCAGCGCCCCGGTCTGCGTCACCAGCGGCGGGATGAGCGCGAGCAGGCCGCCGCACAGCAGCAGCATCGCGCCGAACCCGACGGCGGCGACGGCAAGGACCCGCGGCACACCCCACCTGGTGAGCCGCACGACGGCCGGGTTGAGGCCGATCGCCAGGAACATCGCGATGAAGATCAGCACCAGGATCGAGCGGACCTGGTCGACGGCCTGATACAGGCTGTACGCCAGCAGGAGGCCGAGCCCGCCGAACAGTCCGATGATCAGCGGTGACCGGCGCATCGGCGGCCCCGGAGTGCCGAACCGCGGCGGCACGACGATGATGACCTCGTCGTCGTTCTCTTCGTGCTCGTCGTTCTCCAGGTCCTGGTCGACCGACACCCCGAAACTCCTACCGCGAAGAAGTAAAGAAGACCTTGGGGCAGGGTACCGGGTGACCTCCAGCAAAGGTCGGTAGCGTTATGCCCATGGCTGATCTCGTGTACCCCCCGGTCATCGCGTTCGCGAAGACGATGTTCCGGCTGCTCAACATGCGCATCACCATCGAGGGGGCCGAGAACGTGCCGTCCACGGGCGGTGCGGTCATCGCCTGCAATCACGTGTCGTATCTCGACTTCATCTTCTGCGGTCTCGGCGCCAACCGCTCCAAGCGGCTGGTGCGGTTCATGGCCAAGGACTCGATCTTCCGGCACCGCATCGGCGGGCCGCTGATGCGCGGGATGAAGCACATCCCCGTCGACCGGGACGCGGGCATGGCCTCATACAAGTCGGCGCTGGAGAACCTCAAGGCCGGCGAGGTCGTCGGGGTGTTCCCGGAGGCGACGATCAGCCAGTCGTTCACCGTGAAGGACATGAAGTCCGGCGCCGCCCGGCTCGCCGCCGCCACCGGCACCCCGCTGGTGCCGATGGTGCTGTGGGGCACGCAGCGCTTCTGGACGAAAGGTCACCCGAAGGACCTCACCCAGCGGGGCGTGCCGATCACGATCATCGCGGGGGAGCCGCTGCACCCGACCCGCAAGGACAACGCCGACGCGGTCACCGTGGAGCTGCGCAGCCGGATGACCACGATGCTCGACCGCGCCCAGAAGGAGTACCCGCACCAGCCCGACGGCGTGTTCTGGCAGCCCGCGCACCTCGGCGGCACCGCCCCGACGCCCGAGTCCCTATTGGCCGCCGACTAGCTGAGCATGTTTCACTCACTACCGAATCCGCCCATGTTCTTGAATTCAACGGAGGTTCCGTGACGACCGAGCCCACCGCCACCCTGGCCCTGCTCAACGAGCTGGAGCCGGTGGTTGAGGCCAACCTCAACCGTCACCTGGCCACGGCCAAGGAATGGTTCCCGCACGAGTACGTGCCGTGGAGCCAGGGCCGCGACTTCGACGGGGTGCTCGGTGGTGAGGCGTGGGAGCCCGGCCAGTCGAAACTGTCCGAGGTGGCACGCACCTCGCTCATCGTGAACCTGCTCACCGAGGACAACCTGCCCAGCTACCACCACGAGATCGCCACGATCTTCGGCCGCGACGGCGCATGGGGCACCTGGGTGCACCGCTGGACCGCGGAGGAGGGCCGCCACGGCGTCGCCATCCGTGACTACCTGCTCGCGACCCGCGCCGTCGACCCGGTCGCGCTGGAGCGGGCCCGGATGACGCACATGGAGGTCGGCTTCACCAACGCCTACGATGGGCTGATCGAGTCGGTGGCGTATGTGTCGTTCCAGGAGCTGGCGACCCGCGTGTCGCACCGCAACACCGGCACCGCCAGCGGTGACCCGCTCTGTGAGGCGCTGCTGGCGAAGGTCGCCAACGACGAGAACCTCCACATGATCTTCTACCGCAACCTGCTCAACGCCGCGTTCGACGTCGCACCGAACGCCACGATGCGGGCCGTGACGAAGGTCGCGAAATCGTTCCAGATGCCGGGCCACACCATCGAGAACTTCGGCCGCAAGTCGGTCCAGATCGCCATGGCCGGCATCTACGACCTGCGCCTGCACCACGACGACGTGCTCATCCCGGTGCTGCGCCAGATCAAGGCGTTCGAGCGGCCCGAGCTGTCCGGCGACGGCGAGGCCGCCCGCGAGGAACTGTCGACGTACCTGACCGAACTGGACGCCCAGGCGAGCCGGTTCGTGGAGCGGCGCGAGGTCACCAGGGCGCGTCAGTCGGCCCGGGCCGCCGTCTGAAGGCGGTTACTCTTCGGGTACGCTCCAACGACCGTTCCGTGCCCGTCACTGCCCGTCTGACCGATTTTCACGCGGAATTCAGGCTACTGACGAGTTCGGAAGTAACTCCCTGTACCGGAAGGCAGCATCGCCATGGCCAGACGCGTGATCCATGAGCTGATCGACGACCTCGACGGCGAACTCGCCGACGAGAGTGTCAGCTTCGGCCTCGACGGCGTGCAGTACACGATCGACCTGTCCGCCAAGCACGCCGCCGAACTGCGCGACGCCCTCGCGTCGTTCGTCGGCGCCGCGACGAAGGTCGGTCGTCTCACCCCGGCACCCTCCGCACCGGCTCGTCCGGGTGGTCGGGTCCGGCCGGTCCTGTCCGCCCGCGCCGAGCGGGAGCAGAACCGGGCCATCCGTGAATGGGCCCTGTCCAAGGGCATCGAGGTGTCCGACCGCGGCCGGATCCGTTCGGATCTCGTCGAGCGGTTCCACGCCGAGGCAGGACATTGAAGGTTCGTCACCACCGACACTGAGGGCATTCCCGTTACGGGGTGCCCTCAGTGCCTTTTCCGGCTCCGGCAAACGGCCGGTGCGCGGCGGTGCGCGGCGGTGCGCGGCGGTGCGCGGCGGTGCGCGGCGGTGCGCCGGGCCGAGCAGGACGCGGCGGTCGCGGTTCAGCTCCGGGGGAAGATCTCGGTCTCGGGGCGCTGCATGTACTCCATCGCCGCGGTGAACTCCGGGTCGCCGAAGCGTCGCTCCATCTCCTCGGGCGTCACGTCCTCGATGCGGGTCTGGATCCACCACACGTTGCCGAACGGGTCGCGCACCCGCCCGACCAGGTCGCCGAAGGCAAGATGGGTGACCTCCGAGATGGACACGCCGCCCGCCTCGACCGCCTGGCGGTGCACGGCGTGGGCGTCCTCGACGTACAGCCGGAGGAACGCGGGCGTCGCCGGCCAACTCGGGTCGCCGTCGAAGAGCATCACGATCGCGTCGCCGATGCGGACCTCCGCGTGCCCGATCACCCCGCGGGCGTCGATGACCCGGCCCAGTTCCTCGGCGCCGAACGCCTTTCGGATGTAGTCGATGACCGCGGCCGTGTCGCGGGAGATGATCCACGGCGTGACGGTCGTGTAGCCGTCGGGGATCGCCTTGACAGACATGTCGGGTGGCTCCTCTGTAAGCGGGAATGCGCCCCCGAAGCTAGCCGCCGTTCAGGCCGGTTTCTGTCCTGTACGACAGGAAGACCGACGTGAAAGCGCAGAGGTGACGTGCTCACCCGACAAAGGTGATGATCGGCAGCAATCGGCGTTCGACGCTGAGAACATGGAGGACTTCTCGTTCGGTGAAGTGATTCTTGGAACGCTGTGGTTCATGCTGGTCTTCGCATGGATCTGGCTGATGATCAGCATCCTGACCGATGTGTTCCGCGACCCGGAGGTGAGCGGCTGGGGCAAAGCAGGATGGACACTGTTCCTGATCGTGTTCCCATGGTTGGGCGCGCTGGTGTACCTCGTTACGCGTGGATCGTCGATGAACGCGCGGCACCGCGAGCGGGCCCGGGCCCACGACGCCGAGATGCGCGAATACGTCCGTGAAGCCGCCGGTGCCCCCAGCCCCGCAGACGAGCTGGGAAAGCTCGCCGACCTGCAGCGCAGGGGAATCCTGACCGAGGCCGAGTATGCGCGCGCCAAGTCGGCGCTGCTGGAGTCGAGCCAGAACGGCGCCGGGGCGCGACGCTGACCGGCGACACCGCAGGGCTGAGTGAGTTCGAGCGGGAGCGCCTGCTGACGGATGCGCTGGTGTACGAAGGTCAGCAGCACTGGCTGCATTACCGGCACATCGAGCAGGAGCGCAATCAGTTCCTGGGATTCTTCTTCACGCTGCTCGTCGCGATCGTGGGATTCTTCGTGGCGGTCAGCTCCCGCGAGCCGACCTGGCCGGAACTGGCCATGGGTCTGTCGATCATGGCTGCCGTGCTGGGCACGATCAGCCTGCTGATCTTCGCCAGTGTGCGGAAGTTCGGCGCGGCACTGCTGGCGTATGACCGGGACATCGCCCGCGTCAGGGAGTCGCTGTTCGAACTGGTCGAGCCGGCCCGGACCCACCTGGCGTCCGAGCCGGGCACGATCGCGACGAGGATGCGGCCCATGATGCTGCATCGCGTGTTCGATCCGCAGTTCTCGGCCGAGGTCATCGTCGGTACGTCAGCGGCCCTGGCCGCCGGCGTGCAGGTCTTCGTGGCCGTCGACTCACTGGTCGTCGACGGCTTCTCACCCGGTCAACAGGCGATCGCGTGCGCGCTGGCGGCGGTGAGCGTCGCCGGCGGCTCCGCCATGGCCTACACGTGGATCAAGGGCCGGAAACCGCAGGACCGGTGACGGCCGTGGCGCGGCGGCGGGGGAGGCGGAGGCGTACGAAGGCGGACAGTGCCGCCGCGCCCAAGGTGGCCGCCGCCACGCCGCTGGTCAGGCCGATCGCCGGCGCGGCGACCAGCGCCGGCAGCAGCCGGACGGCGATCGCGCCGCCCAGGGCACGGGTCGAGGCGCTCCAGGCGAGCACCGTCGTCACCGTGCCCGGGGTGGCGTCGCGGGCGATCCGGGCGTCCATGCCGCCCTCGAACGCGGTCATGCTCAGCCCGGACAGGAACTGCGCGACGAACAGGCCCGCCAGGTGGGCGGGGGCGATCAACCACCCGATGAGCATGCCGACGCCCCACAGCGGCCAGGTGACCTGCGTGGGGAGGCGGAGCCGGTCGACGACGGTGACGGCGGAGGAGGACAGCAGGCAGCCGGCGCTGAAGGCGATCGCCGCGCCCGCCACCGCTTTGTGGCCGTGCAGTTCGCTGGCGAGGGCGACGGACAGCAGGGTCGGGCCGGCGGCGAGGAGGGTGATGACGCCGCCGCCGGCGAGGACGGACCACGGCAGCCGGGGTCGCCCGGTGCGGGCGCGGTCGTGTTCGCGCCGGGCCACCCGCGTCACCCGGCCCCCGGCGTCGGGGGAGACCGCCACGCCCCCCGAGTCCTGCACCCGGGCCCGCCTGGCAGTCAGGATGGTGGGGACGAGGCTCAGGCCGTACACCAGGAAAACGGCGATCAGATAGCCGCCGTGCAGGGGCAGCAACGCCGCGACCCCTGCTCCGGCGGCCTCGACGGCGGCGATGGACAGGGCGTAGCGGGTCATGGCCTGCGGGCGGGCGTCCACGGCGGCGACCTCGGCGCGCATGGCGGCGAACCCCGCGTAGGCGGCGATGTGCATGAGGACGATCCCGGCCGCGATCAGCTTGCCGTCGTAGCCGGCGAGCAGCGCGGCCAGGGTCGCGACCCGCAGCAGGCCCTCGGTGCCGCCGGCCAGCAGCAGCAGCTTGCGACCGTGCAGGTGCCGGGTGAGCCGGCCGGTGACGGGCGCGGACAGCACGACGCCGACGAGCATGGCAGCGTTGAACAGCCCGGCGAGGGCGAGGCCGCCGCGGTCGACGGCGACGAGGTTGAAGATCGTCCAGCCCAGGGACAGGCCGAACGAGTCGACCAGGCCGGACACCATGAGCTCGCGCAACCGCCCGGCGCGCCGACGCCCGCCGGGGGTCACACTGCGGTGGCGGGACGGGCGCGCGGGCCGGTGCGTCCGTGGGGGCGCAACGGCCGTGGTCATCAGGTGCTGCCGACCCGGGCCGTGGGCAGGTGGGTCGGCAGGTGCGTGGTCGGGGCGGACGGGGCGACGCCGCCGACGAAGACGGGCTCCGGTGGCGGGAAGCCGTTGAAGTGCGAGGCGTAGCTCAGCGTGTACGCGCCGGCCGAGCCGATGTACAGCTTGTCGCCGACGTCGATGGTCGAGGGCAGGTTGACGCCGTAGAACATCGTGTCGGAGCTGTCGCAGGAGGGGCCGGTGACGGTGAACGGCAGGTGCGGCACCAGCGCGTGGTCGGTGCGCGAGGTCCATAGCGGGAAGCGCCACTGCTGCACCGTCTGCTGGGTCTCCATCATGCCGTGGTAGGCACCGATGTCGAGGTAGAGCCAGTTCTCCCCGGCCCGGACCTCACGGCCGAGCACCGAGGACACCATGACGGAGCTCTCCGCGACGAGGTGCCGGCCGGGTTCTGCGGCGAGCAGTTTCGGCCGGTACGGCAGCAGCTCGTCCAGGGCCGGCACGATGGCCTCGGCGATCTGGCCGATGGACGGCACCCGCTCCACGTAGCGGGCCGGGAAGCCGCCGCCGAGGTCGAGCATCTCCAGGTGGATGCCGTCGGTGGCCAGCGCCGCCATCAGGCGGCCGGCGGCCGCGATCGCCTGCCGCCACGCGCTGGTGGTGCCGCACTGGGAGCCGACGTGGAAGGTGACGCCGTAGGGCCGCAGCCCCAGCTCCCGGGCGAGCAGCAGCAGGGCCCGCGCCTCGTGCGCCTCGGCGCCGAACTTGCGCGACAGCGGGAAGCTGCTGGTCGAGTCGTCGACCCGCAGGCGCATGTACACGGCGGCGCCGGGCGCGAGCTGGGCGAGCTTGTGCAGCTCACCCTCGGAGTCGAAGCTGAAGCGCCACAGGCCGGCCTTGCGGGCCTCGACGATCGCGGCGGGTGGCTTGATCGGGTTGCTGTACAGGACCTCGGCGGGGTCGACGCCGATCTCCTGCAGCATCCGCAGCTCGCCGATGGAGGCGACCTCGAAGCTGGAGCCGAGCGCGGCGAGGGTGCCGAGGATGTCGGTGCTGGGGTTGCACTTCATCGCGTAGAACGTGGAGACGCCGGGGATCGCGGCGACGAACGCGGTGTAGCGGTCCACGACCGTGTTCAGGTCGACTGCCAGGAACGGCGTGGGCACGTCGAACGCTGCCAGGGCCCGCGGGCCGAGGGCGGCCGGCCAGTGGCCGGGGAGGTCGAGGCGCGCCTGGTCGGTAATGGCAGCCGTCATGTAATGCACTCCATTCTCGTGATAAATCCGGAATGTCCGTCGCGAAGCGGCGGACATTCCACGGGATGGGTGGTGCTCGCCGTCCCGTGCGTGTGGGTGTGGTTGCCGTCGGTTCAGAGATCGGCACGCGGCCGCGGATCCGTGGGGGAGCGGCGTTGCGGGTCGGGGGCGGAGCGGGTCGCGCCGCAACGGCCCGGCAACCGGGAGGCCCGGCCGGGGGATCCGGTGGCGGCGTTCAGGCGGCGAGCGCGGCCGGGTCGCGCAGCAGGGCGCCGGCCTCCTCGGCGGGCAGCGGCCGGGAGAAGTAGTAGCCCTGGGCGAGGTCGCAGCCCATCCGGCGCAGCGCGAGGAACTGCGCGTACTGCTCGATGCCCTCCGCGACCGTCGCCATCCCCAGGCTCTGCCCGAGCTGCACGATCGTGCGGGCCAGGGCCGCGTCGGGGGTGGCGCCGCCGATGCGCTCCACGAACGACCGGTCGATCTTCAGCGTGTCGACGGGGAAGCGGCGCAGGTACGCCAGTGACGAGTACCCGGTGCCGAAGTCGTCGATGGCGAGCTTGACGCCGATCTCCTTGAGGCTGAGCAGGACCGCGAGGTTCTCCTCGGTGTCGGTCATCAGGACGCTCTCGGTCATCTCCAGGCACAGCCGTTCCGCGGGCAGCCCGGTGTCGGCCAGGACCCCGGCGACGATCGCGGGCAGGTCGGGCTGGTCGAACTGGCGGCCGGACACGTTGACGGCCATGGTGAGGACCCGCTCCGGGTCGTGCGCGGCCCACTCGACGCCCTGGCGGCAGGCCTCGGCGAGGACCCACTGGCCGAGGGGCCGGATCAGCCCGGTGGACTCGGCCAGGGGGATGAAGTCGGCGGGGGAGATCATGCCGCGCACCGGGTGCTGCCACCGCACGAGCGCCTCGAAGCCGGTGATGGTGCCGGAGCGCAGCTCGATCGTCGGCTGGTAGTACAGGACCAGCTCGCCGGTGGTCTCCAGCGCGCGGCGCAGGTCGGCGGCCAGCTGGAGCCGGTCGACGAGACCGGAGTGCATGGCGGGGTCGTAGCGGGCGAAGGTGCCCTCGCCGGCGGCCTTGGCCCGGTACATGGCGAGGTCGGCGTTGCGCATGAGCTGGTCGGCGTCGGAGGCGTCCGGGCCGGTCAGCGCGATGCCGATGGAGCCCTGCACGTGGATCTCGGTGTTGTCGATGTCGAATTGCCGGTCCAGGGCGTCGATGATGCGCGTCGCGAGGTCGTCGGCGTCATCGGCGGCACCGTCCGCGGTGCCGGCGGTCAAGTCGATGAGGACGGCGAACTCGTCGCCGCCGAAGCGGGCCACGGTGTCGCCGGGGCGCACCGCGGCGACGAGCCGGTCGGCGACCTGGACCAGGAGCTGGTCGCCGGCAGCGTGCCCGAGGCTGTCGTTGACCTCCTTGAACCCGTCGAGGTCCAGGAACAGCACGGCGATGTCGGCGTCGCCGCGGCGGCGCAGCGCCAGCTCGACCCGGTCCTTGAACAGGGCCCGGTTCGCCAGCTTGGTGAGGCCGTCGTGGAACGCCTCGTGGACGAGCTGGTCCTCGAGTTCCTTGCGTTCGGAGATGTCGCGGGAGTTGAGCACGAGGCCCTGCACGTTGAGGTCGCTGAGCAGGTTGGTGACGGTGATCTCGGCGAGGCGGTGGTGGCCGTCGGCGTGGCGCATCGGGATCTCCACGACGCGGCTGGCGTAGGGGGTGTCGGCGACCGCGCCGAACGCCTCCTCCAGCCGGTCGCGGGCCTCGTCCGGCAGGAACTCGGTGAGCCGCTGCCCGGTGACCTGCTCGCGTTCGTAGCCGAAGACCCGGGCGATCGACTCCGACTGGTACGTGACGATGCCGTCCAGCGACACGACGGTGACGACGTCGGAGCTGTGCTGCACGAGGGCCTGGAAACGCTGCTCGCTGGCGCGCAGCTCGGCGGTGCGGGCCTCGACCCGGTTCTCCAGGTCGCGGGTCAGGCCGCGGTTCTCCAGCAGGGTGAGCAGCTGCCGGCCGACGATGAGCAGGATGATCGCGGAGCGGGTCCACGACACGACCACGTCGTGGGTGCCGTGCCGCAGCACCTCGAGGCTGCTGGTCACCAGGGAGCCGATGACGGCGAGGTAGGGCAGCATGACGCCGAGCGGGCGGGTCAGCGCGTCGGGGCTCTCGGCCTCGTGCTGCTGGTTGGGCTTGCGGGAGGCGAGCAGGATCAGGACGAACCCGATGAACCAGCCGAGGTCGAGGACCGCGCCGGAGCCGTAGCTGTCGATCAGGGTCAGGTACGCGTAGCCGCTGTCGGACACGGTGAACGCGGCCAGGCCGGTCCCGACCAGGGGCAGCGACATGGGCCGCTGCCCGCCGCTGCGCAGCCGGGCGACCATGAACAGCACGATGGTGAGCACGACGACGTCGCCGCCCGGATACCACAGCGTGACGAGCAGCGCGAGGAAGCTGTCCGCACCCTGCCGGGCGAGCGGACCGAGGATCAGCACCCAGGTGATGAGCAGCAGCGACGCAGCGATCATGAGGCCGTCGAGGATGCTGCGGGCCTGCTGGGCGACGCTCTGCCGGCTGGCCGGGAGCAGCAGCAGCCCGGCGGCGGTGAGCGGCATCATCCAGAAGTAGCCGGCGTCGGCGAGCGACGGGAACGGGACCTCGGTGCCCAGGATCGTCTCGTACCAGATGCAGAACATCTGCCCGACGGCCCAGGAGAACGCGCCCAGCCCGGTCAGCGTCCACGACGACCGCGCCCGGCGTCCACCGGGGCGCAGCGCCTTGGCGAAGCACCCCCAGGCGGCGGCGAGGGCGGCGGCGAAGAGGGCGACGTTGGACGTGTTCTGCGCCACGATCGGCCCGCCGGCCCCGGTGAGGAGCGCGACGAGCAGGACCGCGGTGACGGCGGCCGCGGTGCCGCAAAGGATCGCGTAGCCCCGGGTCGGGGCCACGACGTGCCACAGTCTGCGCAACATGTCGCCTCCCCGTAGTCGTTCCCGTCCAGCGACCGGCAAGATCGGGTGACAAGGAGGAGAACTGAGACGTCGGGCTGCCCGGCAACCTCACCGCACCCGGCTCGCGTCGGCGGCAGGTGTACGACCAGCGCCCGGCCGTCGGTGCCCGGCTATGGGTTACGCGAAGTCGAGGGGGTCGGCGAACAGCGGCTCGAAGGCGAGTTCCGCGGCGCCGAGCAGGGCCGCGTCCTCGCCGAGCACCGGGGTCCGCAGCCGGACGTGCTCGCGGCAGGCGGGCAGCGCGTTGCGGTTGAGGCGGCTGCGCACCTGTGCGGCGGAGGCCAGGTACACCTCCCGCAGCGTGCCGCCGAAGATCACCATCTCGGGGTTGAAGATGTTGACGAGGTTCGCCACGCCGAACCCGAGCCAGTCGCCGACCTGCCGGACCGCCGCCTGCGCGGACGCGTCGCCGCGCCCGGCGGCGTCCACGACGGACAGGATGCCCTCGCGGCCGGAGGACGGGTCGCGCCCGGCGGCGGCCAGCAGCGCGTGCTCGCCGATCTCGGTCTCCCAGCAGCCGTGGGAGCCGCAGCTGCACGGCTTGCCGGCGGGGTTGACGACCATGTGGCCGACCTCGCCGCCGTAGCCGCCGTGGCCGGTCACGGGCCGCCCGGCGGCGATGATCCCGCCGCCGACGCCGGCGTCGCCGTACAGGTAGACGACGTTGTCACAGCCGACGGCGGCGCCGCGGGCGTGTTCGGCGAGCGCGGCCAGGTCGGCGTTGTTGCGCACCTGCACCAGCTGCCGCGTCGCGTCACTGCCTCCGCCGCCGTCGTCCGTCTCGGTGTCGGGGACGTCGTCGTCGGGCAGGTCGGCCTCGTCGGCTCCGCTGGCCGCGCTGGCCGTGCCGGCCGGTCCGCGCCGGGCCAGCAGCGTCCGGCCGTCGCCGGCGTCCACCAGGTCGTCGTCGGGGGCCGGCCGCTGGGCGGGCATGGCGCCGGCACCGGGGGTCGTGGGCGCGCGCAGCCGGGTGGCCGGGAACAGGTCGACACCGGTGCTGATGATGACGTCGGCGAGGGCCTCGCCGAGGGGCTGGTCGACCCAGCCGAGCTCGGGGCCGAGCCGGACGAAGCCGTCCTCGCGGCGCACCATGGCGGAGACCGCCGCGGCGCTGCCGACGAGCCGGGCGCCGGGCGGGGCGGCCTTCTGCATCTGCCGGACGAAGTCGGCGATCGGCGCGACGACCTGCGCGGCGCTGCGGTCGCCGCGTTCCCGCACGGCGGCGTGCCGGTCGAGCACGACGCCGCCGAGGCCGACGCGGGCGGCGACGATCCGGTCGACCTCGACGGCGAACGCGAAGACGTAGACGTGCTCGGACTCGGGGCGCACGACCAGGGACGGGCGGCCGGCCCGGCCGCGCTGCTCGCGGGGCACGCCCTCGCTGACGAGCCCGGCGGCGGCGAGGTCGGCGGTCAACGCGCCGATGGTGCTGCGGTTGAGGCCCAGGCTGGTGGTGAGGTCGGCGCGGGACATGGCGCCGTGGAGGTGCACGGAACGCAGGAGAGCACCGAGGTTGCTCCTGCGGATCTCCTCCTGGCTGGGGCCGACGCGCATGCTCGTCTTTCTCGTTGGTGGTGCCTGCCGCTTACCGTACGACCGTCCTGCCGGCCGGAACAGGGCCGTTGCGGCGACCCGGAACCGGACGGCAGGACGGTGCGGCTATCTCAGCCCGGCGGACGCGGCCCGGCGCCGCGACAGGGCGTCGATGCCGGCGGCGGCGAGGAGGACGACACCGGTGACGATGAACTTCTGACCGGCGCTGTACTGCATGAGGCCCATGCCGTTCTCGATGACGGCGACGACCGCGCCGCCGAGGACGGCGTCCAGGACCCGGCCCTTGCCGCCGAAGAGGCTGGTGCCGCCGATGACGGCCGCGCCGACCGCGTAGAGCAGCACGTTGCTGCCGCCGGTGTTCGGGTCGACCGACGCCTGCCGGGACGCGGCGATGATGCCGCCGACGGCCGCCATGGCCGAGCAGATGACGAAGACGGAGATGCGGATCCCGTCGACGTTGATGCCGGCCCGGCGGGCCGCCTCCTTGTTGCCGCCGACGGCGTAGAGGTGCCGGCCGTAGCCGGTGCGGCCCAGCACGAACGTCCAGATCACCAGCAGGATGCCGATGAGCAGGACGACCATCGGGACGCCCTTCTGCGAGAACAGGATGTTGCGGCCGCGCTCGAGGTTGAGCACGTACACGGCGACACCCATGAGCGCGGCGACGCCGCCGACCCGCAGCGCGACGACGGACACCGGCTCGACAGCCAGGCCGCGGCGGGCCCGGCTGGTGCGCTTCCACAGCTGCAGCGCGGCGAGGGCGGCGATGGTGACGCCGTAGAGGATCCAGCCCTGCAGCGGGGTGAACCGGCCGTCGAAGTTGATCTTCTTGATGGTCGGGTCGTCGACGGAGATGATCGTGCCGCCCTTGATGAGCAGCAGCACCGTGCCCTGGAAGGCGAGGAACGCGGCGAGCGTCACCACGAACGACGGGATGCCGATCTTCGCCACCAGCAGGCCGATGACGATGCCGATCACGACACCGGTGACGACGGCGCCGAGGATCGCCACGTACCAGGGGAAGCCGTGCGTGGTCAGCAGGGTCGCCAGAACCGCGGCGCAGACGCCGCTGGCGTAGCCCGCGGACAGGTCGATCTCGCCGAGCAGCAGCACGAACACCAGGCCCATGGCGATGACCGTGACGGCGGCACCCTGGGAGAGCAGGTTGGCGAAGTTGGCCGCGCTGAAGAACACCGGGCGCGCGACGGAGAAGATGATCGTCAGCACGATCAGGCCGAGGATCGCGGGCAGGGCGCCCATGTCCCCGCCGCGCACCTTCGCGAAGTAGGTGCTGACGTAGAGCCCCAGGGTCGCCGGCTGGCCGCCGGTCGCCTTCTCCTCCGGAGGAACCGTGGACACGGTCTTGACGTCGCCCTTGCTCAGCTTGGGACCGGTCATAGCGTCGCTCCGTTCTGGCGGAGCCCGAGGTCGCCGCTGCGACCGGAGGTGATCAGCTCCACGATCTGCGAGTGGGTCACGTCGGTGGCGCTCACCTGGGCGCACATCTGGCCGAGGAACAGCGCGGCGATGCGGTCGGCGACCGCGAACACGTCGTTCATGTTGTGCGAGATGAGCACCACGGCGAGGCCGTTGTCGGCGAGGCGGCGCACCAGCTCCAGGACCTGGGCGGTCTGCGCGACGCCGAGGGCGGCGGTGGGCTCGTCGAGCACGACGAGGCGGTTGTTCCAGAGCACGGCCTTCGCGATCGCGACCGTCTGCCGCTGCCCGCCGGACAGGCTCGACACGTGCTGGCGGACCGACCTCACCGTGCGCACCGACAGCCCCGCGAGGGTCTCCGCGGCCTTCTGCTCCATCGTGATGTCGTCCAGGACGATGCCGCTCTTGATCTCGCGGCCGAGGAACATGTTCTGGACGATGTCAAGGTTGTCGCAGAGCGCGAGGTCCTGGTAGACGATCTCGACGCCGAGCGCGGCGGCGTCGCGCGGCCCGTGGACGGTGACCGGCTTACCGTCGAACAGGTACTCGCCCGAGTCGATCGAGTAGATCCCGCCGAGGCACTTGACCAGGGTGGACTTGCCGGCGCCGTTGTCGCCGACGAGGGCGGTGACCTGGCCGGCGTGCGCGGAGAAGTCCACGTCCCGCAGGACCTGGACGGGTCCGAAGCTCTTGTTGAGCCCACGGACCTCCAGCAGAGGTGTGTCGGTCACGATGCTCCTTCTTGCATGTCCGACGGGTGGCGTTCGATCACAGGCACGGCCCGGTGCCCGCAGTGGGGGACTGCGGACACCGGGCGCGCGCTGCGGTGTTGCTACTTGATGCCCGCCGTGGCGCACTTGGCGGCGAAGTCGCCGGTGCACAGTTCGGCGACCGTGACATAGCCGTCGTCGATGACGTCCTTCACGTTGTCCTTGGTGATCGACTTCGGGGTCAGCAGGACGGCGTCGACCTCACGCTTGCCCTCGGGGTCGGTCACCTTCTGGGAGGTGGCGCCCTTCTCACCCTTGGCCAGGCCGATGGCGAGCTTGGCGGCCGCGTCGGCCTCCTGCTTGACGGCCTTGTAGACGGTCATGCACTGGTCACCGTTGAGGATGTTCTGCAGGCCCTGGACGGTCGCGTCCTGACCGGTGACCGGGACCTTGCCGTTGAGCTTCTGCTTCTTGAGGATGTTGATCGCGGCGTTGCCGAGACCGTCGTTGGCGGCCAGGACGCCCGCGATGTTCGGCGTCGAGGTCAGCATCTGCTCGAAGGTGGTGCCGGCGGTGGTGTTGTCCCACTCCGCGACCCACTGGTCCGGGCCCTTGACGTATTCGCCGCTGTCGTACTTGGCCTTGAGCACGCCGTCGTAGCCCTGCTTGAACAGGGTCGCGTTGTTGTCGGTCTGCGAGCCGTTGAGCTCGGCGACGACCGGCTTGGTGACCTTGGCGTCGGTGAGGCACTTGACGAGGCCCTCACCCTGCAGCTTGCCCACCGCGACGTTGTCGAAGCTGACGTAGTACGCCGCGGACCCGCCCAGCGTGAGCCGGTCGTAGTCGATCGTCGCGACACCGGCGGACTTGGCCTTGTCCAGCACGGCCTTGCCGGTGCCGGAGTCCAGGTTGACGATCATGAGGACGTTGACGCCGCCCGTGATCATCTGCTCGGCGATGGTCTGGAACGCGGCCTTGTCGTTCTGCGCGTTCTGGATGTCGTAGTCGACGCCGGCGGTCTTGAACGCCTGCTCGAGGTATTTGCGGTCCGCGGTCTCCCAGCGGGCGGAGGACTTGCTGTCGGGCAGGATGACGCCGATCTTCGCCTTCTTGGTGTTACCGCTACCGGTGCCGGGGTCGGAGGCCTTGTCGTCGCCACAGGCGGTGAGCCCGCCGGTGGCAAGGACGCCTACCGCCAACAGGGAGAGGATCCCTTTGCGCATTTGCACGGGTCCTTTCAAATATGCGCCTCGACGGGGCGCTAGGGGGTTCGGGGCGGGAGTCCACCGTCGGGGTGTGTCTTCGGGACGACGGTGATTGTTGTGTCCGGCAACGTATTCCCCAACGGCCCGTGGGCACAAGGCCGCCACGATTTCGAAATTGTTGTTGGCGGTAACAATTGCGCAACGCGCCCGCAACCGCCCCCGGCCACCATGATCATCCTGTGGTTCGGTTGCCAGGCGGTTGCGTAAAACGAGCAAGCTGCGCGATCTTTCCGCTTCGCGACTTTCGTCATGACTATCCTCGACTTCATGATCACTCCGCCGCTCGCGCCGGAGATCCTCGCCGAGTACCCGGAGCTCGCCGCGCTCGGCAGGACCGCGACCCGGCTGCACCCGCGGCGCGGGACGCCCGGCGTCGGCGACAGCCATGCCGGCGGCCCCCTCGCGTGGCCCGCCGACGAGCCGTGGCCGGTCTGCACCCGCGAACTGCGCGACGGCCGCCGCCACGCCCGCCCCAACCCGCTCGTGCCGGTGGCGCAGCTGTGGGCCTCGGACATCCCCGACCTGCCGCGCACCGTCCCGGTCGCCAGGGACCGCGCCGGCGCCGTGCACGACTCGCAGGACGTCGACCTGCTGCAGGTGCTGTGGTGCCCGGTCGAACACCTCCGCGACACCCTCGGACCCGCCGTGCAGGTCCGCCGCCGCCGCGCCGCGGACCTCCCGGCCGACCTGCTCACCGACCCGCCACAGGGCGACGTCGAGCGGGCCGAGTGGCTCCTCACGCCGTGCGTGCTGCACCCGGAGCAGATCATGGACCGCCCGAGCGCCGGCGCCCTGCCCAAGGCCGTCCGTGACCGGATGCCGCCCGGGGTGGCCGCCGGGTTCGTCGCGCCCGGTTGGAAGGTCGGCGGCTACCCGCGCCGCCCCGGCGAGACCCCCTGCCCGCAGTGCGGCACACCGGCCGACCTGCTGCTGGTCGTCACCGACCACGAGTACGACGCCGAGACGTACCACTGGATCCCCGTCGAAGAACAGGACCTGGACTGGTCCGCCCCGCACGGGGACGCCTACGAACGCCCGACCGGCCTGCGCCTCGACGGCGACCTGCACGTCTTCGCCTGCCCCGACTGCGGCACCGTCCACGTCGTCTGACGCCGGCGGGGGGTCAGTAGCGCGACAGCTGCGAGGTCGGCGACAGTACGATCCGCGGGTTCGCCGCCGGGTTCAGCCAGCGCAGCAGCGCCACCAGGTCGCCCTGCGGCAGGCTCACGCAACCGAGCGTGGCGCCGGCGGTGGCCTGGTGCAGGAAGATGCCGGAGCCACGGCCAGGCGTCGCCGGCATGTTGTACCGGATTACCGCGAAATACGTGTACTGCGGGCTGATCTGCCACAGCGGCTCGCTCGGCCCGCCCGGGTTCGCGCCGTGGTGGAACGTGTTGTAGCCCGGCGACGAGCTGTTCTCGTCCCACCAGTCGTCCTGGACCACCTTGTGGTAGGCGTACTTCACGCCGGGGTTGGCGGCGATGCCGTACATGGTGCCGTCGAAGGAGAACACGCCGGTCGGGGTCGTCTTGTCGCCCTCGTGCTTGTCGCCGCTGAAGCCGTTGCCACCGATCCGGGCGGACATCGCGGACAGGACCGGCTGCCAGACCCCGCCGGTCTTCGCATACGCCCGCAGGCTCGCGGTCGTCGCCGACGCGCTCGCCGCCTGCACGATGACGACCTGTGTGGTGTTGGCCGGCAGCGTCTTGAGCCGGGACGCGTCGTTCGCCGCGGCCGTGGTCCCGGCGGCGGCCGCCTTCTTCGACACCGACGGTGACGGTGACGGTGACGCCTTGGACGCCGACGCCGACGGCGCGGCGGACGGTGACGCATCGACCGTCGGTGACGACTCGGCGGACGCCGTCGCCGACGCGGACGCGACCGGCTGGGCCGAGGCGGATGGCTTCCCGCCACATGCCGTCAGCACGGCCAGAAGAGCGGTGATCGCGAGCAGGACTTGCGGGGCGCGTCGTCTGCGCTGGTCAACCGGCACGACACATAGTATCGACCCCATGTCGATCCGCGCCCGGACCCGCCCGATACCCGCATTCGTGCTGGTCCTGCTCGTGCTCGCGGGCTGCGGCGGCGGGACCGGCGGCACGGCGGCGAGCGGCGCACCCCCGTCACCGACCGTCGCCGCCTCGTCGGCCGCCGCTGCGTCGGTTGCGGCGTCCCCGAGCCCTGCCGCCTTCGTCGGCACCGTCGAGGTCCTGCCGGCGGCGGCCAGGCAGCGGATGACCGGCGTGTCGTGGCGGCCCGGCTGCCCGGTCGGCCTGGACGACCTGCGGCTGCTGCGGCTGTCCTACGTCGACTTCGACGGCGCGGCGAAGGTGGGGGAGCTCGTCGTGCACAAGGCGATCGCCGACGCGGTCGTGCGGGTCTTCGCGAAGCTCTACGCGGCGCGCTTCCCGATCCGCGGCATGCAGACCATCGAGGCGTTCGACGGCAGCGACGACGCGTCGATGGCCGCCGACAACACGTCCGGCTTCAACTGCCGCAACGTGCCGAACACCACGCACTGGTCCAACCACGCCTACGGCCGGGCCATCGACGTCAACACCGTGGAGAACCCGTACCTGCCGGGCAAGCAGATCATGCCGCCGGCTGGCAAGGACTACCTGGACCGCCGCGACGTCAGGCCCGGGATGATCGTCGCCGGTGACGCGGTCGTGACCGCGTTCAAGGCCGAGGGCTTCGCCTGGGGCGGTGCCTGGCGCACCGGAGTGGACTACCAGCACTTCGAAAAGCCGGGGTGAGTCCGGTGGCACGGATCCCATAACGCCGTTCGGGGGAGCCCCACAGTGGCAAGGGATCGACATACTGTCGCCATGTCACGTACGGGGACGTTCCGTCTCATGCTCGCCGCCGCCCTGGTCCTGGTCCTGGGCGGGCTCGCCACCACCGCGTACGCGTTGCGCGACACCGTCTCGGAGAAACCGGAAGTCTCCGCGAACGGTGCTGCCGCCGCCGCGTCGACGTCCGCGGCGCCGTCGAAACCGCCGTTCGCCGGCTGGTCCGATCCGGACCTGGTGGGCAAGCCGTACGGGACGAAGGTCCAGGGCCTGCTGACGTTCCGCGGCAACCCGACCCGCACCTACTACGGCCAGGGCCCGGTGCCGCGCACGATGCCGGTGCACAAGTGGCAGTTCCCGAAGACCGGCGGCCTGTGCCGGATGTCGGAGGACAAGGGCAAGACGACGCAGTGGTGCGGCAACGGCTGGACCGGCCAGCCCGCCGTGTTCGAGAAGGACGGCCGGACCTGGGTCGTGTTCGGCGCCTACGACGGTGCCATCCACTTCCTGGACGCCGCCACCGGCGAGCGCATCATTCCGGATTTCATGACCGGCGACATCATCAAGGGCACCGTGACGATGGACCCGGACGGCTTCCCGCTGCTGTACTCCGGCTCCCGCGACAACTACTACCGGGTCATCGCCCTGGACCGGGGCAAGCCGACGGAGCTGTGGAAGCTGTCGGCGAGCGCGGTGAAGCCGACGATGTGGAACGACGACTGGGACGGCTCCGGCCTCATCATCGACGACTACCTGTTCGAGGGCGGTGAGAACAGCCAGTTCCACATCGTGAAGCTCAACCGCGGCTACGACGCCAACGGCAAGGTCACCGTGAACCCGAAGCTGGTGTTCAACACCCCGGGCTGGGACGCGCAGCTGCTCAAGGACTTCGGCGACACCAACGTCTCCATCGAGAACTCCGTGTCGATCTACAAGGACACCGTGTACTTCGCCAACTCCGGTGGCCTCGTGCAAGGCTGGGACATCAGCGGCCTGAAGGCGGGCAAGACCCCGACCCGGGTGTTCCGCTTCTGGACCGGCGACGACACCGACGCCTCGATCGTCATCGACGAGGCCGGCTTCCTCTACGTCGGCTCCGAGTACGAGAAGGGCAACGCCCGCTCCAAGCAGATCGGGCAGATGCTGAAGCTCGACCCGTCCAAGCCCGACAACCCGGTCGTGTGGGCGGTGAAGGACCAGGGGAGCAAGCCCGCCGGGATCTGGGGCACGCCGGCGCTGTTCAAGGACATCGCCATCTACGACACCACCGGCGGCGACGTCATGGGCCTGGACCGCGCCACGGGTGCGGTGCGCTGGAAGTTCCACGTGCCCGGCAACGAGACCTGGCAGTCCCCGGTGGTCGTCGACGACACGCTGTTCATCGGCGACTGCTCCGGCATCATGCACGCGTACGACGTGAAGGACACCAACGCCCAGCCGAAGCTGCTGTGGGAGCTGAAGATCGGCGGCTGCATCGAGTCGACCCCGGCCGTGTGGAAGGGCGCCATGTACTTCGGCACCCGCGCCGGCGCCATCCACTCGCTGGCGGTGTCCTGACCCCGCTACACATTGTCCTAGGAAGCTCTACACGCTGCGGACCGCGCCACGTCTGACCACGTGGCGCGGTCCGCGCGTTGTGGTCCTCGCCCGAGAGGCAGGTGCGGCCTGATGCGCCCCGCCCTGTTCACCGTCGAGCAGCCCGGTCCCGGGCGGCTGAGCACCATGGCCAAACCACGCGGTGGCGACTGGCTCGCCGACGAGATGGCCGCACTGCGGGCCGCCGGCGTCGACGTGCTCGTCAGCGCCCTGACGGACGCGGAGCAGCGCGGGTGGGTCGTCCACCTAGTATCCTAGGACGCTGTAGGCGATGTGTGGCGGCACTCAGGAGGAGAAGCAATGAGCTGGAGCCAACGACTCGGCACGGTCGGTGTGTGGCGGGGTGTCAGGTTGGTCGATCCTGCGATGGCCAGGACCATTGAGGGGCTCGGTTACGGCACGATCTGGCAGGGCAGCTCGCCGGGCTCGGACCTGCGGCCCGCCGAGGCACTGCTCGACGGCACCGACACGATCACCGTGGCGACCGGCATCGTCAACATCTGGGCGTCGGACCCGGCCGAGCTCGCCGACTCGTATCACCGGATCCAGGCCAGGCATCCTGGGCGGTTGCTGCTCGGCATCGGCTCCGGGCACCGTGAGGCCAACGCGGCCCGCACGCGTCCCGTGGAGGCCATGGCGCGTTACCTCGACGTGCTGGACGAGCGGGGGGTTCCCGCCGGGGATCGCGTGCTGTCGGCGCTCGGGCCTCGCATGCTGGCCCTGGCCGCGCAGCGCAGCGCCGGCACGCACCCCTATCTCACGGTGCCCGCGCAGACCCGGGAGGCCAGGGCCGCGCTCGGCCCGGACGCGTTGGTCGCACCCGAGCAGACGGTGGTGCTGGACACCGATGCGGACACGGCACGGCGCAGCGCGCGGGCGTTCCTCGCCGTCTACCTGAACCTGGTGAACTACACCGGCAACATGCTGCGTGCCGGCTTCACCGCCGAGGACATCGCCGGCGGCGGCAGCGACGCGCTCGTCGACCGGCTGGTCGCCCACGGCGATGCCACCGTCCTGGCGGCGGCCGTGCGGGCGCACCTGGACGCCGGTGCCGACCACGTCTGTGTGCAGGTCCAGCCCGCGGACGGCGACGTCGTGCGGGCGCTGCGCGCGATCGCGGAATCTCTCTCATCCTAGCGTCCTAGGATGCCTTAGAGGACGTGGCTACCGCCACGTCAGAACAAAAGAGGCCGCTGCGCGGCAGATTTCCGTTTTTGTCGTTCAGGGACCGCTGGGCGAGCTTGACGGGCGTTGCGTCACGGGTTGCTGGCAGGCGACGACCGCGTCGAGGTGCCAGCCGAGGGGGTCGTGCTCGCGGAAGGTCAGCACCGCGACCGTGTGCGCCTTGGCGTCGAAGGCGATGTCGATGCGGTCGGCTTGCTCGTACACCTTGTGCAGGCCGGGAAGCAGGGTGTTGGAGCGGGCCTTCGCCCAGGCGGTCGCCAGTTGCTCCGGGGTGCGGGTCTCGCGGGTGGTGGGTGCGGCGGTGGCGTAGGCCGCGGCGATGTGGCCGCCCTTGACGCACTGGAGGCGGCCGGCGGGGTCGGGGCCGGACGCGCCGTCGGAGTCGCCGATCGAGTTGATGTAGAGGATGACGGCGACCGCGGCGAGGCTCAACCCGAGGAGGCGCAGAAGGTTACGGCGCACTTACCCAGCGTAGGCGACCAGCGGGAGCTGCGCCTCGGCTCGCCACTTGGCGATGCCGGAGGCGGGCAGGGTGTCGATGGGGTCGTAGTACGGGTAGGTGCGGTCGAGGTCCATGGACGAGTCCTCGATGGAGGTGCGGTAGTTCTTCGTCCAGTAGGTGATGCCGCGTTCCCGGTCGTAGTCGGTGACCATGTGGACCCAGCGCTTGCCGACGAAGGGCACGTCGCAGACGATCCGCGGGGTGGCGTAGCCGGGCAGGTAGCCCATGATGTCGTGCTGGAGCTGCTGGGCCTGCCAGACGGCGACGCGCCAGTGTTCGGCGTTGGGGATCATGTCGCACATGTAGAAGTAGTACGGCAGGATGCCGGCCTCGCCCTGCAGCGCGAAGCACAGGTCGAGCAGGTCGGCGGAGGTGGCGTTGACGCCGCGCATGAGGACGCCCTGGTTGCGCACGTCGCGGACGCCGACCTCGAGGGCGGTGTGGGCGGCGCGGGCCACGAGCGGGGTGAGGGACTGGGCGTGGTTGACGTGGGTGTGGATGGCGAGGTTGACGCCGCGGCGGGCGGCGGTGCGGGCGACGCGTTCGAGGCCTTCGACGACGGTGGGTTGCAGCCAGTGCTGGGGAAGTCCGGCGAGGGCCTTGGTGGCGAGGCGGATGTCGCGGATGGTGTCGATGCCGAGCAGGCGCATCAGGAACGTCTCGAGCTGGGGCCAGGGGACGTTGGCGACGTCTCCGCCGGAGACGACGACGTCGCGGACGCCGGGCTGTCCCTTCAGGTAGGTGATCATCGCGTCGTAGCGGTCGACGGGCTTCAGGGCGAGCTTGAGTTTCGCGACCGTGGGGGTGCTGTTGCCGACGAGGTCCATGCGGGTGCAGTGGCCGCAGTACTGGGGGCAGGTGGACAGCAGTTCGGCGAGGACCTTGGTGGGGTAACGGTGGGTGAGGCCTTCGGCGACCCACATGTCGTGCTCGTGCAGTGAGTCGCGGCTGGCGTGGGGGTGTGAGGCGAAGTCGGTGAGCCGGTCGGAGGCGACGGGCAGCATGTAGCGGCGGACGGGGTCGGCGAGCAGGGTTTTGTCGGTGATCTCGCCGGTCGGCACCATCGTGTTGATCATGTGGGGTGGGACGAGCATCGACATGGTGGCCTGGGTGGCCTGGTCGAGGGCGAGGTCGTCGTAGAAGTCGGCGGAGATGAGGTCGCCGTAGACGGTGCGCAGCTGGGCGATGTTCTTGACGCAGTGGGCCCGCTGCCATTGGGCGGATTCCCAGTCGTCGCGGGTGACGTCGCGCCAGCCGGGGAGGCGTTGCCAGTCCGGCTCGACGAGCTCGTGGCGTTCATACGCGTACGGCTGCACGGCACACCTCCAGAAATTCTCCGCTAGAACCGTCAGGGTAGCGAAAATTCTCCGGCTCTTCGAGTCATGGCGGGAGATCCTGCTGTCTGTCATCCGGCTGGTCGGAAAAGCGGGGCCGCGGACATGACGGTGGGTCACCGCCGGGCCCGCTTACGGTGGCGGTCCGCAACCGAACTGCACCGTAAGCGATGCCCGAGGTCTGAGGTCCCATGAACAACCGTTGGTCCATCCGCGCCAAGATCACGGCGATGCTGGCGATCCCGATCGTCATGCTCGTCGCGATCTGGTTGTTCGCGGTGAGCTTCACCCTCCAGCCGGCGCTCGACCTGCGGAACTCGAAGCTGGTCAGTGACAAGCTCACCGAACCCGCCGAGGCGATGGTCGAGGAGCTGCAGATCGAGCGGCAGCTGACGACGGTGTTCGTCGCGGGTGGCCGCAAGAACGCCGCGGCGGTCCAGGAGCAGCGGGCGAAGACGGACCTGGAGGTCCGGGAGTTCCGGGAGCTGGCCGCCGACAAGGACTTCCAGGACGTGGCGAGCGCGGAGACGAAACGGGCGCTCGCGACGTCGACGAAGGCCCTGGACGCGTTGCCGCAGCTGCGGCAGCTGGCGGACAACGGTGGGCTGGCGGACGCGGTGCGGCAGGCGTACTCGGCGATCATCACCGGCACGTACGGCATCGGCGAGTCGGTGACGAACCATCAGGACTCCGAGGTCACCGAGGAGGCGACCGGCGTGTTCGTGCTGGGGCTGTCCCGGGACCTGTTCTCGCAGGAGGACGCGCTGATCACGCAGGCGGCGGCGAGCAACGCGTTCACCGCGTCGATCCACACGGAGCTGGTCGCGCTGATCGGGCAGAAGCGGCTGATCCTGCCGTACGGGGTGACGCTGCTGCCGCCGGACATCCAGGCGCGGTTCGGGGTGTTCGCCGGCGGTGACCCGATGCAGAAGCTGACGCAGTTGGAGAACCAGCTCCTGGCGACGCCGCCGGGGACGGCGGAGGCGGCGGGGATCAACCTGCAGGCGTGGCGGGCGGCGTTCGACCCGGTGAACGGGGACCTGAAGCGGTTCCGGGCCGAGGTGCAGGCCGACAACGTGGAGGCGGCGCAGGACGCCTCGGACGCGATCTTCCTGCGGCTGGGTGTCGCGGGTGCGCTGGGCCTCCTCGCGGTGATCCTGTCGCTGGTGCTGTCGGTGCGCATCGGCCGGTCCCTGGCCCGGCGCCTGGACGGGCTGCGGGCCGCGGCCCTCGAACTCGCCGACGAGCGGCTGCCGTCGGTGGTGTCGCGGTTGCGGCGGGGCGTGCAGGTGGACGTGGCGGCGGAGGCGCCGCCGTTGCGCCTGGGCACGGACGAGATCGGTCAGGTGGGTGAGGCGTTCAACTCGGTGCAGCGCACGGCGGTGGCCTCGGCGGTGGAGGAGTCGTCGGTGCGGCAGGGGATGAACGAGGTGTTCCTGAACATCGCCCGCAGGTCGCAGACGCTGCTGCACCGGCAGTTGTCGCTGCTGGACGGCATGGAGCGGCGTACGTCGGAGCCGGACGACCTGGCGGACCTGTTCCGGGTCGACCACCTGGCGACGCGGATGCGGCGGCACGCGGAGGACCTGGTGATCCTGGCGGGTGCGGCGCCCGGGCGGGGCTGGCGCAACCCGGTGTCGGTGATCGACGTGGTGCGTGGCGCGGTGTCGGAGGTCGAGGACTACGCGCGGGTGCAGGTGCAGCAGATCGGTGAGGGTGCGGTGGTCGGGCGGGCCGTCGGTGACATCATCCATCTGCTGGCGGAGCTGATCGAGAACGCGACGGCGTACTCGCCGCCGCACACGCGGGTGCACGTGACGGGTCAGATGGTCCCGAACGGTTTCGTGATCGAGGTCGAGGACCGTGGGCTGGGGATGTCGGCGCAGGCGATCGTGGAGGCGAACCGGCGGCTGGCGGAGCCGCCGGAGTTCGACCCGGCGAACAGTGCGCGGCTGGGGCTGTTCGTGGTGGCGCAGCTGGCGGCGCGGCACGGGGTGCGGGTGGTGCTGCGGTCCTCGCCGTTCGGTGGGGTGACCGCGGTGGCGTTGCTGCCGGCGGACCTCGTGGTGGCGCAGCCGGGTGCGCTGCCGTCTCCGCTGCCGCCGGGGGCGCCGGCGGACCTGTCGAACACGCACGAGATGCAGGTCGTGGCGCGGGAGCCGTTCTCGTGGCTGCCGGGCGACGGTGCGGATGAGGTTCCGGAGCACACGCAGGTGCTGCCGGCGTCCTCGATCGGGCAGCGTCCGGCGTTGTCGGTGGTACCGGACGGGCGTCGCTCCGGTCCGGGGCCGTTGCCGCGGCAGCGGCCGGCCGGGCGGGCGGAGGCGCCGGCCGGGTCCGGTGCGGAGACCGGGTCCGTGGCGTCCGGGACCTCCAAGACATCCGGGACGGCGCAGGGCGTGGGGCCGCGGGGGCTGCCGAAGCGGGTGCGGCAGCAGAGTCTCGCGCCGCAGCTGCAGCAGGACACGGCGGCGTCCGGTGACCTGGACGACGTGGAGGTGCCGCCGGCGAGCCGGTCGCCGGAGCAGCTGCGCCGGATGATGTCGTCGTTCCAGGCGGGCACCGCGCGGGGCCGGCACGCCAGTGGCGACGCCGTCGCGGACGAGAGCAGTACCAGCAGTGGCAGCACCAGTGGCAGCACGGGTGGCAGCGCTGGCGGCACGGGTCGTGACGGGGTGGCGGGATGACGGCGGCGCAGGGGAGCAACACCGGTCTGAACTGGCTGCTGGACGATCTGGTGGATCGGGTGCCGTCGGTGCAGCGGTCGGTGGTGCTGTCGGTGGACGGGCTGATGATGGGCGCGTCGAAGGGCCTGTCGCAGGAGGACGCGGAGCACCTGTCGGCGGTCGCGGCGGGGTTCCAGAGCCTGGCGCGGGGTGCGGGGCGGCATTTCGGTGGTGGGCCGGTGCGGCAGACGATCATCGAGATGGAGTCGGCGTTCCTGTTCGTGACGGCGGCGGGTCGCGGTGCGTGCCTGGCGGTCCTGGCGGAGTCGGACGCGGACATCGGCCTGATCGCGTACGAGATGGCGATGCTGGTGCAGCGGGTGGGGCAGAACCTGTCGACGTCGGCGCGCCCGGCGGCCGGCGGATGACGACCCCGCCGGGCCGGCATGCCGCCGGTCAGCCCGACCGCGGCGACCCGGGGCGCGAGCTGGGTCGTGAGCTGGGTCATGGTGAGCCGGGTCAGGCCGAGCAACTGTGGGTCGAGCAGCAGTGGGCGGAGCAGCAGCGCGCCGACCAGTACCGGGCGGACCAGCGTCGTGGCGGGGTGCCGTGGCCTGAGCAGGCCGACCCGCGCGGGGAGCCGTCGCGGGGTGAGCAGCCGTGGCCGGAGCGGCCGCGGGGTGACCTGTCGGCGGAGCCGTGGACGGATCACACGTGGGTGGACCGGGACGCGGGTCCGGTGGTGCGGCCGTATGCGATGACGGGCGGGCGGGTCCATCCGGCGTCGGGGTCGTTCGACGTGGTCGCGATGGTGGTGGCGAACCGGGCGGCGCTGTCGGACGTCGGGTACGGGCTGCAGCCGGAGCACCGGGCGATCCTCGCGTACGCGCGGGAACCCCTGGCGGTGGCGGAGCTGGCGTCGCACCTGGACCTGGCGCTCGGTGTGGTGCGGGTGCTGCTGGGTGACCTGCTGGGTCAGGGCCTGATCGAGATGTACCACCCTCCGGCGGCGGGCGAGCTGCCGAGCGAGAGCATCCTCAAGGCGGTGATCAATGGACTCCGGGCGCTCTAGGCCGGTTCCGACGGCGATCAAGATTCTGGTCGCGGGTGGGTTCGGTGCCGGGAAGACGACTCTCGTGGGTGCGGTGAGTGAGATCCGGCCGTTGCAGACGGAGGAGTCGCTGACGGCGGCGGGGATCGGCACGGATGACCTGACCGGGGTGGAACGCAAGTCGACCACGACGGTGGCGATGGACTTCGGGCGGATCACGATCGGGCAGGACGTGGTGCTGTACCTGTTCGGTACGCCGGGTCAGGACCGGTTCTGGTTCTTGTGGGACGAGCTGGCGCTGGGTGCGCTGGGTGCGGTGGTCCTGGCGGACACGCGGCGGCTGGCGGACTGTTTCCCGTCGATCGATTACTTCGAGCGGCGTAACACGCCGTTCGTGGTGGCGGTGAACTGTTTCGATGACGCGTCGGCGTACACGGAGGTGGAGGTCCGGGAGGCCTTGGATCTGGACGGGCATGTGCCGTTGCTGTTGTGTGATGCGCGGGACCGGGAGTCGAGCAAGGCGGTCCTGATCGGTCTGGTCGAGCACGTCCTGACGCTGTCCACTACCCGCGTGCGGTAGTTCTTCCCGCGTCTGCGCTGGTGTGCCGGAAAATCTTCGGCTAACTTGTGGCAGTGCGGGAAATGACTTCGCCGATCGGGTTGCACCGGGTGCTGGAACCGGCCGGGGTGCTGCCCCAGGCCGCCCACCGGCTGGACCCCGACCCGGTCATCGGCGCCGACGAGGTCCGCATCCGGGTGGAGCGGCTCAACCTCGACGCCGCGTCGTTCCACCAGCTGCGGACCGAGCACGGCGGTGACGGCGCGAAGGTCCGTGCGGCCGTGCTGGACATCGTCGAGCGCCGCGGCAAGATGCACAACCCGGTCACCGGCTCCGGCGGCATGCTCATCGGCACCGTCGAGGCCGCCGGTCCGGCGTCGCCGCTCGGGCTGCGGGTGGGTGACCGGGTCGCGACTCTGGTGTCGCTGACCCTGACCCCGCTGCGCATCGCCGACGACCTGCGCGACTGGGACGGGCTGTCGGAGCAGGTCCCCTGCGACGGGCACGCGATCCTGTTCGCCCGGTCGATCGCCGCGGTGCTGCCCGGCGACCTCGACCCGCAGCTCGCCCTCGCGGTGCTCGACGTGTGCGGCGCACCCGCCCTGGTCGCCCGGGTCGTGCGCCAGGCCCTGCACGCCCGCGCCGCTGCGAGTGGGCCGCTGACGGTCGCGGTCCTCGGCGCGGCGGGCAAGAGCGGCTCCCTGGCCCTCGCCGCCGCCCGAGACACCGCCCGAGACACCGCCCGAGACACAGCCGGAGACACCGCCCGAGACACAGCCGGAGACACCGCCCGAGACACCGGCGGCGCCGCCGGCGGTGACGCGACCGCGGTCCGGACCGTCGGGGTGGTCCGCGACGAGAGCGAACGGGCCCGGCTCACCGCCGCCGCCCTTGCCGACGACGTCGTCATCGCCGACGCCCGCGACGCTGTCGGGCTCGCCGCCGCCCTCGACCGCACGGCCGGCGGCGCCGCCGACGTCACCGTCGTCTGCGTCGACGTCCCCGGCTGCGAGCACGCCGCCGTCCTGGCCACTGCGCCAGGTGGCACCGTGATCTTCTTCTCGATGGCCACGTCGTTCCCCGCCGCGGCGCTCGGCGCCGAAGGGCTGGCGGCGGATGTGACGATGCTCATCGGCAACGGTTACGTCCCGGGGCACGCCGACTACGCGCTGCGGCTGCTGCGGGGCGACGCGGGTGTCCGGGACCTTTTTCAGGCGCGGCTGGGGACCGAAGCACCACCCGGGTTGGCAGACTGAGCCGCATGCGAACCCTCTTCCGTGACGGCCGCGTCCACACCCCCGCCGACCCGTCCGCGACGGCGATGCTCGTCGACGGCGACACGATCGCCTGGCTCGGCCCGACCGCCGACGCACCCGTCGGGGCGGGACGCGTCGACCGGGTCGTGGACCTCGACGGGGCCCTCGTGACGCCCGCGTTCGTCGACGCGCACGTGCACACCACGGCCACCGGGTTCACGCTGCGGGGCCTCAACCTCGCCGGCACCACGTCCAGGCTGCGGGTCCTGGACGCCGTCGCCGCGCACGCCGCGACGCTGCCGGCCGACGCGATCGTGATCGGGCACGGGTGGGACGAGTCGGGATGGACGGACCAGCGGACCCCGACCGCGGCCGAGCTCGACCGGGCCGGCGGCGGCCGCGCCGTCTACCTGTCCCGTGCGTGCGTGCACGCGGCGCTGGTGTCCACGGCCCTGCTGACCGAGCAGGTGAAGGGGGCCGCGGGCTACGACGAGTCCGGTTGGCTGCGCCGCGACGCTCACCACCTGGTGCGGGAGGTCGCGTTCGGGTCCGTGACGCACGCGCAGGTCCTGGACGCGCAGCGGGCGGCGCTGCGGCACGCGGCGTCGCTGGGGATCGCGTCGGTGCACGAGTGCGGTGGCCCCGGCACGTCCGGTGAGGCGGACTTCGTCGCCGCGCTCGCCCACGGTGAGGAGTACCCACAGGTGTACGGGCTGTGGGGGGAGCCGAACGGGGCGGCGAAGGCGAAGCAGCTCGGTGCGGTCGGCGCCGCCGGTGACCTGTACGCCGACGGTGCGCTCGGTGCCCGCACGGCGCACCTGCGCAGCGCGTACCTCGACAGCGGCGGGGACGAGCACGGGCACGGATATCTGACGGTGGAGCAGGTGACGGAGCATCTCGTGGACTGTGCGCGGCACGGGATGCAGGGCGGGTTCCACGCGATCGGCGACCAGGCGATCACGACGGTCCTGGACGGGTTCGCGGGCGCGGCGAAGCAGGTCGGGGTGGAGCGGATCCGCGACGGCCGGCACCGGATCGAGCACGTGGAGCTGCTGGACAAGGCGCTGATCGCGCGGCTGGTCGACTTCGGTGTCACCGCGTCGGTGCAGCCGGCGTTCGACCGGCTGTGGGGCGGCGAGCACGGCATGTACGCGCAGCGTCTCGGCAAGGCCCGGTCGCTGGCGTCGAACCCGATCGGTGCCCTCGCGGGCGTGGGGGTGCTGCTGGCGTTCGGGTCGGACGCGCCGGTGACGGACCTGGACCCGTGGGGGACGTGCCGGGCGGCGATGCGGCACCACAACCCGGTGCAGCGGATCGGGGCGAAGGCGGCGTTCGCCGCGCACACCCGCGGCGGGTGGCGGGCCGTCGGCGTCGACGACGAGGGTGTGCTGAACCCGGGCTGGCCGGCGACGTTCACCGTGTGGGACACGACCGAGGACATCAGTGAGGTGCTGCACACCGAGACGAACCCGCAGGCGCGGGTGACGGTGCTGCGTGGCCGGCCGATCCATTTCAGACAGGAACCTCTATGAGCAGCGGCAAGCTGAAGCTGGACCGGCGGACGGTCGCGACCGCGCGGCGGCTCGCGGCGGCCGCCGGCCGGCCGGTCGTGGACCTGGCCCGCAGCCACACGACGGTGTCGGTGGAGCGGGCGACGCTGCGGCTGGCCGGGATCGGCGGCGCCGACGCGGACGGGATCCCGTGGGTGAACCGGCTGGTCGACACGGTGGTGGAGCAGGTCGGGCTCGGCGGCGGGGTGGCCGGGCCGGTGTTCGACGCGCTGCTGCGCGACGGGCACCAGGACCTGACGCTGCTGGCGCAGAAGGCGGCGGCGGGCAGCGTCACGTTCCACGCTGGCGCGCCGGCGGCGGCGAAGCGGGCAGCGTCGAAAGCGGTCAGGGCCGGGCTGACGCGTATCGACCGGCGGCGGGCGGAACGGGACCGGCTGATCAAGCGGCACGGTGACCCGCGGCAGCGGCCGTGGATCTATCTGATCGTGGCGACCGGTGACATCTACGAGGACATCCCGCAGGCGCAGGCGGCGGCGCGGGCCGGTGCGGACGTGATCGCGGTGATCCGGTCCACGGGGCAGTCGCTGCTGGACTACGTGCCGGAGGGCGCGACCCGGGAGGGGTTTGCCGGGACGTACGCGACGCAGGAGAACTTCAAGCTCATGCGGGCGGCGCTGGATGAGACGTCGAAGGAGGTCGGCCGGTACGTGCGGCTGACGAACTACGCGTCAGGGTTGTGCATGCCGGAGATCGCGGCCCTGGCGGGGCTGGAGCGGCTGGACATGATGCTCAACGACTCCATGTACGGGATCCTGTTCCGGGACATCAACCCGATCCGGACGTTCGTCGACCAGCGGTTCTCCCGGCAGATCCACGCCCGCGCCGGGATCATCATCAACACCGGTGAGGACAACTACCTGACCACGGCCGACGCGGTCGATGCGGCGCACACGGTGACGGTGTCGCAGCTGCTGAACGAGTATTTCGCGCACGAGGCGGGGCTGGCGGACTGGCAGCTGGGGCTGGGGCACGCGTTCGAGATCAACCCGGAGGTGCCGGAGTCGTTCCGGCTCGAGCTCGCGCACGCGCTGCTGGCGCGGGAGCTGTTCCCGGACGCGCCGTTGAAGTGGATGCCGCCGACGAAGCACATGACCGGTGACGTGTTCCGCGGGAACCTCCTGGACGGGTTCTTCAACCTCGCCGGTGCCCTCACCGGGCAGGGGATCCTGCTGGTGGGGATGATGACGGAGGCGGTGGTGACGCCGTGGCTGTCGGACCGCGACATCGCGTTGCAGAACGTCCGGTATGTCCTGTCCGCGGCTGGGAACCTGCACGAGGACTTCACTCCCGGCACGTTCATCCGCGGCCGGGCGCACACTGTGCTGGGGGAGGCGGTCACGTTGCTGCGGCAGATCGGTGAACAGGGGCTGCTCACCGCGATCGGGCAGGGCACGTTCGGGATCATGCGGCGCCCCGCCGACCGCGGCAAAGGCCTCGACGGGGTCGCGAAACGCGACGCCGGCTACTGGAACCCGGCGATCGAGGTCCTCGACGCGGACGGACCAGCGCAGTGAACGCCGTCGTCAGGCCGTACGGGGACACCACCGGCGACGGCATGGTCCAGGTCAGCTTCACCCTGCCGCTCGCCGCGGACAAGCGCGGTGAGGGCGCGGCGCTGCAACTGGCGGGGAAGATGGGCATCGACCCGGCGATGGTCGTGCACGCCCGCCCGATCGGCGAGCAGCACACGTTCTTCGTCGTGTACGGCCGCGTCAACCACCTCGTCGAACCCGGGAAGGTGATCGTCGCCGAACGGGACTACCCGCTGCTGTCGGCGAAGGAGGTCAATGCGGCGATCCGGGCGCGGCTGCGGCGCAAGCTCGTCGTCGTCGGCGCGTGCATCGGCACCGACGCGCACACCGTCGGCATCGACGCCATCCTCAACGTGAAGGGCATCGCCGGTGAGAAGGGCCTGGAGTACTACCGGGAGTGCCGGGTGGTGAACCTCGGCGCGCAGGTCGCCGTCGCCGCGCTCGTCGAACACGCCCGGGTGGAGAAGGCCGACGCGGTCCTGGTCAGTCAGGTCGTCACGCAACGCGACGCGCACCTGTCCAACACGCGGGAGATGTCGGCGGCGTTCCGGGAGGCGTTCCCGCCGGCGCGCCGGCCGTTGCTGGTCGTCGGCGGGCCCCGCTTCGACGAGCTGCAGACCACGGACCTCGGCGTCGACCGGATCTTCGGCCGTGGCACCACGCCGCGGGAGGTCGCCTCCTACCTCGTGCACGCGGTGGGTGCGCGGTGACCGGGGCAGCGACCGGCGCTGCGGTGGGGGTGTCGGTGGTGCACCGCCGGTACGTGCCGTACTCGCACGCGCACTACGCCGGGAACCTCGTCGACGGCGCGTACAGCCTCGCGTTGTTCGGTGACGTCGCCACGGAGCTGTGCATCCGCACCGACGGTGACGAGGGCCTGTTCGCCGGGTACGCGTCCGTGGTGTTCCACGCGCCGGTGCGGGCCGGGGACGTGCTCGAGGTCACCGCGACGATCACCAGGGTCGGGACCCGCTCCCGCACCGTCGACTTCACCTGCCACGTCGTGTGCCGCGGTACCCCGGACGCCGGCGCGTCGGCGGCCGCGGTGCTGGACCTGCCGCTGCTCGCGGTGTCGGCGACCGGCACCGTCGTCGTGCCGTAACGGTCATGACGCTGGTCGCGTGCGTGGACGTCGGGTCGACGGACACGAAACTCGCCGTCGTCGACGTCGCCGACGGCACCCTCGTGCGGACCGGGACGCACCCGACGACCGGCGGTGACGTCCTGGCCGGTGTCGACGCGCTGCTGGCCGCGGCCGGGCCGGTCGACGCCGTGTACTGCTGCTCGTCGGCCGGGGGTGGGCTGCGGCTCGCGGTCATCGGCTACGAGGCGCTGGTGTCCGCCGACGCCGCGCACCGGGTCGCGTTGTCGGCGGGGGCGCGGGTCGTGCACGTCGCCGCCGGCGCGCAGGACAGCGCCGGCATCCGGGCCGTGCGGGCCGCGGCGCCGGACGTGCTGCTGCTCGTCGGTGGCACCGACGGCGGCGACGGTGACGTGCTGCTGCACAACGCGCGGCGGGTCGCCGCGGCTCGGTGGCGGGTCCCGGTCGTCGTGGCCGGCAACATCGACGTGCGCGACACCGCCGTCGACGTCCTCACGGCCAGGAACGTGCCGGCGGTCGGTGCGGGCAACGTGCTGCCCCGCATCGGTGTCACCGAGCCGGGGCCGGCGCGGGCCGCGATCCGGGACGTGTTCCTGCGGCACGTCATCGGCGGCAAACACCTGTCCAAAGGGCCGCGGTTCGCGCGGCTGGTCCGGATGGCGACCCCGGACGCGGTCCTCACCGGCGTGTCGCTGCTCGCCGACACGACCGACGGGGACCTCCTCGTCGTCGACGTGGGCGGCGCGACCACCGACGTGTATTCCGCGCTCGTGCCCGACGGCGGCGCGGTGGGGGTCGCCGGGACGCTGTGGCGGGCCAGGACCGTCGAAGGGGACCTCGGGGTGCGGTGGAACGTCGACGGTGTGCACACCGCCGCCGGCCGGGAACAGGTCACCGTCAGTGGCGGGCCGCTGGGGGTCGCGGCGGCCGCGGCCGTGATCGCGGTGCGCCGGCACGCGCGCAGCGGCCGGGACCTGCGCAACGTCGTGTCGGTCGTCGCGTCCGGCGGCGTGTTCCGGCATGCTGAACGGGCCGCCGCGCTCGCCGCGGTCGGCCCGACGCTGCGTGATCACGCCGGCGGGTGGGCGTTGCCGCGTTCGCCGCGCGTCACCGTCGACGACCGGTACGTGCTGGCGGCCGCCGGGCTCCTCGCCGCCGAGCATCCGGCCGCCGCGGCCGCGGTGCTGCGGGCCAACCTGCACGGTGGGTGACGGGCGGAGCAGGCGTACAGCAACGGCCGCGGGTCACTCGACGCGGGTGAACGAGGCCCGACACACCGCTCCCAGGGCACCCGACACGCCGCGCCGGGTGAATTACATCGCGTGCGACGGTTGACAGGGCCCCCCGGCGAGCGCGTAACGTCTTTGCGTCCTACTTCGGCGCGGGTGACCACGGTTCGCTACTCCCCAACGCCCACTGATCGGACGTCCTCGTCAACCGACGGGACGCCACCGGATTCAGTGGGCGGGGGTCGGCGGGGGCCGCGGGCCGGGCATCCACCGGTGTCAGGGCAGGGGGGTCACGCGACCAGTAGACAACGGCACGTCCCGGGCAGCCAGCCCGTGCCGCGCCGGAACGAAGGCCGCGCCCAGACACTCCTGCCGCACCGGCCGGACCAAGGGCCTGGGAGCGCGGGGCGCGACTTCGGTCGCGCCCCGATTTCCGCCCCGAAGCGCACAGCCGCGGGGGCGTTGCATCCCGACGGTCGCCGGCAACGGTCGCGAGGGTGTGGTGACGGCCGGTTCGGTTGCGGTCCGGACACAGTCCAGCCACATCCCAGCACATTCACAGCGGCGGCAGCCGTTCTGATTCCTTGTCCGGGGCGACCTGGCCGCATAATTGGCGCCGCGGGTCCGGGTAGCGGGCCCGCGGACCGGACCTGCCAGTGCACGGGGGCGGTCGCACGGCCCGTTCGACACGGCAAGGGATGGCGCAGGTGACCTTGGTCAGCACCGGCAGCGCGGCGGACAACCCGGACAGCCCGGACGGCCCCGCCGAGCCACCGGCCCCGCCGGCGGACGCAGCGGACCCGGCAGGCCCGGCCGACCCGGTGACGGCTGCCGGGATTGCGGGGCGCGGGCCGCTGCCGCTGTGGGCCGCGGTGCTCCTCGCCGCCGTCGCCGGACCTGTGATGCTCGTCGCGTTCCCGCCGTACGGGTGGTGGTGGGCGGCGCCGGTCGCGGTCGCGCTCGCCGCCGCGTCCGTGCACGGGCGGCGGCTGCGGGCCGGGTTCGGGCTCGGCGCCCTCACCGGCGCCCTGTACTTCACCCCGCTGCTGTCGTGGACGAACCTGCACACCGGCATGGTCCCGTGGCTGCTGCTGTCGGCGCTGCAGGCACTGTTCATCGGGCTGCTCGGCGCCGCCACCGCCTGGATCAGCCCGCTGCGCAACCGCACCTGGCTGTGGGTGCCCGCGCTCGCCGCCCTGTGGACGGCGCAGGAAGCGCTGCGGGACCGGGCCCCGTTCGGCGGGTTCCCCTGGGGCCGGCTCGCGTTCAGCCAGGACACGTCACCGCTGCTGCGGCTCGCCGCCGCCGGCGGGGCACCACTCGTCACGTTCGCCGTCGCGCTCACCGGTGCCCTCCTCGCCGTGCCGTTCATCCGCACCACCAGCACACCCCAGGCGGCGCCCGCGGACGGTGTAACCCCCGGGTGGGATTCGCGGGTGAAAGCCCTCGCCGGGCCCGTCCTGGCCGCCGTCGTCGTCGCCGGGGCGCTGCTGGTGCCGGTGCAGCGGCCCGCCGGGACCCCGGTGTACGTCGCGGTCGTGCAGGGCAACGTGCCGCGGCTCGGCCTCGACTTCAACGAGCAGCGCCGCGCCGTGCTCGACAACCACGTCCGCGCGACCGTGGAGCTGGGCCGCACCGTCACCCAGGACGGCGCCCGCCGCCCCGACCTCGTCGTGTGGCCGGAGAACTCCTCCGACATCGACCCGCTGCGCAACCCCGACGCCGCCGCCGCGATCGCGACCGCCGCCCGGGCCGTCGGCGTGCCGATCCTCGTCGGTGCCGTCCTCACCGACCCGAAGGTCGGCGTCGAGAACGCCGGCCTCGTCTGGGAACCCGACATCGACGCCAACGGCAACCCGCGCCAGGGCGGCGTGTCGGCGCGGTACACGAAACGGCACCCGGTGCCGTTCGCGGAGACGATGCCGCTGCGGGACATCGCCAGGATGGTGAGCAAGGAGGTCGACCGGGTCTCCGACAT
Source organism: Dactylosporangium sp. NPDC049525 (assembly GCF_040676755.1). Classification (NCBI taxonomy): domain Bacteria; kingdom Bacillati; phylum Actinomycetota; class Actinomycetes; order Micromonosporales; family Micromonosporaceae; genus Dactylosporangium; species Dactylosporangium sp. NPDC049525. The sequence continues at coordinate 4,885 of NZ_JBFAPO010000048.1, read as the reverse complement.
GACCGCCGGGCACACCCCAGGGGTGCTGCGGGTCGGACCGGCGACCGTCGGTGACGTCATCTGCTTCGAGGTCGCCTACGACGGTCTCGTGCGCGACACCGTCACCGGCGGCGGGCAGCTGCTTGCGGTCCAGACGAACAATGCGACGTTCGACGAGGCCGAGGCGCGGCAGCAGCTGGCGATGGTGCGGCTGCGGGCCGTCGAACACGGCCGGGACGCGCTCATGGCATCCACCGTCGGGATCTCCGCGTTCGCCGACGCCGCCGGCGGCACCCAGCAGGAGACGAAGTTCAACGAGGCCGCCGTCATCGTCGCTGAGCTGCACCTGTCGTCGGACCGTACGCTTGCGACAAGGCTCGGCGCCGGTCCCGAGTATGTGATCGTGATGCTGGGTATTGCCGCACTGGTGGCCGCCGCAGCGGTCCGCCGGCGCCCCCGGCAGCACCCAACCAAGGAGGACGTGTGAGCGCAACCGACCGAGGCGTGAACCAGTACCCCGGGGTCGGCAGGGTCCTCGTCATCATCCCCACCTACAACGAGGCGGACAACCTGCGCCTCATCGTGGACCGGGTCCGCGCCGCCACCCCGGCCGTCGACGTGCTCATCGCCGACGACAACAGCCCCGACGGGACCGGCCGCATCGCCGACGACCTCGCCGAACACGACCCGGCCGTGCACGTGCTGCACCGGCCCGGGAAACAGGGCCTCGGCGCCGCGTACATGGCGGGGTTCGCGTGGGGCACCGAACACGACTACGACGCGGTCGTGGAGATGGACGCCGACGGGTCCCACGCCCCGGAGGAACTACCCAGGCTGCTCGACGCGCTCGGCGAGGCCGACGTCGTGCTCGGCTCCCGGTATGTGCGGGGCGGCAAGACCGTCGGGTGGCCGCTGCACCGGCACCTGATCTCCCGCAGCGGCAACCTGTACGTGCGGATCGCGCTCGGCATGCCGTTCCGCGACGCGACCGGCGGCTACCGGGCATACCGGACCCCGGTCCTGAGCAAGATCGAAATCGAGTCGATCGCGTCACAGGGGTACTGCTTCCAGGTCGACCTCGCATGGCGGTCGTTCCGCGACGGGTTCCGGGTCCAGGAGGTGCCGATCACGTTCGCCGAACGGCAGCGCGGGCACTCGAAGATGAGCTCGTCGATCGTGCAGGAGGCGTTGTGGCGGGTCACCGTCTGGGGTGCGTCCGCCCGCTGGCAGGCGCTGCGCCGCGCCGTCGCCGGCGGCGGGCCCCGCGACGCACGCGCCGACGCCCGGCAGAGCGGCTGAGGACACCGCCATGCGGACGTTCGGATTCGCCGCCGCCGGTGCGCTGCTCCTGGTGATCGCCGAGATCACCGTGTTCGTGCTGGTCGCGCACGCGATCGGCTGGTGGTGGGCGGTCCTGGCCGGGGTCGTGACCACCGTCCTGGGCGGGATCCTGGCGAAACGGGAAGGCGTCCGGGCGTGGCAGCGGCTGCGGGCCGCGGTCAGCGAAGGACGCCCACCGGGTGGCGAGGCCGGCAGCGGCGTCGCCGGGCTCGCCGGGGCACTGCTGCTGCTGGTGCCCGGGTTCATCACCGACGCCGCCGGGCTGCTGCTGCTCATCCCGCCGGTGCGGGCGTTCACCGGCCGGCAGGTCCGCCGGGCCACGGAGGCGCGGATCTCCGCGGCCGCCGCCGGTGACCTGTTCGGGCCGCGGATCGTGAAAGCGACCCGCGCCGAACCGGGACACGTGCCGACCCAACCCGGCGGCCCCGGCTCGCCGGGCCCGCCCGGCCCGCACGGTGAGGTCCTGCAAGGTGAGGTCATCGAAGGGGACGTGATCGACCCGCAGCACCGGCACCACAGCGCGTGAAGGCCCGCCCCGTCACCGTCAGCGGGCTCGCCGCCGACATCGCCGCCCGGGTCGCGAAGGCCCACGCGACCAGGGTCGCCGTCGACGGCGCGCCGACCGCCGGCCCGGACGTCCTCGCCGCCCGGATCGTCGAGCAGCTGCGCGCCGACGGCGGCTACGCCGTCCACGTGCCCGCCGGCGGGTTCCTGCGCGCGGCGTCGCTGCGGCTGGAGCGTGGCCGCACGAACCCGGACGCGTACTACGAGGACTGGCTGGACCTGCGGGCGATCACCCGGGAGGTGCTGACCCCAGCCGCGGCCGGCGGCACCGGGCGGATCCTGCCGTCGCTGTGGGACCCCGACCGGGACCGGGCGACCCGCGCCCCGTATGTGGACGTGCCCGCCGGTGGGGTCGTCGTGATGTCCGGGACGATGCTGCTCGGCGCCGGCCTCGACTTCGACGTCACCGTGCACCTCACGCAGAGCCCGGCGGCGCTCGCCCGGCGGGTCCCGGCGGAAATGCAGTGGACACTGCCGGCGTTCCGCCGGTACGACGAGGAGGTGATGCCGCAGGAATACGCCGACGTCGTCGTGCGCGCCGACGATCCCCGCCACCCGGCGGTCGTGCTGTGACCGGCGCGTTCCTGCTGGGACTCACGCTGTGCGAGGTGTTCTACCGCGACGCGGTCCGGCCGCTGCTGGACCGGGCGTATCCGGGGCTGCCGCACGCCGCCGCCCGGATCGGACCCGGCAGCGACGTGCTCGGCTACGACAGCGCCCGCTCCACCGACCACGACTGGGGACCGCGGCTCACCCTGTTCCTCAGCGCCGCCGACGCGGCCCGGCACGCCACCGGCATCGACACGATGCTGCGTGAACGGCTGCCGAAGCACGTCCTGGGATGGCCGACGCACTTCACGCCGCCGGACGCCCGGGTCCGGGTGATGACCGCGACCGACGGGCCGGTCGCGCACCGCGTCGACATCACCACCGTGCCGGACTGGACCGTCGGGCAGTTCGGGGCGCCGTTCCGCGGCACCCTGCTGGACTGGCTCGGCACCCCCACCCAGGTCCTCGCGGAGACGACCGCGGGTGCCGTCTACCACGACGACGACGGTGACCTGACCGCGCTGCGCGCCGCCACCGCCTGGTATCCGGACGACGTGTGGCGGTACGTCCTGGCCGCGCAGTGGACGCACATCGCGCAGGAGGAGGCGTTCCCGGGCCGCGCCGCCGAGGCCGGTGACCACCTCGGCGGGCACGTCGTCACCGCCCGGCTCGCCCGGCATGTGATGCGGCTGCGGCTGCTGCAGGCGCGCCGGTACCCGCCGTACAGCAAATGGCTCGGCACCGCCCACGCGGCCCTGCCCGGCGCCGGCATCGACCTGGACGACCTGTGCGGCGCCTACGAGGACACCGGCCGGCGGCAGAACGCGCTCGGGCTCGCCGAAACCGTCGAGGCGACCCGCCGCGCGTACTTCGACCGGCCGTACCAGGTCATCGACGCCGGCCGGTACGCGGCCGCGTTGACCGCCGCGATCAGCGACCCGGCCGTCGCGGCGCTGCCACCTGTCGGCGGGATCGACCAGTACGTCGACAACACCGACCTGCTGGGCCGGCCCGCCCTGCGCCGGGCCGTCGCCGCCGCGGTCCTGGGCACGAGCTGACCTTCGACGGGCTACCGTCGCAAGGTGTGAAGACGTTCTGGGTGGACCGCGACCGGGACCGGTACCTCGGCGCCGTGCGGGCCCGTGCGGCCGACTTCGCCGGCACCATCGGCGACATCGCGCCGGTCGGGTTCGCGTGCGTCGCCTGGGCCACCGCCACCCCGCCGCTGCTGGACCCCGGATACGTGCGCTGGCACCGGCGGGTCCTGTCCGCGGTGTGCCTGCGCAACCCGTTCGACGGTGGTCTCACCGCCCGCGTCGAGCTGGTGTCGCCGCTGCCGGCGCCGCTGACCGCGACCCGCACCTGGTGGCGGGACCGCGGGTGGCGGGGCTGGCCGGAGCTGTTCGGGCAGTTCGTGCAGCCGTCCGCGCGGGACCTCAGCCGGCACCCGCACCTGCGGGGCACGCTGCTGCTGGAGACGCCGCTGCCGCTTGACGGGCTGCCGACGCCGACCGAGGACCGGCACCTGGACGCCGCCGCGGAACGTGCCGTCGCCGTGCTGGTCCGGCACCTCGACGACGTCGTGCGGCCCGTGCTGGAGCAGCTGGACACCGACCACGCCGCACGCTGACCCCCGGCGGATCCGGGCGCGCCGTGACCGGCCGGGGAGCCGTTCACGGCCGGTGACGCCTGCCCTGCAACGGCTCCCGCACGGCCTTGGAACGTTCCTGCGACGGGTCTCGTGGCGGTGTTTTGCGTGCAGCGACCCGTATACAACGAATTGACCTGAAAGCGGTCACCGGCTGCCGTAACGTCCTTCAGCCTTTGGCTGAAAGGATGACGCGTTTTGCGAGAAATGCGGCTTTCAACTACATAGTGTAATCGCGTCATCACGACACGAGGGGGAGTCAGAGATGCGAAACACACAACGGTTCCTGGCCCTGGCGAGCATGACGCTCGCCGCCGGCGCAATCATCGGCATCGGTGCCACCGCGGCACAGGCGGCACCCGCCGCCGACAGCAGCACCACCGCTGTCCAGCCGCGGCCGGGCAACCCGAACCCGAATCCGAACCAGAATCCCAACCAGAACCCGAACCAGAACCCGAACAACCCGAACTGGCCCGGGGGCAGCGGGAACAGCCACCCGAACTGGCCCGGGGGCAGCGGCAACAACAACGGCAACGGCAACGGCCACTGGAACGGCAACTTCGACGGCCACCGCCGCAACAACGGCTGGGCCCGGTCCTGGGTGGTCGACACCTTCCGCAACAAGAAGGCGTGCAACTTCGCCGCCTGGGTCGGCGAGCAGCGCAACTGGTGGGACGACGCGGACTGCTACCGCGTCGGCCGCAGCGGCAAGTACGTGCTGGTCGCCCACCAGTACGGCCGTCGCCACCGCTGACACACCGCACCACACACGGCGGGCGGCACCCCACACCCGGGGTGCCGCCC
>NZ_JBFAPO010000047.1:0-95478 GCF_040676755.1 Dactylosporangium sp. NPDC049525 | reverse complement strand
CCCAGGTCAACACTTCGGAACAGTCACTGCCCGGACCCGCCGACATCCACCATAAGCCACGATCCATCCGCGCCGCTTGACAAAGAGGGGAGCCAGATCCGTGCACCGACTGCCCTGAACGCTTCATGATCTTTTTGCATAGAGCGTGAATGAGAGTCGGAGCTGTAGTCGGCGCCAGCGGCGCTCAAGATCTATAGGTGGTGCCGGTTCTCACGAAGATCTCGGTACGCGGCGCGGCCAACGTGGCGGCGAAAGTCGTGAACATCTGGCACCCCAATCTCACGGACAAAGTCACCCTGGGAGATGCCCGTAACGGGCGTGCCGCAGGGCGCCCTCGGCGACCACGATCTCCGGCTGTTCGAGCACGACCGGCCGGATGCGCAGCTCCTGGAACAGCAGCGTGGCGACCAGTGGGACGCGGGTCGAGCCGCCGACGAGGAACAGCCCGGCGATGGTGTCCTCGGCGACGTTGGCGGCGCGCAGCACGGCCGCGGTCGCCCGGACCGCGCGGATGAGCAGGGGGCGGGCCGCCGCCTCGAACTGCTCGCGGGTCACGTGCGTGTCCAGGTCCAGGCTGGGCACCGACACGGCGGCCGTGGACAGCCGGGACAGGGTCTCCTTCGCGCCGCGTGCGTCGTCCCACAGCAGCCTGGCGAACCGGCGGTCCGCGGGCGTCTGCGGATGCCGCAAGCGCTGCCAGGCCTCCGCTTGGCCGGTTGCCTGGGTGGTCGCCTGAGTGCCGATGAGGTCGACGACCAGCGCGTCGAAATCGAGGCCGCCGAGGTCGTCGAGGCCGTCGGCGGCGAGGATGTCTAGGTCGTCGCGGTCGCCCTTGCGCACGACGGTCACGTCGAACGTGCCGGCGCCCAGGTCGAAGATGACCACGCTCTGGCCGGGGGCGAGGGCGCGGCCGAGGACCTGGGCGAAGTACGCGGCGGCCGCGACCGGCTCGGCCACGAGCACCGGGTCGCTCAGCCCGGCGCGGGCGGCCGCGTCGACGAGGATCTCCCGGCGGATGGTGCCCCATCCGGCTGGATGGGTCAGTACCGTCCCGGCGGGCACCGGCGCACCCGTGACACGCTGCGCCTCGTCCGCGACCCGTCGCAGCGTGGCCGCGACGAGGTCGGCGATGTCGTGCTCGTGCCCGCCGAGCAGCACGTGGACGTCGGTGATGCGGCGCTTCGGGTTTTGCTCGTGCGCGGCCGGGTCGCTGCGCGCGGCGTTGAGGGCGTCCCGCCCGGCGACGAGCCGCCCGTCCACGTCCTGCACGGCCGACGGCAGCAGCGGCGATGAGTCGAACAGCAGCGGCCGCACCCGCCCGTCGGGCCAGCGCAGCAGCGCGACGGTGTTCGACGTCCCGTAGTCGATCGCCAGCCGGACCTGCCCGCCCTCGCCCTCCCCACCCACCCGGCCCGGCGTCGTGACCAGCTCCGCGGCCGCCTCCGTGGGTGCGGACAGGTGCGGCGCACTCGCCACCCCGGCCGCCAGTTCCGCGGTCGGCGTGGACGAGGCCGGCGTGGACGAGGCCGGCGTGGACGAGGCCGGCGTGGATGTGGCCGGTGCGGCGGGGGACACCGGTGCCGAAGACGTGGCGGGCGGGATTGCCGCAGGAGTGAGCGGGGTGGTCTGCGGAGCATCTGGGACTGCGGCCGGGTTCCCCGAAGGTCGGGTCCGGCGGCGCCGGCGGGCGAGCAGCAGCACCCCCACCGCGCCCACGACCACCAGCGTCCCGCCGCCGAGAGCCCAGAGCGCCGCCAGCGAGGAGAACGACGGCGCCGTTGCCGCGGTCGACGGGGTGAGCGCCGCGGCCGGCGCGGCAGAACTCACGGAGACGGCCACCGGTGCAGTGATGGAGAGCACGCCCGCCTGGTACTCACCGGACGGGTACTCGATCCAGCGGACGACCTCGCCGTTGGTGTGGAACTGCAGGACGTTGATCGGCAGGTTGGACGGGAACGTAGGGGTCTTGCCGAGCGAGACGCCGACGTCGATCCGCCCGGTGCGGGCCGGCCCGCTGACGGCGTAGTTCGTGGAGTCCAGCTGCTGCTCCGCCCAGCCTTCCGGCGGGACGAGCCGCGCGATGGACAGCGAGTTCGGGAACACTAGCTGGATCTTGTTCACCGGGTTGGCGGGTTGCTTCGCCACGACGCTGATGGTGATCGTGGTCCCGGTCGCGGAGGTGGGCAGCGTGGAGGGCAGCACGGTCACGTCGGCGCGGGCGGGCGCGGTCGCGAACGGCAGAATCGCCAGGGCGACGACGGTGACGAGGGCGGCTCTGCGCATGCGAAGCACAGTAGGTGGCGCGTCGATCATGCGGTACCAAGTGAACGGCGCCTTTGATCGGGCCGAAACGGTGAACCGTTCAGCGGGCCTTCTTCGCGGCGTACAGGGCGGTGTCGGCGCTGGTGTACAGCCACCGCCGACCTGGTCCTCACCGCCGCACGCGCCGTCCGCAAGCAGATCAAGAACCCCGAACCTTATGGATAGAGGGTCATCGGCGCCGTCAGGAGACTGCCTTTTGGGTGCCGAACCGAGCGGGATCATTCGTGGGCGAAAGACCCTCTGCGGCGATGAGCGGAACGACAGCCGGAGTATCTCCCCGGCCTGCGCCGCGTTGCCGGGCATCCCCTGGTGAAACATGGCAACCGCCCGGCACACGCCAGCGACGACGTCGGCGAGCTGGACGGACTGACGCCCCGTCCGCGAACCGGCTGCCGACTGGCAACATAGACCTGCTCGAGGACGGCACCGACTCATCAGCGGACGAGCGGCAGACCGTCGACCATGCAGTAATGACCGCCGAGCGCGCCGCTGCGCTTCGGCGTTGCACGGCGCAACTGTCCGACCGGTGCCAGCAGTAGCTCCGAATACTCTTCGCCAGCCCGCTGCCCAGCTACAGCGAGGTATCCGCGGCGCTGGACATACCCGTCGGCGCAGTCGGTCCGACCCGAGGTCGGTGCCTCGGTCACCTGCGTCGGCTCCTCGAACGGGAAGGGTGGGCCGCCGACGACCTCTAGCGAAGGGCGAGCAGGCGCGTTCGCAGGACGGCCGCTCATCGGCACGGAGTTTCCACGAGGCCCGGACGGGCCACCATCGAAGCATGATCACGTGCACGCAATTCGGCATGAGCGAGCGCCGCTGCTGCGGTTCGACGTACCGAACTCGCCGCAACGAAGCGTGACGATCTCTGAGTCGGCCGCCGCGCGAGACCTGCGGCATGTGCGTGCACGTGATCAATCAGCGAACCTGGCCGCCATTGGTTCACGTTTCTGCGATGAACGTGACGGTACGGCAGTCCGCACCGCTGTCGTGGGTGCCCGGCCGTGGCGTGCATTCTGTAGCCTCAATGCGTGACTTCGGGGGAACGGTTCGTTGCAGATGCGGTGCCGGGCCGCCGCCGGGCCGGTCGCGGGTTCGTCGCCGTCGCGCTCGCCGTCGCAGTCACCGCCGCGGTGAGCGGTGACCGGGCAGCTTATCCGGCCCTCGATCCGTTCGCCATCGCTGCCGCGACCTCCTTTTACACGAAGGAACCACCCGCTGGCGACGTTATCGTGCTCGCCGACCCGTCGGCCCAGCCCCATGTGCCGCAACGGCTGCGGGTCACGTTCGTGGTCTGGTACTCGAAGAACGGGGGGCTCTGCGGGGCGTACGAAGACGTCACCCAGCGCTCGAGCTACTGTACCGAAGCCCCCTTCATCGATAGGGGCGCTCGCGGGCAGCTGGATCATGTGATGTCCGCCGGCGGCGGGAACTTCTTCTGGTGCTTCGGCAGCGTCCCGCCGGAGGCGACCTCGGTCACCGCCGTCAGCGGGACCGGCCGCCCCGTGACGACGAGGGTGAGGACGGCAGACCTCGGCGCCGGCGCCCCGTTCCACTTCTACGCCGTGACGGTGTACACGGGCGACCAGCACCTGGGTGTGCTCCGCTTCGAAGGCAAGGACGTCTCCGGCCGGGTGGTCGCCACCAGCAGCATCGACAAGTACGCCTGACACGAGGACCAGGCTTTCGGCCGGTGCGCGGTGCAGGTCCCCCGGTCCGGCGGGCCTACGAGCAGGACCCGCAGAAGGTCGCCGACGCCGATCACGCCGGCCACGACGGCAACTCCGATGAAGGTGTTCGTGGCACTCGGTACATGGAAGCCGGTCGTGATGACCGCGATAGCGCCCGCGATCACCGCGGCATGACAGTGCACGGGATCGTGGCTCGGCACGGAGTTGCGCCTGCAGAACGTCGCCGTGCTGCGGTTTACCGTGGTGGATGTAGGGCGTTCTGGCTCGGCTGATGTGGGACGACGACGATCTGGTGGTCGTCCTCGTAGATGATCCGGCCAGGATCGGCGTCGCGGACAACGGCACATGCAATGCCGTGAGCGCTGAGAATCGGCAGGTAGACGTACATACGGTTGACCAGGTGGCCGGCGGTCGGCTTGAACCAAGCTGCGGCGTGCGGATGCAGGTCCCGGTTATAGGCGGTTGGGTCGGTCTGCGACGGATCGGTATAGGCCGCCTCGAACCATGCGTGTGTCGTCGCGACGACCCGTTGTTCGGCGGCTGTCAGCCGTCCTTCCCGGACGAGGCTGTTGACGAGGCCATAGATGCCGCGGAACACGCCACGCTCGTTTTTGACCGGCGACTGGAACCGCACGTACCGCGGTGGATCATCCACCTTCTCAGCGTACCGACGAGAAGCGGGCAGACAGGACGCGGCTGCCGGCGGCGCCTGTTCGCTGGATCCGGCAACTGCGGCGGGGTGAAGGCATGACGTCCTGGACGCTCTCGCAAACCCCGGTGCGTCCGGACCATACGTGCACGCTCAAGCCATGAGTGGATATCACTCGGCAGGCGGCTTCGCGGAACTCGCTTCATCGGCCAGCCGTCGCCGCTGTCTCACCTCATCGATCAACTCGCGATCGGACGGCACGCTGAGATCGTGAGGCCCTCGGGTCTTGGCTCCCGGTGCGCCATGCGAAGCGCCGTAAGCCAGGCGCGGAGGTGGGCGACCTCGCGAGCGGGGTCCGTCACGCTTGGACCGTGCCACGACCGACCGGATCAGTGTCGCCCACGCGCCCGACGCCATGAGCGCACCGGATCGAAGATCCGGCTACTCTGCGCGGAAGCCCGGCTCGGGTTGGGCATCGGCGACAGCCGTCAGTGGATAGGGTTCCGCCGGCTGTTTTGCCGTGTGCCCCGGCTCTTGGAGAAAGTGCCGCCCGAAATGTCGATGCGCCAAGCGTTCAATGAACATGTAGCCCCAGGTGGTGAGGTTCGGGTCGTCGGTGCCAGCAACGACCGGCACTGCGCCGTGGCCGAGAAGGTGGCCACCGGTCTCGCGCACCGTCTTGACGTGTGCGACGCCAAAGTCGAGGACGGCTGCGCCCGTAATCGAGTCACCTGTGGGCAGTTGCATCTGGCACCAGTCCAGCAACCCGACGATGAGGAACCGGGAGGCGGTGAGGTGGGTTGAGATGCTCAGCACTTGGCCGCAGCAGTACCGATCGCCGCTGCGGGTGGGAATGGCCCAGAAGTCACCCGGCTTGACGTAGGCAGTGGACTTCGGCTCGAACGGATAGCCGGGGTGACGACTCATTCGATGACCCTAGCTACGCGGAGCCCGAGACTACTCGCCGGCCGTGGTGGTAGCGGCCTTTCGGATGGCGACGAAGCACCAAGATCGGATGCCCTCAATTCGGCATGAGCGGAAGACGATGGTGCCGGGGCCGAGCTTCTGTCCGCTGAGGGTTCCAACCCGGACAAGGTCAGGGCGTGTCCAAAGACGGCGCCCTTGTGAGAATGGGTGCGAAGATCGGCTCATCCAGCCGCGATCTTGGTCTCGCTATAACGGTGGCTGATCCCCCCTCCCGTGGAGATGCCTCAGGACCAGCTCGCCAACGGAGCTCATTTTGGAACTTCGGCCGCAGTAGAGGTCAAGCGTCTCCCGCTCGGTACTTGGCAGAAGCGTGCGCCGGACGTCTACGAGGCATTGTTCGTGCCGTTGCCCGTAGCACTGGACAGCTGTGCGTGTGCCGCTGGTTTGCAGCCTCAAGGTGAGCAGGGGTTGCGGTAGGTGATGCCCGGAACGTAGCGCAGCCACTGTTCGCGGGTCGGTGCACCGGCTATGGCGCACGCGTAGGCGGTGGGATCCGCGGACAGTTCGAGGAGCCGTCCGACGTCCCACAGCAGCAGGGTGCCGTTCTGGCTGCCCGATGCCAGGGTCCTGCGGTCCGGGCTGAACGACAGCGCCTGGACGAAGTCGCTGTGGCCGCGCAGGCTCGCCAGTTGGATCGGGCGGGCCGGGTCCGTGACGTTCCACAGCAGGACGGCGCGGTCGAAGCCCGCGGTGGCGAGGGTGTTGCCGTCCCGGCTGAAGGCGACGTCGCCGACGACGTTGTCGTGCCCGAGGATCGTGGCGGCCAAGGCGAAGCGGCCGTTGTCGCGCAGCGTCCACACCCGTGCGGTGTTGTCCCTGCCCGCGGTCGCCAGGGTGCGTCCGTCCGGGCTGAACGCCACACCGATCACCGCATCGGCCTGGTCGGTGAGCGTCTGTACGTGGGTCAGGTGCCGACCGTTCACGTTCCACACGTCGGTCCGGCTCACGGAGATGGTGGCGAGTCGCTTGCCGTCGGAGCTGTACGCGAGGCCGAACCCGCCCGAGTCCGTCTCGGCCGCGGATTCGTCGAGCAGGGCCGGTGTGCGCGGGTCCGCGACGTCCCACAACATCGGACCCGAGTACAGGGTCGAGATCGCCAGGGTGTGCTGGCCGGCAGGGCCGAACGAGACCCCGGTTCCCGAATCGGGCAGCTGCCTGGTCGCGATCGACGGCCCGACATGCTCGGGGTCGGTGACCCGCCACAGCCTGGCCTTACCGTCGTCGCCGGCGGTGACCAGGGTACCGCCGTCCGGGCTGAACGCGACCGCGAACACATCCTCGGTGTGCTCGGCCAGCGTGGCCAACGGTGCGGCCTGTGCGACGTCCCACAGTCTCGCTGTCCAGTCCCAGGACGAGGAGGCGACGGTGCTGCTGTCCGGGCTGAACGCGATGCCGGTGATGCCGTCCTTGTGCCCTTGCAGCCGCCGCGGGCTGGCCGGCTGGGTCGGGTCGTCGACCGTCCACCGCAGGACGGTCCCGTCACCCGCGGTGAGCAGCGCGCGCCCGTCTGGACTGAACGCCAGCGCGTCGACGTCGATGTCACCGGACAGGGCCGCGCTGCGCAGGGGCCGGGCCATGTCGGTGACGTCCCACAGGATCGCCGCCCGATCGCCGCCGGCCGTGGCGAGCGCGCTCCCGTCCGGGCTGAAGGCGAGGGAGTACACCTCGAGGGTGTGGTCGGTGAGCGTCGAGGCCAGCGTCAGGGTGCTCCCGACGACCGACCACAACCTGACCCGGCGGTCGTTTCCGCCGGTGGCGAGGAACCTCCCGTCCGGACTGAACACCATCGTGTTGATGTCCTGCTGCCACTCGCCCCCGTCGGATGGCGCATCCAGCGGTGCGGCCGGGACGTCGGCGAGCTGGCGTCCGTCGGCGTCCCACAGCCGCACGTGGCCGTCCTTGCCCGCAGTGGCGAGCATCCGGCCGTCAGGGCTCCACACCATCGTGTGCATGTCGTCGGTGCGCCCGGCCAGGGTGGCCACCCGGGCCGGGCGGGCGAGGTCGCTCACGTCCCACAACGTCGTCGCCTTGTCCGCCGCGGTGACGGCAAGCCGGTTGTCGTGGAGGCTGAACCGCGGGGCGCCCGCTGCCGCGCCGATCGGCGGCCCGAGCAGTCTCGGATCGGCGGGGTCGGTGACGTCCCACAGGCGCAGCCCGGTCTTGCCGACGGTGGCCAACGTTCGCCCGTCCGCGGTCAGGCTCATCCGGTCGATGTCCTCCCCGTCGGACAGCGACGAACCCGACAACGTGAAGAGGGGTACCGGATGGGAGGCGTCACCCGTCAGCCACCAGGTCAGCCGTCCAGCCTCGTCCTTGAGACCCAGGACCCGCCCGTCCGGGCTGAGTTCCGCGTCGAGCATGCCATCGCGATGTCCGGCGAACACACCGGTGAAGCGGCTGCGGGCCAGAAGGTCCACGAGTCTGGTCCGGACGCCGACGTCGGGACTGAGCGACGCCGCCGACACCGCCAGCCGCACCGCGGTGACGGGATCCCGGTTGAGCAGCGAGTCGGCGACGAACATCAGGCTGCCGGCGACGGCGTTGCGCTGCTGGGTGACCGCGTACCTCCGCTGCTGCCAGGCGACGGCCGCGCCGGCCAGCGTGACCACCAGCAGCGTCGACAGCACCGCGACCAGCCCGGTCCGCAGCCGACGGCGGCGCGTGTGCTGTCGCCGGCTCGCCGTGAGGAAGAGCGTCGCGGTCGCCGGCAACTGCCGGTGGTGGTCCTGGTCTGCGGCCCATCCCGCAGCTCCAGCCAGCCGCCCGCCCCGGTACAGCAGGTCGGTGTCCTGCCCGCCGGCCGCCCACGTGTGTGCGTCGTCGATCAGTTGCTGCTCCACAGCTAGGCCAGCGCGGTCCTGCTCGATCCAGCCGCGCAGCACCGGCCAGCCGCGCAGCAGCGCCTCGTGGGTGATCGCCGCCGAGCCCTGGTCGACGGTGACCAGCCGGGCTCGGTCACCGGCGAACGCGTCCAGCACCGTGCGGCCGAGCGTCGGGTCGGGCAGGTCGGCGAGCAACCGGTCCCGGTCGACGCGGCGGCGGGTCGGCGCGGTCTCCTCGGTGATGCGGACCAGGCGGAGGAAGAGCTGTCGCGCGCAGTCCCGGCCGGCGTCGTCGAGCCCCGACAGCACTTCGTCGGCGGTGGTGGCCAGCGCGCCGTGGATGCCGCCGGTGCGCCCGTAGGCTGCGACCGACATCGGCTCCGCGTCGCGTTCGTGCCACGTCATTCGTAGGGCGTGTGAGAGCAGCGGCAGCCGGCCCGGCTCGTAGACGCCGTGGTCCGCTCCTTCGGGCCCCGGCGTCTCGCCGGCCTGGTCGGTGCCGGTGTTTGCGCCGAGGTCCGCGAGCAGCACCTCGAACAGCCCCGGTTCGACGTCCAGCTGCGCCGCTGCGGCTGGCCCGGCGATCGCCTGGTGTGTCTCGTCGCGCGTCATCGCCCGTACGACAAGGGTGTACCGTTCCAACGCCTTGTCGAGTCCCGGCAGTTCCATGCACCGGTCGTAGAAGTCGGCGCGGACACCGAAGACGACGAGCGCCTTGTCGGCGGCGGCCGCCAGCAGCGCCTGGACGAACACGCGCTGGCTCGCCGCGGGCACGGTAGGGGCGAACAGCTCCTCGAACTGGTCGACGACCAGAACAGCGCGATCCCATCCGCGATCATGCAACAGTTCGGGCAGATGATCAGGAGAGCGCCGGATGATGTCGGCGACGTCGTCGGTGGCGCGTCCGCTCAGTTCGCCGATCACGCGGCTCAGTTCACCGACGGGGTCGTCGGTGGGCGTGAACAGGCGCCGCGGCCACCACGCCGACCCAGCCTCGCCGAGGTCGCCGCGGCCCAACGCCGGCAGAACACCGGCGCGCAGCACCGAGGACTTGCCGGCCCCTGACGCCCCGAGCATCACCAGCGGCGCGCCTGCTGACAGGCACCCGGACAACCGCTCCAGGGCTTCCCGGACCAGGCGTGACCGGCCGAAGAACAGCGGTTCGTCCGCCGTGCCGAAGGCCGCGAGGCCCAGGTACGGGCACTGCTCGACGGCCTCGTCGCGGCCCGCGCGGCCGGCCCCGGTCCGCACCGTCGGTACCGTATCACGGCGTGGAGTCGGGTTGGGCGCGACCGCGAGGGTGCCCACCTGGCCGTCGACCAACCGGCGGGGCCGCGGTAGCCCGGCGCTGGGCAGGACCCGCTCCAAATGGCGAAACACGTCGTCGAACGTCAACACGTCCGGCAGTTCCGGGTCCCCGGCGGCGAGCAGCTGCAGCAGCGCACCGGTGAACGCGGTGTGACGTTGCCCGACCGGAGCGAGCGCGTGCTCGTTCCGGCCGGCGGCGGTGAGGACCATGGCACCCGCGATGCGGGTCAGGTCGGTGACTTGTGCCGCGCCGGCGCCGAGCACTGGCATGGCACGGCCCGCGTAGCAGCAGTCCAGGATCACGACGCAGGTCAAGGCCGGACTGTCCGCGACGCACGCGCGAATGGTGGCGAACGGCAATGCGGTGAACCGCACCCGCTGCCCGACCTGTACGGACCTGCTGGTGGCCATATGCAGCGTGCCGTCGTCGGCGACGAGGCCGTGTCCCACGTAGTAGATGAGCAGCAGATCCGTCGCCTTCTCGGCAACGTCGGCAACGGCATTGCCGAACTGCTCCGTGGACTGCGGGTCGCAGGTGACCGAGATCGCCTCCACCGGGACACCGCAGCGGTCGATGAATGCCTGGCGCAGGTCCGTGAGTGTCGTCGCGACCGCGGGTACGTCCGGCAGGTCGGACTCCGCGGCGTGCGTCCCCGTGCCGACCAGGAGCACCCGGATGCCGGTGTACGCACCAAGCCGGCTCGGCTCGCTCAGCGCCACCGACGGCGTGTCACGAAGCATGCCCGCACAGTAGATGATCGCAGCGCCGATCGGCGTGGCCGTTCAGGCTGCTCTGGCCGCCGTCGGGACGCGATCCGCGCTCCGGACCGTCTTGGTGGGGACACCTGCATCCCGGCCGCTCCTTGATAGCGCCGCACGCTCACCGGCCATGATCGAACGCACTGACATCGGCTATGAGCGGACGACGATGGTGACGGGCCGAGCTGCTGTCCGTTGAGGGTTCCGATCCGAACACGCTCAGGGCGTGTCCGAAGACCGGGCCGCTTGTGAAAATGGCGCGAAGATCGGCCCAGCTCGCCGCGATCTTGGTCTCTCTGTAACGGTCGCGGATCGCGTTACGGACGCGATTGCGGGCCGCGATCGCGGTGACGAGGTTTTCGCGTTGAGCTCTTCAGGCAGTCCAGCCGTGAGGGGGTACCATCCAGCAGCACTCGGCAACACTGCGGCGGTCCGCCTGATTGTCTGAGCTGCGGCCTAGTCGGCGGGCCTGAAACTGTGGCGTAGGTCGTGCGTGCTGGTCATCGAACCTCGCTCGACGCGGACCTCTGCGGTCCGTTTGCGGATCTCCAGCGCCAGCGACCACACCGTTTCCTGGTAGAGCTGTTTGTCGAGCTTCTGGAGGCCGAGCAGCCCTTCGGCTTCGTAGCGCTTTACGGATCGGGCCGGTGTGAACCGCTGTACCGCGGCCACTCGCGGCGGGATTCCGGTGTGGATCGGCGCCCACAGCACAGGGATGATGCCCGAGGTGAACCCGGGCCGCCCGTCGCGGCGTACGGTCCGGCGTCGGCCGAAGGCGTCCCACGACCTCGGGCACCACTCGCTGCGGAACAGGTACGCCTCCGACAGCAGGGCGACGAACACCTGGCATGTGTTCAGGACGTGGAGGAGTTGGCCTTCCCACCCTGTTCCGGCTGGCAGCATGCCGTCGAGGTAGCCGATGTCGCGTCCGTGGTCGACCGCCATGATCTGGTCGAGGTCGGCCACGAGGTCGTCGAAGAACGTCTGGACGGCGGCGTTGCCGGCGCCGGTACGCGAACGCGCGTAGCTCACGTAGAAGACGGGGCCGTCCAGCAGTTCGTCGCGCGGTAGGGCAGCCGGTTCACCGGTCCGAGCGACCACCAGATCGCGTTCCATCGTGATGGCTATGTCGGTCGCCTTCTGGCCGGCCGCGACCGTAAGGGAGCTGAGCGGCGCCGTAAAGCCGCTCTTGACGGCCGCGATACGCACAGTGCCGGCCGCGATGGGCATCGAACTGGTGTTCAGGAAGGAGAACTGGCCGGAGTCGTCTGTCATCACCGAGTAGGTGTGCCCTCCGCCGTCGGCGACGATGACCCGGACACCGGCGAGCCCGTGGCCGGTCGCGGCATCCGTCACCGTTCCGGCGACCTCTTCGACGCCGGTCGGTGTCGGCCGCCTGACGGCGAGGCTCAGGCTCGCCGCGATCCCCGGTTCGCCGACGCCTCCGACGCGGACGGTCCCCGTGGCGGCACCTGCGGCAGCGTGGGCCTCGGCGCGCAGGTAGATCGTGCGCTGGACGGTCTCGCCAGCCGGAACGCTGAACAGTGAACCGCACCCGGATACGCAGCCGACGCCGGTCGGCAGCGAGTCGACCTCGATCCAGACCTGGTCGAGGGAAGCGTCGGCGTCGGCGCACACGGTCACGGCAACAGCTTTTGGATCGCCGCCCGCCTCCACCGCGACCGACGCCGTCGGACCGTCGGCGGCCCGGCCGAGGACGACGGGAGTACTGCGGCCGGGGAACGGCACCTGTGGTTGCGGCTCGGCGGCAACCGCGCCCGGGAACGGGGCAGAGGTGGGTCGCGGCCGGTCCGGGTCGACCGCGGCCAGCAGCTTCGCCAGCGCCGCAGTCTCGTCGAACCCGGTCAGGTCAACGTAGACGCGAGTCTTGAGCAGGCCAGGCGGCGTACAGGGTTCGACCAGGACCGGGAGCAGGAGCCGCTTCTCTCCGGTCGGATCCTCGGCGAAGGCGACTCGCCATTCGGACTCGCCGAACGCCGAATTCAGATACGCGGGTGAGAGCACGGCGAGAATCCGCTTCGCCGAGTCGACGCCGGCCTGCATTGCGTGCGCGAAGTCACTACCCGGCAGGATGTCGAACGCCTGGATGAAAGTCGTGTACCCGGCGCGCTCCAAGTTCACTGCGATCCATTCGGCCCATGGCCTGTCAGCGGCGGTATAGCTGATAAAGAAGTCCGGCTTACCTCGCGCCATAGCGTCGCCCATGTACGCCGTGCACCCCATCTCTGATTGGGGGCCGGCACCGGCCCGAGGGCGAGAAGCTGATAACACGGTAGCGGGCCCGGCGGCGAGACGGGTAGCTCTCTGGTGGCCGCAGCCATGCGCTGGCGCCGGTTCGTAGCCGTCACTGCAGCACGATTGCCTCCGGGCCATGGCACACCCAGCAAGTTGCTTGGCTTGGCTGCGGATGGGCTGCTGCCGTCGCCGGTTCCGTCTTATCCAGGGTTCCGCGTCTGAGCGCGGTGGTTGCGGTGATGGATCATGCCGAGTTGGGATCTGCACGGTCTGGTGCTGACGGCCGGCCGGCGTCAGCGGTGTGCTCGATTGATGACAGCCATGCTGACGGGCTATGCCCGCTGCTCGACCGACGAGCAGGACCTGACCGCGCAACGCCTGGCCCTGCTGGGTCTTGGCGTGCCAGCCGACCGGATCTACATGGACAAGGGCCTGACCGGCACCAACCGGCAACGACCCGGACTGGACCAGGCGCTGGCCGCCGTCCGGGCCGGCGACACCCTCGTCGTGCCGAAACTGGACCGGCTGGCCCGCTCGGTCCCCGACGCCCGCGCCATCGGCGACTCCCTCGTCGCCCGCGGAGTACGACTGTCGCTGGGCGGCGCGATCTACGACCCAGCCGACCCGATGGGCAAGATGTTCTTCAACATCCTGGCCACCTTCGCCGAGTTCGAGGTCGACCTGCTGCGGCTCCGCACCCGCGAAGGCATGGCGATCGCCCGAGCCAACGGCAAACTCAAAGGCAGGCAGCCTAAACTGAACCCGCGACAGCAAGCCCACCTGGTCAACCTCCACCAGGCTGGAACCCACACGATCCCGGAGCTGGCAGACCTGTTCTCCGTCTCCCGGCCCACCGTCTACCGAGTCCTCGAACGCGCACGAACCCGAATCGCCACCACCGCAACGTAACCAACAAACGCCCGGGGAGAACCAAGCAGCGCACCGAGATCCAGCACCAGCCACCCCGCGCACCGGCTCCCACCGCCCGAAAGCGATCGCAGACAAGCCCCTGGCCGCGACCCACCGAACCCGCCGCGGCCAGGCTGCCGCACCCGGGCACCGCACAGCGTCATGATCGCTACGTCTACATAGCACCGAAAGTCCCAAAGTCGAGCTACCGCGATCTTCCAAAATCAGCCCGTGGTGCTGATCCGGAAGGTCAGGTCGGCGCCGGGGCGCACGACCAACTCGGGCACGTCGTGGTCGGCTAGCCCATGCAGCATCAGCGCCGTCGTCGCCTGTTCGAAGGCCTGCGGCACAGTCCGGCGGAAGCCGAGTGCGGAGTAGAAGGCCGCGGCGAAGACGATGGCTGCCTCGTCGCCGACCCGCGCCCGCATGCCGACGATGTAGTCGATGTGCTGCCCGATCGCCCTCGCCTGGACGGCGGAGTAGCACGCGTTGAGCACGACGATCCGGATCTCGTTCTTCATGATCCGGAAGAGTTCGGCCAGTGCCGCCGGACCGACCGGCCGCTCACTGCCGTCGCCGGTGGCCAGCATGATCTCGCCGGCCGGATCCCCGTGCCCGCTGAAGTGCACGATGTGCGGGCTGTGTTGGTTGAGGTACTGCAAAAGGTCCGCCGGCCGCACCGCCAGGCGCGTGATGAGATCGAACGCGTCCCGGTCCTGCGCCAGCCGGAGCTTCTCGGTGATCTCCCGGGCCTCTTCGTCGATCGCCAGCCGCGGCGTGCCCGCCGGGTTGGCGGCCAGCATCAGCACCCGCACACGCCCATCCACCGACTCGGTCGCATCGGCGCGGGCCGGGGCCTGTGCGTGGTTGACGCTGATAATGCCAGGGCCCTGCGTCGTGTACGCATCACGGCCGGCGACAATGGTCTGCCGGTGGGCATCACGCGACTCAGGAGCACGGCCGGCCATCCACCCCGGTCGGTTCACGTGCATGGTCGGCCGCCTCCCCGAATCGAGCGCTGTCCGTCAGAGGACCTCTGACGGACAGCGGCGCGTCGAGTCGGCGAGATGAGGAGTCACCATGAGCACGGAGAACAGCCCCGGCAACATACAGAACATCACCGCTGGCCGCGATGCGTACACGACGCAGGGCGGCACCATCAACGTCACCCACGGACCGACCCCGGCCAAGCGCGGGCTCGGCACCGACACGAAGTTCCTGCTGTTCATCCTGGTGGCGGACGTGACCTGGTTCTTCATCGGCATGCTGTCCTACACCGGCCGGAACACCACCGGCGACACCTGGCGGGCCGTCATCTTCCTGTTCCTGCTGGCGCTGACCGGTGCCGGGGTCCGGCGATGGATCCGCCGCCGGGTGTAACCCGGTGTCCACCGCCCCGGTGAGCGCGAGGGCGTCCTCCGGCGCTTCTGACCCGTCCGGTGGCTGGAGGTCGTTTCCAGGTCAGCCAGGCGCTCGTAGACAGGCGGCCTGGGCCAGGTGGGCCGAGAGGTCCTCGGGGGTCGAGGGCGGACTGGCGGCGCCAACTCGCCAGGGCCCTGCCGGCAGAGGGTGGCGGCACAGGATCGGGTCGCGAGCCGCCTCGACGAGGTGCGCCGCAAGCTCGACGCAGCGAGCCAGGAGCTCTGATCGGCGCCCGCTACGCCTCAGACGGCGTCCAGACGTCAGTCTCGATGTCACCCGACGTCGAAAGAGCTGATCATCTCCGGTCGATGAAGTGATACGCACAGTACATCGACTATTAACGATTAGATTACCGCTTGCCTCAGTCGAGGCACACGATCAACCTCAGACAATCAGGGACTGACATGACGCAGGAAATTTCGGAAGCAGCCGCCGACCCCGCCGCACAGCACGCGATGTCGTACGCGGCGGCCTGTGCGGATGTTCTCTCGGCGACGAACACCACCGCCAAGACTGCCGACACGGCGTGCAAGTCGCGCGCCATGGCCGAGCAGCGCCCCCAGCACGAGATCTCGATCGAGAACTTCCGACGTCTCGCCGAAGGCGAGGAACAGAAATTCGCGCCGCTTTACAAGGCATTCGTCGCCTCCTGCACCACCGCCCGAGACGTCGCCGCACGCTTCCGCGCCGCCTGCATCTCCGACGACCCGGATGTCGTTCTGTTCCAGAGCGCGGGCCCCGATGCATGGCAGCAGGCGGGCACGGCGGCGCACATCCTCCGAGCGCCGTTCGGTCCGACTCCCGCCGGGTTCATGAACGGTCTCGCGGTAGCGAACAACGCGATTAACGCCGACATCTTCGAATACGGCGAGCCCGGCTTCATCAGCAATGTGTACGCGCCTCCACAGCCGACCGAGCGCACCTGCCCCTGGTGCGCTGAGACGATCAAAGCCGCAGCCATTGTCTGCCGCTTCTGCGGCCGGGACATTCCGCCGCTCGGGGCACAGTCGGCTGGCTGATCCGCGCTGCGACGCGGGCCGCCTGGGGCCTGTTCGCGCAACGACACATAGCGGCTGAGTCCGTTCCCGTCGCGATCCGCCCATCTGCTGTGGAGCATCAAAACTCCGACGTATTACACCGATGCGATCCTGACCATAAACGCCTCCATCGCCCTCATAGCACGAACCGGGAACGACCATGGCGACGTTGAATACATGGCTCTGGACGTAAAGACGGGCAGGGTTGCCTGGTCTCAGAAAATCGTCGGTGCTGTTGTCTGCGCCCTTACCTCCAGTCAAATCCTGGCGACGCCAACAACCAGCTAGCGACTCTGGACGCGACCAATGGCAAGCAACTGTCCTACAAGAACGGCTCCGACTGCCCCCACGTGGTGGGCACCGGCCTCACAGGTGTTGGCCACGACGGCAAACAGGTTCTGCAAATTTTGAACCCTTGACCGCTCCCGATCGCAGTCAGCGGCGTTCGCAAGTGAGCTCGCCGGAGCGCTTGGCACCCAGGCCGACGTCCTGGGTGCGCTGGGGCGCGGTGACGAAGCGGAGGAGATCCGCACGCCACTTCGCAACGATGATCGGGAGTAGCCATTGCGGTGGTAGGCCGAGTGTCCGTTGAGGGTTCCCGATCCGAACACGGTCGGGGCGTGTCCCAAGACCCCACCCCTGGTGAGAATGGGGCCGAAGATCGACTTACCAGTCGCGATCTTGGCCTCTCTGTAACGGCGGTGGATGGGGAAACGGTGATGGTCGACGCCCGGATGTAATCGTGTGCGTCAGTCCAGGCGACGACGGCGACGACGAGGAACTCGCGACGCTTGCCCGGCGGTTGCGGGCTGAGCTGCTCGACCTCGATGTCGAGCGGGTCGAGGCGCTGACCGAGGACACCGCCCCGGAAAGGACGAACCCTCAACGGACAGAAGCTCGCCCGGCACCATCGTCGTCTTTCTACGCCGCTGATCGGACATCAGTCGCGGGCTTCGCGCTTGCGCTGCGGCCGTTGCTCGGCACCTCCCGAGCAGATGGCCAGCAGTCCGATCTCGTTAGCGGAGAAGGGCCAGCAGTTGAGATCTGCGTACCCCGCCGCTCACGGTCTCGTCCCAACTCCACCAGACCGGCGGGACGCCAGTTTAGGTTCAACTCACGTGGGAAGCTGAGTCAAGTGTCGCTCGTCGTAAGGGTTCGATCTAGTGGAAAGCGGGTCGCTCCGATGATCCAATCGTGAGCGAGGAGGAGTGGGTCGAGGTCGACTGGGACGGCACCCTGGCGTCGGGCTTGGCACAGCGGGCCAACCTTGACCAGTCGTATCTCGCCCGGTTCGATGTGCTAGATGGACGTGCGGACCTTGAGAGAGCGATCGGCAAGCTCGTCAACGATCTCGGTGGTGAGGTCGAGTACGCCGAGTCGACCGACAGCGCGTCGGACGCTCACCTCACTTTTTCGCGGGTCCATCTGCGGCTACGTGGGGAGACGCTGGGTCTGGTCGAGCAGGCGACGGCACTCGTCATCGGGCTGGCCCTTCTCAATCCGGGGGCCGTCACCCCTGCGATACAACTGGTCCGGAAACTCATCGACTTGACGACCATCCTCGCTCCCGCAGAACAAAGTGCTCTCACCTTGATCATGGCGAACCGGCGTAACGGAATTCCAACCACTCGTGCGGACATCGCTAGCCTCGGGGTAGACGTGGACAGCCTCATCACGAAAGGCGTGCTCGTCGAACGCGAAGGCACCCTGTGGATCAATGCCTGAATTCTCTGCGTCGCATGGCGTCTACCGCACAAGTTCGGACGTTATCGAGGTGTCTGGTACTTGGAAGCAGCTCCTCGAACTCCAAGGGTGGATGAAGGGCCGTGGTCCACTAACCAAGCCAACCGATGCCCACCTAAGGACCTACTTCACTTACATCCACGAGCACATGCACCGAGTGGACCTCATGACGACACCATTCGGACTCCTGCTTTGGCGCATCGACGTCACTATCACGACCGACGCCAGGGCCCTCGTCTCGCACTTCGGGCACCCTCCCGCCGGGACACCACTTATCGAGCACTGCCGCCGCGCCCGGAGCAGGATCCCGGTCGGGCCCGAAGAGGTGCACATCCAAGTGTGGGCTAACCGCACTGTTGACGAACTCGAACGGCTCATCCGTTTCCGCGCTCACGTCTGGAGCCGAGCTCCGCGTGGCTTCGTCCTCGGCGAGCTTGTCGCCGAGGGCAACGAGGTCCTCGACATCCTCCGGGCACGCTTCGACCTACCAACAAGATGGCGCTTCACCACTTCCAGTCCCAATGCGCCTGCCACCGTCTCAGTGCCCTATCGGCGCTGGTTCGGTACCGTCGACGTCCTCGAGCGCTCCGCCACAATCTGGGAGCGAGTGGCCCTAGCCGCATTTGAGAACAGCTGGCCACCAGCAGACCAGTGGTGGCTCGACTGGCGTAACGCCCCGAGCCGTTATCAGGATCTGGGCGACCTCACCGACTGGAACAACCTCATGGCACACAGGCGTCTCGCACTCGACGCCCTGTCCGGCCCCTGCGATCCCGCCCTCGACCTTAGCGCCGACGTGCCCATTGAAGTGGCACTGCCTGCTACACGGTGGGGCACAAACCAAGCAGCGGTCGCCGATCCCCTGCGCCGCTTAGACCCCCTAGCACCCCCGGTGCCGGGAGCCGCAGACGCTGTCGGAGTGTACGAGATGCTCGCAGGTGCCACCCTTAACGGCCGGTACGGGCTATTCGGCAACGCCGAGCGAGCAGGCGACGGAGCCCAAGCCACCGACCCGCGCCGCTCGTATCTAGCGTTCGTCCTGCGGCGGTTCCAGGACGAGTTCGCGCAACGTATAAGGATTGAGGCGGGACTGGGCAGCGAGCGGCAAGTACCTCAATTGAACTCGCTGGTGTCCCTGTTCGATGATGTGTGTGTGGTTCGTCGCACCGAGGTCATCGGGATTGACATCGGGTCGGACGAGTCGGGCCAACTGCTGCTTAGCCTGTTCATCGAACACATCCACCAGGCGATTGCCAAGTACCAGGTGAGAGGTGAGGCGCTCGACATCGTGTGGATGTGGCGCCGGCTGCGACCAATGGCGGATAGGCTCGTTACCGACTTTAAGGAGGCCCTAGCAAAAGTAAGCTCGGTCACGAATGCCGACCAGCTATTCGGCGTCGCCGTCGCCCTCTACGGGAAGTACTGATACGTGCGGGAGGTAGCCAATCTGGCCGTTGCATCCCGGCACAGACGTGGCCCGGCAAGGCAGACGCCCCGCTCTGCGGCAGGAGCGTCTGAACTGTCCGGCCGGACGCTCACCCCTTCGCGGCGTCGGTGTACCGGCTGACCTGTTTGGTGAGCAGGTCTGCGGCGACGTCGCCGGACACGTTCATCAGCCCGCCGACGCCCGCGCTGACGAGCATCGGCCCGGACAGGGCGAAGCCTTGCAGCACGGTGGCGCCGTCAAGGTCGATGCGGATGCCGATGGTCTTGTCCCCAACCTTCGGCATCGACATAACGGCGTAGGTGTTCTGCTTGCCGTCCATCTTCTCGCCCTTGCAGGTCTGCATCGCCGTGACGAGCGCGTCGAACACGGCAGCGGCCTGCGCCACGTCCGCGTACTGCCGCAGACCGACCGAGGCGACCTCGGCGCTCAGCCCACCACCCTTGATGAACGACCTGCGCGCCTGGACTGTGGGCGTGTGCGGCTGCTGGTAGTTGCAGAACGTCTTGTCCTTTGGCGGTGTCTGGTCGGGATCCTCGCTGTACCCGGTGGGCATGTCGGTGACCTGCAGCAGCGCCGCGGTCAACGCCGGCTCGTCCAGCGTCCGGACCACCCGAGCGGTCGGCGACGGGCTCGACACCGACGCCGGCACCGACGCTGCGCGGCTGTCCGGGGTCGACGGCTGTCCGGCGCCCCCGCCGCAACCTCCCACAGCAAGCAGGACGACCCCTGCGACAGCAGCAGCAACAGCGCGACGACGGCGCTCCATCCGATCTCCTCAAGGCACGTATTTGCTGGCTGGTGCGAGCGGCCCGCGCCAGATCGCCTGCGACCGTAGCGCACCACGAACATCCGCCACGGCACAGTTACTCAACCGTTGCGCTCCCTGGCGCACCACCGGCACGAGCAGACAGTTTCTCCGGGTCGCTGGACGTCGGGTCCGGGCAGGTCCAGTTCTCCTGCACCGCTGGCAGTGTCAGTGCCGCCGTCGTCAACGACCAGCCGTTCGGTAACTCGGCACTCTGGTCCTTCACCGGTCAGGTCCGGCTGGCAGATCGGGCTGCCGTTCACGGTCCAGCCCGGCTGCATGGCGGGCGGACCACCACGCCGGGAACGACCTCGCCTACCCGGCGGCCGGTAGGCGAGCATCAGGGCTATTGTCGCCGAGCCCTCTGGGACCGCCGTGTACTCGACCGTGTACGGCTCGGCGCTCATGCCGGGCTCGGTCCGGTCCCGACCGGTACGGGCGACGAGGACGATGGGGCCGTGCGCGGAGAGCGACGCGGCGTCGGCGGCCCAGGACTGGACGCGGCGAGTCGAAGGCAGATCGGCTTGGATGAGGGTTGGCGTTGACGCGCTGGCGGCTTCCCAGAATGACAGTTCCGGCCTGGTCGATTCCTCGCGTATGTCCGTTGAGGGTTCCGATCCGAACACGGTCAGGGCATGTCCGAAGCCGGCCGACGATCGCCTTGACGGCGTCCGATCGGTGCTCGGCAAGGGCGGCCGTCCGCCATGCGACGGGACCCCCGGGTCGATCTGACCCTCGCGCGGACCGGTAGGCACGGACGCCGTCAAGGTGATCGACACCTGGGGTGCCCCGTGACCTGCGGTGTTACCGCTGTGATCCGTGTGACTTGCTGTGACTACGACTTCGGCCGCCTGACGGCCGGACGCGACTTACGGTGTTCGTGTTTGTCGATTCGTACCGATGGGCGGGAGATCATTCGCGATGGCTCGTCATTCTTCGATGGCCGGCGTTGCGGTCAGCCTGGGGTTCGCCATGACCGTTCGTGTGCTGCAGTGGCTCGCCGCAGCACTCGCCTTGTTCACCGGTGTCGTCTGCCTACCTGGCCTGCTCCTGACCGTGCAGTCTGCGGTGTGGAGCAATCTCGACCGGACGGAGGTCATGCAGCAGCCGCTGTCCTCGGCCACGGTGGTGCTGGCCGCGGTGGGCGCGGGTTGGCTGTTGTGGGGTTGGCTGCTCACCGCAACGATCCTGGATGTTGTCGCGGTGCTGCGGGGCGTCGGTGCTGTCCGGGCGCGGCTGCCGGTGCCGCTGCATCATGCGGTGAGCGCCGTTGCCGGCAGCGCGGCGATGCTGCTGCAACCGTCCGCCGCGCTGGCTGCTGGGGCTGGGCCGCTCGTCGGCGACACGGCGGGGCACGTGTCGGTGCAGGCGACGTATCCGGCGGCGTTGCCGCCGGCAGCTGCGGTCATCGTGGATGGCGGCGACCTCGTGCTGGTCGGGTCCGGTGCCGCTGGTGGACCGGCGCTGCAACCGCGGTCCTACACGGTGCGCCGCGGGGACACGCTGGCTCGGATCGCCGCCCGGCAGATCGGTGACGCGAACCGGTGGCCGGAGATCTTCACGCTCAACCGAGGCGTGTACTTCGACAGGGTCGGCGGGACGTTCACCAATCCGGATCTGATCTATCCGGGGTGGACCCTGCGGCTGCCCGGCGTCGAGCCTGCCGTGCCGGTCCCGACCGAATCCGCTCCCCCACAGGGAACGTCATCGGCGTCCTCAGGCAAGCAGACCAACCCAGCGATTGCGGCGAGCGCGTCACCGGTGGCCACGCCCACCGCATCCACCGTGTCAGGTCCGGCTGCGGCGACCACATCAAACCCGGACTCGAACGAGGACTCGGATGGAGCCGACGTCCTGCCGTGGCTGCTGCTGGCGGGCGGGGCGGCAGCGGTAGGAGCAGCAGCGTTCCGGCGTCAGCGGTCACAGCCACGACGCACCAGCACGCCGGCCGGAGCATCACGTGCGGCCAGGACACCCGCCCGGAACGCCGGCCCCAGCGAACACCGTCCGACCCGCGAGCGCGACGCTCCCGCCGCCGGCCGCTCCGACGCGGCGGCCGGTGCCGCAACGGACCTGCCGCCCGCCCCGGTCGACGACACGCGTCGTGTCGTGGCAGCGCTGTCGCCGGCGTCGGGCACCACGGACCGCGTCGTTGCCGCACGGGCCCGGATCGGCGCGCTGCTGGAGGACCGGCACGGCAGTACGGCGGTCGTCATCTGCGCTGACACGCTCGCCGCGCTCGCGCCGGACGTGTCGCCCCGGGCGGGTTTGACGGTCACCGGCACCCTGGCCGAGGCGATCCGGCTGCTGGAGACCGAGGTGCTGCACCGCACGCGGCTCCTCGTCGAGCACGACGTCGCCGACATCGACGACATCGCCGACCTCGCTGACCTCGACGGGTCCGTCGAGGTCGCCGCCGACGGTGCCGCGGCCGGGCTACCTGCCGTCACGTTCATCGTGCAGCCATCTGACGAGCACCTGCGGGCGAGGATCACCGCGCTGCTCGGCCAAGGCGAACACCTCGGCATCGACGGCATCGTGCTCGACATGCCGTCCGGCATCGCCGCACCCGACGCCGACCCCGGCAGCGGTCACCGCGCCATCACCCACGACCAGCCTCCGCCACCGACGACGAGACCGGCGACCAGACCGGGCCCGCATCGGACCAAGGTGCGGATCCGGGTCTTCGGCACCGTCGCGGTCCT
Organism: Dactylosporangium sp. NPDC049525; assembly: GCF_040676755.1. NCBI lineage: Bacteria > Bacillati > Actinomycetota > Actinomycetes > Micromonosporales > Micromonosporaceae > Dactylosporangium > Dactylosporangium sp. NPDC049525. The sequence goes on along the minus strand of NZ_JBFAPO010000047.1, from coordinate 72,619 downwards.
GCACGCCGACGACCGGACCGTCACCGGCATGCGCAGCCACGCCCGTGAGCTGCTGACGTATCTGACAGTCCACCGCACCGGCGCGGCGCTGCCGGACATCATGGAAGCGATCTGGCCCGACGCCACCGTCTCCCGGGCCGAGGAACGCCTGTCCACCGTGGTCTGGAACCTGCGGCACAGCATCCGCACCGCCGCCGGCGATCACAGCGTGCAACCGGTCATCAACACCGGCAGCCGGTACCACCTCAACCCGGACCTGCTCGACATCGACGCCTGGCGGCTCGACGACGCCCTGTCCACCGCACGGCACAACCCGACCCGACAGCAGACGGCGCTGCAGACAGCACTGCGGGCAGCGGTGGCGGCGCACACCGGCGACCTCGCCGGTGACCTGCCGTACGCGTGGATCGAGGCGGACCGTCACGCCTGCCGGCAGCAGGGCATCACCGCCCGCCGGCAGCTCGCCGAACTCGTCAGGACCAACGATCCCGGCGAGGCAGCCGATCTGCTCGACCAGGCCGCGGACCTCCAACCAGCCGACGATGCACTGGCCCGCGACGCCATCACCGCCCTCGCCCACGCCGGCGACACCGAACGGGTCACCGCCCGGTGGGAACGACTCCGGTCCGCGCTCGCCGACATCGGGGAACAGCCAGAAGCAGCGTCCGTCGCCCTCTACACGCAGATCCAAGGCCGTTCGAGCACCCCGGCGGGCAGGCAACGCCATGCCTGACGCAACGACGTGCGCCCACGGCACGAACCGTCCAACGCTCGCGCCCGGCTCGCGGCGCCGTACCACTCCCCCGGCACACTCCCGGCAGACCGCCCGGCCTCACCTTCCACATCCCGAGGCGCAGCGACGGGCACACCCCGACATGGCAGCCACCGCGCCTGCCCGGCGCCGCCTGCCTCGACGGCCGGTATCGGGCACCGCCGGCGACACGCCTGGCACGCCGCCGCGGCGAAGCCTCCCGGCCGCCGACACGGCGGTCGCAGCCGACCGGCCGGATCCGGTCGGGTCGAGCAGCGTCGGACGCCTCCGATGATCGTCGTGTTGGAGCCGGAGCTGCTGGCGCAGCTGTCGCGGCTCGACGCCCGGGCCGACACCGCCACCGCGGAGAACCTCGACGATGAGCTCGCCGCTGCGGTCCGCCGGGCCGTGCGGATGCGGCGGCTGTTCTACGCCGTGGTCCTCGTCGTGGCCCTGTACGGTGCCGCGACCGGCGCCGTCGCCACCTTCCATCTGCCGTGGTGGATCGCGGTCGGTGGAGTCGTCGCGCTGGAACTCGGTGGAGTCGTGTTCCTCAACGACGCCGACACCCGCCGCCGGCTCGGCGAACACGCACACCTGTCCCGGCTCGTCGGCGGTGTCATCGCCGGCGCGGCCGCCACATTCAACGCCGCCACCCACGACAGCCCGCTCCTCGGCGGGTTCTTCGCCCTGATGAGCGGCCTCGGGTTCGTCAGCTGGTGGATCGATGTGGAAAACCAGCGCCGGGACCGGCTCCGCGCCCGCGGCCAACTGCCACCACCCGCACCGAGATACGAGCTGTGGGGACACACGATCCGCCACCCGATCATCACCGCCAGAGCTCGCAGTCTCGCCAAGGCCCATCCGGAACTCGGCCTGTACGGATCGCTCGAGGCCGCGCTGATCGTCAGACGACGCGAGCTGCGCAACGCGGCACTCGCCGACGTCCTCCGGGCCCGCATCCGCAACGCTGTCGGCGACGACCTCGCCGCCATCGCCACGTCCACCTTCGACGTCGACGAAATCGCCCGGCGGCTCAGCGCGGACCCGGACTATGACGGCTTCACCGCGCTACTGGCCACCGAGCTCACCGCGGAACGGATCCTGCAGGGCCCCGACGATCACACTGCAGAAAGCATCCACGAACCACTCGGTCGCAACCGTCATTCGGCAACTCCTACGCTCCGCCCGGCTCACGCAGATGACCACGGGAAGGACAGCGCGCGTGCCGCGACCAACCAAGCGCGGCGCAGGTCAACCCGACCACCGGCGAACGCTCAACCGTCACGGATCGCGGAACGCCGACGTCTGTCGTCACCGCTGCCGCAGCCTCCAGCACCGCCCCGAACGGCTGCATCCCAAGTCCTCGAGGCAACACCGGCCGTCACCGTTGACGGTGCAGGCCCAGCAGGGCCTGTCGAAGAACTCGCCGCCGCAGACGAGTGCACTGGCGCGAAGGCCGATCGGCACCCCAGCGACACCGACCACCCGACCCGCGGGACCGTCCGGGTCAAGATGATCGATGGCCCGATGATCGTCGGCAACGACGGACGGCCCGTTCGAGGACTGCGGGCCAAAAGCCTCGAACTGTTGGCGTTTCTCGTCGTGCACCGGTCCGGCGCAGCCATCACCGAGATCCTCGACGCCGTGTGGCAAGGCGTGCCAGCCGAGAAAGCCAGCCAACGGCTGTCGACAGTCGTCAGCAACCTCCGCAACGCCATGCGGGAGGTACTGAAGGCCGGGACACCTACACAGGCCGCTGGCCCAGCGGCGCCGGAACCGATCATCAACACCGGCGGCCGCTACCACCTCAACCGGGAGGTCGTCATTGTCGACCACTGGGAACTGATCGACGCAACGAGACCGACACCGGATGTCGGAACGATCGGCAGTAGCCCTGGCCTCGCCGACGGAGACATGCTCCGCCTTACTGCCAGCCTCGAATACCCATGGCTGCGGCGGACGAGACTGCAAGCAGACTCTTAATCTGCGGGTTGTAGGTTCAAGTCCTACGCGGCGTACCAACGATCAAGGCTCTGAGCTGGGTTTACTCCTAGCCGGAGCCTTTTCCGTTTTCAGCCTGACCCGGCTGGGTGCTCGGTGGTGCTCTTCCGCGCCCGTGCGTCCATCCACCACGACACGCCGCGGCTGGCGACGTCGATCCGCAGAAGTTCGCCGCCCGGCACGCTGCGGGTCGTTACTACACTGCTGCGTCGGCGAGGCGTTCCAGTGTCGTCACGACGGCGTCGGTGATCTTCTGTCGCAGCCGGCCGACGACGTTCCATTGCCGGTGAGTTTGCCGTATTTTCCGGCGACGGTCGGCACACCGATCCGGAGTCGTGCGGCGACGACGATGAGGTCCTGAGTGTTGCGGGCGTGGAATATCTCCACGCTGCTGTCGCCGGGGAACAGCAGGTCGTTGGCGAATGTGTCGGCTTCCAGTTCGGCCGGATCGGCATGGTCGCGTTGGTCGTCGAGGTCCAGGAAGCTCTCCCGTCCGGGTGCAGCAGGACGTGGCCGACCTCGTGGAGCAGGTTGAACGAGAAGATGTCCGGGCGCCGGTTCCGTTCGGTGATACCGATCGCCGGCCGGTCGCCGGTGATCCACCAGGTGGCGGCGCAGACGCGGGTGCCGGGGACCTCACGAACAAAGGTGAGCGCGACGCCGGCTTCCGCGCGGGCGGCGGGGCGGCGACGAATCCGTTCGGGACGGTCATGGCGGTCATCGCGGCAGCCGCCGAGCGGCAATGCGCAGTAGGCGGGGGTTGAATGTCTCGATGGGGACGTCAGCGGCGGAGCGTTCAACTAGTACTGCAACGGCAGTTAGGTGAGTGGGTGGCCGCGTCGTCGGTAGTGGCTGAGCCGGGCTTGGTACTGGCGTCGGCGGCGCCAGTGTGACCATGCCCAGATCCGGTCTGGTCGATGGGCGTGTCGCAGGACGAACGCGATGAGCAGGCGGCGGACCTCCGGTACGGTGTAGCCGATCATCATGTCGTCGCCGGGACTGGTTCCCCTTTTGCGGCAAGGGTTTTGGCGACGGTGAGCCAGGCGTGGGCGGCCATGGACAGGGTGATGTGGGCGTACCAGGCTCGCCAGTCGCGGACTTGGTAGTGGTCCAGTCCGGCGTCGGTCTTGGCCTGCTGGAAGCATTCCTCGATCGCCCACCGGCAGCCGGCCACCCAGACCAGGTCGGCGAGTGTCGAGCGGCGGGGTCCGTAGCAGACGTAGTAGGCCAGCTCGCCGGTGTCGGGGTTGCGGCGGGCGAGGACCCAGTGGCCGCGGCCGGGTTGCCAGGACACGCGGATCGGTATCCGGGCCCACTGGTAGATGCGCGGGCCGTGGGCGCCGGCGCCGGCGGACAGTCGCCGCCACGCCGAGGCCGGCAGCGCAGCGATCAGGTCTTCGACCCGGACGAAGCCCATACTGGTGGTGACGACGTCGTCGGTGCGGCGGGTCGCCATGACGTAGCCGACATCGCGTTCCTCCAGCCACACCCGCAACGACTTGACCTGCCCGTAGGCCTCGTCGGCGGTCACCCACCCGCACGGCACCCCGGCGTCCAGCGCGCGGGCGAGCATGGCCTTGGCCTGCTCCGGTTTGGTGGCGAACCCGACCTCGTCCGGGACGCCGACGGCGCGGCAGCGGTCCCGGTCATCGGTCCACGACGCCGGCAGGTACAACTCCCGGTCGATCAGGGCATGGCCGGCCTCGCTGCGGTAGGCCAGGAACGTCCCGACCTGGCAGTTTTCCGTGCGCCCGGCAGTGCCGGAGTATTGCCGCTGCACCCCGGCCGAGCGGGTGCCCTTCTTCAGGAACCCGGTGTCGTCGACGATCAGCACCCCGTCGCGGCGGCCGAGATGCTCCACCACGTAGTCGCGCACGTCATCACGGACCGCGTCGACGTCCCAGTCGGCCCAGCGCAGCAGCCGCTGCATCCCATCCGGGGACACCTCACCAGCATGCTCGGCCACCGTCCAGCCGTTCTTACGCTCCAACCCAGCAACCAGCCCACACACGTAGTCCCGGACCCGCCGCCGCGGCTCCGACCGGCGAAACCGCCGACCGATCCGCTCATGCAACCGATCCAGCTCAGCCGACCACACCTGAATTTCCGCCGCTGCCACAGCGAACATCATCCATACACAGTCAACCCAACTGCCGTTGCAGTACTAGGCGTACTACCTGTGTTACGGCCCAGCCGACACAGGCGACGAGGAACTGATCCGGGTCGCCGGGACGCGCTGGGCGATCGAGGAATGCTTCCAGACATCGAAGAACGAGACCGGTCTGGACCACTACCAGGTTCGCCGCTACGACGCCTGGTACCGCCACATAACTCTCGTTATGGTGGCCCACGCGTTCCTCGCCATCACCGCAGCCAACGCTGAAAAGGGGGCCCTGCAAGGGATTGGGACAGCCTCATTCCCCTCACCCTCGGCGAGGTCCGACGTCTCCCTGGCACACCTGATCACCGTCATTCGACCTGTTGATCATATCGATCGATGGTCACGATGGCGTCGCCGCCACCAGTTCAGGGCCAGAACCAGCCACTACCAGCGAAGACTCCGGCTCCATGAAGTGCGGCTGGAGTACTAGACATCGACTCAGCTGGCGGTTCGCCTCGGCACGGACGTCAGCGGCCTGCGTGCATGGGGCCGCCGCGCTTGTCGACGCGGTTGCTCGCAGGTGGTATGACCCGGCGGTGCTCGCTTAAGGTGTGCTGATGGCCACCAACGCGGTGCGGCTCGGCGTGGATTTCGGCACATCCAACACGGTTGCGGTACTGCGTCGGGACGACCAGGCGACACCGCTGTTGTTCGACTCCTCGCCGCTGCTGGCGTCGGGGGTCTTCGTCGGCTCCGACGCGGCCGTGCTGACCGGCGCGGACGCGGAGCGGGCCGCGACCGCTCACCCGGCGGGGTTCGAGGCGAACCCGAAGCGCCGGATCGACGACGGTGCCGTCTGGCTGGGCGACCACGAGGTGGCGGTGACGGCGCTCGTCGCGGCGGTCCTCGGCCGGGTGGTTTCGGAGGCGTCGCGGGTCGCCGGCGCGCCGCCGGGCTCGGCGGTGCTGACGCATCCGGTGGCGTGGAGCCGGACCCGGCTGGGGCTGCTGGCCTCGGCGGCTCGTGACTCCGGGTTACGCGACGTCCGGTTCATGCCGGAGCCGGTCGCGGCCTCCGCCTACTTCGCCGCCGTTCTCGGCCATGATTTTCCCCCGGAACGGTGCCTGGTGGTCTACGACCTGGGCGCCGGGACGTTCGACGTGAGCGTCGTGCGCCGCCCGGCGAACGGTCCGGGCGTGGTGGTCGCCACCGACGGCTTCGCCGACGTCGGCGGCCTGGACCTCGACGCGGTCGTGGTCGAGCACGCCCGTTCGGTGACGTCCGGGGCGCAGGCCGGCTGGGGGCGGCTGGACTGGCCGGAGACACCCGCCGACCAACGCGCCCACCGGACGCTGTGGCACGGCGCCCGGGCGGTGAAGGAGCAGTTGTCCCGGCACGCCAAGGCAGACCTGCACGTGCCGCTGGTGGACGCCGACGTGCATGTCACCCGCGAGGAGTTCGAACGCGCGGCGCGGCCGCATCTGGACCGCACGGTGGCGCTCACCCTGGCCACGCTGCGGGCGGCCGGCGTGCGCCGCGAGCAGATCGCCGGCGTCTTCCTGGTCGGTGGTTCGAGCCGGATTCCGCTGGTGGCGAGCCTGCTGCACCGGGCGCTGCAGATCGCGCCGACGGCCATCGACCAGCCGGAACTGGTGGTCGCGATCGGCAGTCTGTACGCCGAGCCGGCCGCCCACACCACGCTGCCCCTCCAGCCATACCCCGATGACGGCACGACCGTCCTTCCGTCGCCGGAGCCCACGCCGACGTCGGCGCAGGTCCTGCCGCAACTGGCACCCGTCATGCTGCAGCCAGCGCCACCCGCGATGCGTCCGATGTCGACAGTGGACGATCCCGCGACCGAACCCGTCCCGACGTCCGTCGCGGCGGAACCGGTGGCACCGCCCGCCACGACGGAACCAGCGCTCCCGACAACCGTGGCGGAACCGGTGCCGCTGTCCGCTGTGGCGGAACAGCTGCCCCCGACCGTCGCGGCCGGGCTGACGCCCCTGCCCGCAGTGGCCCCGCCGGCGTCCCCGACCGTCGTGGCCCAGCCGCCACCTCCGACTGTCGGGGCCCAGCCGGCGCCCGCGGTGGAGCCAGTGCCCCCGCCCGTCGCGGCTGGGCCCGCGGCCGCACCTGCGGTGGCTGACCTCGCCGCACCCACGACCGGCCGCGTGCCCGCCGGCGACGCGCGGCCGGTGGCACCCGCTGACACCACATCCCGGCCGGCAGGCCGGACCTCGGCGAGCCGGCCGAGGCAGGCGGTCGCCGGATTGGGGGTGGCGGCACTCCTGAGCGTCGTGCAGGGGATCGCCACCGTGATCGCCTTGAGCGGTGCGCACGCCGGCGACTGCGTCGGTTTCACGGGCGGCGCGACCACGTGCTTCGCCTCCACGTCGGCCGAACGAGCGGAGGTGCTCGCCTTCGCCGTGTGGGGTTTGACGATGGCCGCCGTAGCGCTCGCACTGGTCGGGTTCCTCCCGAGACGTGACGCGGCGACCAGCGGTCAGCGCTCCCTGTTCGTCGCGGGCATCATCGGCTGCGTCGTCAGCAGCCTCGTGCCGCTGCTCGGGGTCGGCCTGGTGGCGGTGGTCCTGCCGGTCGTCGGTCTCCCGGTGCTCGCCGTCGTCGGCGCGCGGACCGGCGTCTGGAGCCGCCCGATCGCCGTCGCCATGGCGCTGCTGCCGATCGTGTGGGTCATCGACGGTGCCATCACGGGCAAGCTGTTCGGCCTGCCCGAGCTGCTCATCCTGGCCACCGTGGCCGTGGCGACGACCCGGGCCCGGCGGCACGGACCGAGCGGACTTGTCCGGTAGCTTTCGTCGACGATTCGACGAGGATGGTTGCCGTACCGGCGTCACACCGTCGAGGGGTTGCGGTGACATCCGTTCCGTGCCCGCCAGCTGACCGGCCTGCGTTACATGGTCGGCTCAAATTTACCGAGCGTCATATCGCGCTTGACGCTGGAGTCGGTCGTTGGGGTAGCCGTCGCGGTCGCGGTGGGGCCGACGAAGGCCGTCTGAGCCAGGTCGGGCGTCGTGCGGTGCAGACTGGCGAAGAGGTGGCCGTTGCCTTGACGGAATTCGATGCCCGTTGCAGCCTTCCTCGCACCAGTGACCGACGGACAGCATCGGCCCCCGGTTCTGGTTGGCGTGCAGGACGCGGGCTTGGTCGTCGGCGAGGACCGCACCGGTTGTGGGATCGATGCTCACGCCGACCGCCGGTGTGTATTGGCCGTCGGTCGGCGTGGCGAAGTCGACGGTGTCCAGGTGCAGGTTCGGTCCAGCGCACTGCGGGCAGGCGGGGGCCGCCCCGCCGGCGCAGACGTTGCGTGAGCGTCGTCACGTCCTGAACCGGCCGCGGTGGAGATGCGTGTACCGCAATGCCCCGGCGTTTGAGGTTCGCACGCAATGGCGTCGCCATGACGAGCACGTAACAGGACCTGGAACGGAGTGGGGCGCCCTATTCGATGTCGTCGGGGTGCGAGCACGTTCACTGGGCACAAAACACATTCATTATCGACGACAACAATTACGCCGGTAGCGTCGAGCTGAATAGTGGCTGCAACGTCCTGAACCCCATAACCTTGACCGCTAATCCGACAAGTGGCATCGACTACCCCATCACCATCGGCTAGAAAAAGTACCTAGGGAGAACAGTGAGAATCCGTAAGATGCTACGCAATTCGCTTGTTGCTAGCGCCCTGATTGCCTGCGCGATCGGGCTGACTGCAGCGCCCGCTCAGGCAGTGCCTCGCGACCCGTGCCAAGACGCCGTGAACCTCGCAGCGGCAAACGCCTCGACGTCGAGGGGCTTCGCCGATCTGTCTATGACCATGTATAACCTTGGCTATTACCAACTTTCCGCGGATTACGCTGAGGCCGCGCGCTTCTACGCCTTGGCCGCCGACACCGTCCTCTCGGATTCTGGATGCTAGCCCTGGGTCTTTCATGAAACTCCATCCATAAGTGGATCTTGAACGCTAACGTACCTGTCGGGTGGCCGGAGGGAGTCTCACCCTCCGGCTCCCACAGATCCCGGCGTAAACCTCTCCGTTTATCGCGCTCCTGTCACCCGATCAACCCACACGGTGGTAGCCGGGGACAGGGTCGTCATCGCTCCCAGGGGGATCGCATCCACGACTCGCCGAGCGTGGGCACGGCAGTTGGTGCTTCCACTGCTCCGCCACGAACCTGCTCGGCCGTCCGGAACATGCCCGGCGTGGTGGCTACCCGTCGCAGGCCGCGGCCCGTCGGGCCCGCGACGAGTGGCTGGCGCCACCACGGGCGAGCACCGCACCGCCCGGTCCTGGACGGTGGAGCGGTGGAGCGGTGGAGCGGTACTGGCTTGCCAGCCGCACCAGTATCCGGCCGAAGAGTGGCAACGCTGTGCCTGCCGAGAATGACATCCGAGCAGCTCAGGCCGCATGCTTGTACTCGTGCAGCACGCCGCCCGATGCGGTCACGTCGGTGGATGGTCAGGCGGGCGAGCCGGTCCGGGTCGGTGATCGGCGGGGACAGGGCCCGGCACTGGCCCCGACACATCAGTCGCCGCGATCACTTACCCCTCGCCGACGCGCTTGCGCCAGTCGCGCATCGCGTCGCGAACCTTGTCGAACACCACGATCGGCGGTCCGACGAAGATGTTGGCGACGGCCGACTCTCCGGTCGCCGGGTGCGGGCGGGTGGGGGCCAGCGCCTCCGCCACCTCGAAGGCACGGGCCATCCGGCGGATCCGTTCCGCGTCGGCGTGCTTGCGAAGCTGCGTGAATTCCTTTTGCTCCTCCTGGTCGCGTGCGCCAGGACCGACTCGCCGAGCACGCCGAGGTGCCGGTCGAACTCCGGATGTTCCACCCCGAGGTCGTCGAGGTCGGACAGTGCCTGTTTGGCGTCCGACTCCTCGTGGAGCCGTTCGTCGATGATCTGGTCGCCGTTCGGAATGATGTTGCGTGCGGCCGGGTGTACGACCTGTTCCTCCGCGCCTTCGTGGACGGCGAGCAACCGGACGAGGTCGTGGAACAGTTCTTCCTTCCGCGCGCCCCGGGTGGACCCGACCTGTGCGAAGAGTTGTTTGATCTCGGTGTGCTGGGCGAGCAGAATGTCCACGACATCCTGTTGTTGGGCCTGCGGCTGTTTGCCGACAGCCTGGCTGACGTCGTTCGGTGAGTTGAACCGTTCGCCGGGCATGGCCGGCGCCGATGCGTTGTGGAGCCGGTGGACGTGTTGAACCCGCGCCGGTTCCGCGGTCAGATCGCTTGGGCGAGTTCGGCGAATGCAGCGGCGACCCGCAGCGCGGGCGGGGCGTCGACGGCGAGTTCGTAGTGTCCGCGGCGGAGGTTCTGCAGGAACGCTTGTCCGGCAATGATGACCTGTGCTGTCTGGTCCGTCCGTAGCCCGCCCATCGGTCTCAGCCGGTGCTTCAGCCGGCTGTGATCAGCCTCGATCGGATTGTTGGCGTACCGCTCGACGTGGTGCCACGCCTGCGGAATCAGCTCGTCGAGCACGGCGGGGTAGACCGCGGCCGCGTCGGTAACCACCTCACTGGGTGTCGCCTTCAACACCGACAACGCCCGGCGGAAGAACCTCCGGGCCGCGTCGGCGTCGCGGCGCGCCGAGACCAGCACGTCATGACCTGTCCGTACTGGTCAACCGCCCGGTACACGTACCGCCAGATTCCGTTGACCTTGACATAGGTCTCGTCGACGTTGCGCTTGCCGAAACCCCATCCGCCCTGGTGAGGGCCGGTCGGTCGGTGACGTCGTGCACATCGAACACGAATTCGACAGCCACTGGCTGGCCTGCGACCGGACGAGCTGGCGCCCGATCAGCGCACCGTCCAACTGCGACGGTCAGCCCAACACCGCGGCCACGATCTACGAGCACCTGGCCCGCCGCACGGCGTGAGCGTCGGCCCGGATCAGCGATCCAGCGCCCCCGCGGCCCTTCGCGTTCCCTGGCGTCTGCGCCGGCTCGCCGGTCACGGCACCCTATCGCGGCCGCTGAACCGCGCGGACCGCACGTAACCCCCGCGGAATCTGCCCCGCCCGGTCCCCGGGCAGGTCGGCAGGCCGGCCGTCGTCACGGTCTGGCCTGCCGAGCTGTTCGGTGTGCCGTTGGGTGCGTGTACCGCCCATCGCAACGCATGAGGAGCAACCGTATGAACCCCTCCACCGCCGACCTCGGGCGGCAGCGACCGTCACGACGGTCACCGTCTCCGACGACACCACCCACCTGATCCGCATCCGCGCCACCGTGAACGGCGCCGGCCCCGCCGGCACCATCACCGGTCTGCACCCGGACACCGCCGGCACGACCCGGGACCGGCTCTACGCGGCGATCCACTTCCCTGTCAAGTCAGCGTGTTGAGGTCTTTGAAGGTTGGTGAGGGGCTCGTCGAGCTGGCGATCGACGCGTGACCGCGTGCTGAGCCCTGTCTCTATACCAGGACGGGGCTCAGCAGTCAACGCTGTTGCGGCACCGGGGAGCGGAACCGGTCGAGGAACGGCCCGAGGAGCGGTATCTGCCCGGTCGGCCCAGTCCGCACGACCACCGCCGGAACCGGGGCCCGCTCCGCGAGTGCGGCGAGATCGCCGCGGTCCGGGACGCAGGTGATCAGCAGGATGCCCTGCACGCCAGCGGCCGGCAACCGGTCTAGGAACGCCTCGGTGAACTCCGGCATGAGCGTGCCGTGCCCGGTCGGCGCGAACATGGCGAAGACGCCGATCCGCAGGTCGTCGGAGAGCACAACGTCGAGCAGCGGGTCGCCGGTGCCCGGACTCACCCGCGGGATCACACGCTCGCCGGTCAGCATCACCGCATCCCGCACACGCGCCTCGAGCAGCAAATGGTCGATCAGCGCCACCAGCGGCTCGGCGTATTTCCTCGGGCTCGCCTCCTCGATCGCCGACAGCACCAGCCGGGCCTCGTCGTCGGGCAGGTGAGCAGCGAGGTCGCGGACCGCCCGGCGCAGCCGCGCCGGCATCTGAAGCTCGAAGTCCTTGAGCTTCGCGCTGATCAGAGGCATGCCGTTCACCCCGAACAGCACGAACGCACCCCCGACGAGCAGCAAGGTTACGCTGCCGGCCTGGTTCGCGGAGAGAAACACGGCGAGCGCGCCGACGGTCAGAAGCACGCCGCCAGCCGTCGTCACGATGATCCGCTCCCGCAACGACAGCGGTATCGCGCCGTCGGTCAATCCCTCGGACTCGTCAGACATGTACATGAATCTAGCTGATGCGCAAAGGCCCTCCCGCAGCGCTGTGTACGCCGACTTACCGTCCGGATCGATGCGCTGGCCGCGAGGTTAGGTCGTGAGTTGGTGCGGTTGCCTGCGTCCGATCGGGATGACGACGTTGGGGTCTGGTCGGGTGGTGGTCTCGCGGAAAGCGTTGTTCTCCAGGGTGAGTAGGTTTATGGCTCGGACGAGGGCGGGGACGTCGGCGCGCAGCCGGTGGAGTTCGTTGTTCTTGTTCGCGATCGTCTGTTTGAGGCGGCGATGGTCGTGCGGAGGCGTGTTTCCACGTCGGGGGTGTCGCCACGTGCCTGGCTGCGTTGGTAGAACTCGTTTTTCAGATCGAGGTGCACGGCACAGCGACGCCCAGCGGCACTTCGCCGCCGCGGAACGATTCGCCGTTGACGCCGGCGACAGACAGCTGACTGCTCACGTCCGGTACGGGCAGGCCAAGCAGATGCAAATTTACGCCACCACCGCGACGCGCTGGACATCCTAGGGAGAGCACACCATCAGCTCAACGCAACACCCGCGCTCACCACAATCCTGCGTGGCGCTGAAGCAGCATCCCGCGCGGCAATCGGCGACTGGGGGGTGTCCCTACGGGTCTTGTCAAGCAGCTAGGCGGGGTTCGTCCGCCGTTTTGTGCTGGTATGGGGTTTGGGTGCGGAGCATGGTGTGGAGGACGTCGATGCGTCTGCGGGCGAGGCAGATGAGGGCGACGCCCCGGCACCGCCGCCGCCCCGGCACGGACACGGCAATGGCGCTCGTCGTCGTGCTCACGGCGACCGGCGAGTTCGGTATCAACGACTTCTTCGGGCCGACGCTCGCCGGGCTCGGCGCCCCCTTCCCGCCGCTGCGGCTCGGCGTCCCGATCGCCGTGGTGCTCGGGCTGCTGACCCGGTGGCGGCGGCGGATTCCGGTGCTGCTGCTGGCCGGATCACTGCTGGCGAACGGTCTCCTGCCGGCGCACCTGGCCGTCGCAGTGGCGCTGTACACGCTGGCGGAGCGCGCCACCGCGTGGCCCAGGGTCGCCGTCGGCACGCTGGCGTCGGCCGTGTTCGTAGGCGTCCGATCTGGCGGTTCGCCGGTGCCGACGGCGCAATACCGATCGTCATGGCGGCGTGCGTCGCACCGGCGCTGCTCGGCATGTACGTGGGCACCCGGCTGGTCGAGCGCGTCCAGGAGTGGGCGCAACACGTCGAACGCGATCAGCAGCAGCGCATCGCCAATGCCCGCAGCGAGGAGCGTGCCCAGATCGCCCGAGACATGCACGACGTGGTCACCCACCGGGTCTCCCTGATGGTCCTGCAGGCCACAGCCCGGGAAGCGGCCACGGGTGTCGACCCGGTCCTCATCGGGAAACAGATCAGAACGACCGGGCGCGAGGCACTCTCGGAACTCCGCTCGCTGGTGGGAGTCCTCCGCAACGCCGGCGACACCCCGCTCACCCCTCAGCCTGGGCTCGCCGATCTGCCCGTCCTCATCGAGGAGTCGCGGCGGATCGGCATCCCCGTCACCGTTGACGTGACGGACCCAGCGGCTCGACCTCAACAACCGGGTACAGGCGGCGATCCTCGCTCACCAGGCCGGCCTGCTCGACTGATTGCTGAGCAGGCGCGGGAACGCCGAGATCGAGACTCCGGTGCGACACCCACACCCAGCAAAGAAGAACGGCCGGGCGGCGGCATCCGCCCCCCGGTCAAGGGCCCAGTGCTTCGCGGAGGTCGCGGCGGGTGCTCACGCCGAGTTTGGCGAACGTGTTGCGCAGTGAGTTGTCGACCGTGCGGGCGGACAGACCCAGCGCCGCCGCGATGTCCTTGCTGGCGCGGCCGGTCGAGGCGAGCACGGCGATCTCCCACTCCCGCGGCGTGAGCCGGGCGGTGCCGCCGGCCAGTGCCAGCAACGGTGTCCGGGCGCCCGGGCAGCGGCTCGCCGGGGCGGCCGCCCGGAACCGTGCCGCGGAAGCGCGGCTGCGGCGGCCGGCTCGGTCATGTACGGCGGCCGCGACGGCGGCGGACTCGGCCGCAAGCAGGTCCGCGCCGGTGGCCTCGAACGCGTCCGCCACGGCCATCAGCCGCTCCGCGTCCCGGGTGAGCAGTGCGGCGGCCAGACCGGCGCGGGCCGTCGCGAGCTCGTTGCCGCCTCCGGCGGCGAGCTCGGCCAGCCGGTCGGCGTCCTCCCTGCGGCCACCGCCGAGCCGGACGACGTCGGTCAGCAGCAGTCCTTCCGAGGTGTGGTGCCCGGTGTCGCGGGCGCGGGCGGCCGCCTCCCGCAGAACGGCGCGTGCCGGGCCGATGTGCCCGCGGGCGGCGTGCGACCATGCCTCCCCCAGCCGCTCCTCGCCGGCCAGGAAGCCCGACATCAGCCGGTCCTCGCCGGCCAGGACCCCGGACACCGGCCGGGCCGCCGCGTGGTCCCGGGCCTCGGCCGCCCCGGCTGTCTCGCCGAGCGCCGACGCAGCTGCGGCCAGCCCGACCAGGGCCAGTCGCTCGACAAGGACGTGGCGCTGGCTGCGGGCGACGGCGACCGACTCGGCGTACCAGCGCCGGGCGTCGCGCAGGTGGCCGGCAAGCCACTCGACGCGGCCCAGATAGAACGCCGCCCAGGCCCGCGGGGCCGTCGTCCCGGACGCGACGAGGTCTTCCACGCACGCCTCGCCCGCCGCCCGGGCGGCGGCCAGGCGGCCGCACTCGGCCAGCGCGAAGACGAGCGACAGCCGGGTGGCGGCGGGGTTGGACAGCAACACGGTGCGGTGCAGCCGGCAATGGGTCTCATAGGCGTGTTCCGCCCAGTGGATGCCCTGCTGGCCGTCGCCGGCGACGGCCAGGCCCATGCCGAGCGCGATCCCGCCGTAGAGCCAGGCGTTGGCGTCGGCCAGCCGCTCGTGGTCCCACGGCAGGTCCTCGGTCAGCCCGCGCACGCCGCCGGCTGGATCGCCGGAGACGGCTCGTACGCCGCCCTCGTTGACCCGCAGCACCCGCACCAGCGCCGGGGTGGCGATCCGGGCGCGGCCCTCGTCGTTCGCGGCCAGCGCCAAGTCGGGACGGCCGGCCGCCCACAGCAGCGACGCCACGCGGCCGACGGTGAGCAGCAGCGCCGCCGGTTCGTCGCGGGTCTCGGCGAGCATGCCGGCCAGCAGCGCGTCGGTCTCCTCCCATTCGCCGACGTCGGCGAGGGCCAGCCCGAGCATGCCCCGGGTAGTCGCCGTGTGTGCCGCGGCCGGCACGGCGCGCAGCAGGGTCAGCACCAGCCGGTGGTCGCCGGCCTGGTGGGCGCGGCTGGCCGCCTCGATCAGCGGGGCCGGCTCCGCCGTCCCGGCAGCGGCGACCTGCCAGGCCGCGATTCTGGGCGGGTCGTCGCGGCGCCGCAGGCCGTGGGCCTGGGTTCGCTGGATCTGGCCGAGCAGCAGCATCCGTCGCCGCAGCGGTCCGATCCGGGTGCGTAGCACCTCGCCGTACAGCGGATGGCTCATCGTGACAGCGAACCGCCGGCCGGCCACGACAAGGTGGACCAGGCCCGCGGCGGCCATCGCTTCGAGGGCGGCAGGTCCGGCGATCCGGGCAGCGTCCGCCTCGGGCAGCGGCCCGCACAGCGCCAGCAGGTCCAGCAGGTCCGTGCCGGCGTCGCCGAACGCGGCCAGCAGTGAGCAGACCAGCTCGGCGAGGCGTTCCGTGACCGGCAACTCGCCCTCGGCCAGGTGCCACACCTCGCCGACCCAGCGCAATGCGCCGGATCGGCGGCAACCGGCGACCAACTCACGCAGGAAAAGCGGGTTGCCGAGCGTCACCCGGTACAGGCGGGTGAGTGTCGGGCGGCTCACCGGCCCGTCGAGCAGCGCATGCAGCAGCCGCTCGGTCTCGGAACGGTCCAGTTCGGACAGTTCGAGGCGGCGCAACGACGGCAGCGCGGCCAACTCGGCGGGCAGCCGCCCACCGGTCCGCGCGGTGGCGAGCAGCCGGAAGCCGTCTGGAGCCAGCGCGGCCCGCAGGGTGCGGGCCGTCGCGGCGTCGAAAAGGTGCAGGTCGTCGATCAGCACGAGCTGCACCGAGCCGGCGGCCGGCAGCGCGTCGACGGTGGCGCGGGCCGTGCTCATCCCGGCGGCTGCGGCCCGCCGCAGGCCCTCCTCGGCCAGCCGCGACTTGCCGACACCGGCTGGACCGGTGACGACGATGCCCTGCCGGCGCGGATCGGCCAGCGTCGCGGCCAGCTCCGCCAGGTCCCGCTCCCGCCCGACCAGGGCGCTCACCGAGTGAGGGCCTCGGCCAGGTCGGCGCGGGCGCTGACGCCGAGCTTGCGGTAGGCCTTCTGGAGGTGGTTCTCGACGGTGCGGACCGACAGGCTGAGCCGCCGCGCGATCTCCTTCGTGGCGGCGCCGTCGGCGGCGAGCCGCGCGACCTGCCGTTCGCGGTCGCTGAGCCGGGTGGCACCGCCCACAGCGGCCAGCAGCGGCGTGCGGGCGCCTTCGCAGCGGGCGGCGCACACCTGGGCCTGGCGGATCGCCGCGGTGGCGGCGCGCTGTCGCTGCCGCCGGGTCAGGAGCGCCGCCGCCGCGCTCGCGGCCTCTGCGGCGAGCAGGTCGGCGCCGAGCGCCTCGGCCTCACGCGACACCGTCAGCAACTGCTCGGGGTCGTCGGCGGCGAGCCCTGCGGCGAACCGGGCCCGGGCCACGACCAGCAGTCCCTCGCAGCCGCGGGCGAGCTCGGCCAGCCGGTCGGCGACGGACGCGGCCCCGCCGAGCCGGGCGATGTCCGTCAGCAGCAGCGCCTCCGACGACCAGTGACCGGCGGCGCGGGCTGCCTGGGCACCGGTCTCCAGGGCGGTGCGCGCGTCGTCGAGCCGGCCTCGTCCGGCCAGCAGCGACGCTGTCGCGATCTGTTCCTCGCCGGGCCAGAACCCGTCGACCGGGTGTTCCGGCAGCCGCGCGTGGGCATCCCGGACAGCGGCGGCGTCACCGGTCAACGCTGCGGCGGCGGCCAGCCCGACCAGGGCGAGCTCGTGCGGCACGACCTGCCGCCGGGCGCGGGCCATCGCTGCGGCCTCCCCATACCAGCGGCGGGCGCTGACCGGGTGCCCGGCGAGCCGTTCCAGCCGGCCCAGGAACAGCGCGGCCCAGTCGGCCCGGCCCGGCCGATCGCTCGACGCCAGTTCCTCGAACGCCCGCCGCCCGAACACCCGGGCCTCGGTCAGCCGGCCGGCCTCGGCGAGGGCCGCTGTGCGCGACGGCAGTGAACCGGCCGGGCGCAGCCAGGTCCGCGACCGCGCGGCTGCCCGCAGGTGCACGTTGTAGGTGTACTCGGCGAACGCGACGCCTTCGACCGCGCGACCGGCTGCGGCCAGCCCGATGGACCTGGCATTCGCGCCGCGCAGCCAGGTGTCGGCGGCCACGTCGACCGCTCGGGCCGTTTGCAGCGCCGGTTCGAGCAGGCGCAGGCCGCCGTCGAGGTCGCCTGCGAACGTCCGTACCGCGGCCTCGTCGATGTCCAACAGGCCCTGGCTCAGTTCGCCGGGCGCCGCCGTGGTGCGGGCCGCCGCGATGACCGCCAACGCCGGGTCGGCCCTACCGCCGAACCAGAAGAGGTTCAGCACCCGGGCGACCGTGGCCGCGCGCTGGTCGGCCTCGGCGGTCGCCTGCTCCCCGCAGCGGCGCAGCACCGCCTCCGCGGAGTCGTGCTCGCCGGTCTCGCTCAGCGCCTCGCCGAGCGCCAGACCGGCCGCCGGCCCCAGATGTTCCTCGGCGACCGGGCGCAGGAGCGCCGCGACCTGGCCGTGGTCGTGGTTCAGCCGGGCCGCCGCGGCGGCGGCCAGCCGGAGCTCGGTGCCGACCGGCGCGGCCGCGGCGAGCCGCCAGGCGGCCATCGCGTACGGGTCGTCGCGGCGCCGGGCGCCGAACTCGCCGAGCTGCCGGGCCGCGGCGAGCAGCAGCGATGCGCGGCGGGCGGGCGGCAGGCTAGCCGCGAGCGCCAAGCCGTGCAACCGCCGGGCCAGCGCGATGGTGGTGCGCCGCCCGTCCAGCCGGGCCCGCACCAGCCCGGCCCGCTCCAGGTCCAGCAGTATCGCAGGTGAACCGAGGCGCGCGGCGTGGCCCAGCGAGATCGGGCCGCACAGCGCGAGGGTGTCCAGCAGCCGGCCGCCGGGTCCGGCGGCGGAGAGTTCCGCCCGGGCGAGCTCGGCCAGGGCCGGCGTGACGGACGGCTCGCCCTTGAGCTCCCAGACCGCCCCGTCGAAGACGAGCGAGCCGGCGAACTCGCGCAGCAGCAACGGCAGGCCCTCCGAGACCACGAACAGGCGGTGCAGGGACTCGTGCCGGACCGGCCCGCCGAGCACCTTGTCGATCAGGTCGCGGACCTGCTCCTCGCGCAGCGGGCCGAGCTCGACCCGGGTCACGGCATGGTCGTACACCAGCGCGCCGACCGCGGCGCCGATCGCGGCGCCGTCGCGGATGGTGGCGACGAGCTTGACGCCGGACGAGTCCATGAGCTGCCGGATCCGCGCCGCTGCCGCGGCCGGCAGCTCATGGGCGTCGTCGACCATCAGGATCCGCGGGGTACCGCGCAGTTGCTGGACGAACCGCGACCGGCCCACACCGCGGGGCCCGCTGACGACGACGCCCCGGCCGCCATCGCTGGCGAGCGCGGACGCGCAGCGGGCCAGTTCCTCGTCGCGGCCGGTCAGCGGCCAAGCATCGTATCCGGGACGGTTCATAGCCGTCTTCGAATATCGACCCGGGTTGTTTCACGCCCCTGACGGCCGGCTGTCGGGGACGTGAACGACGGCGACTGCTCAGCTCGGCCGCAGCCACAGCTCGGTCCGCTCCTTGAACTGGCTCATCGGCTTGAACCGCACCGGTGCGTCCGGATCGTCCAGCCGCAGGTCCGGGAATCGCTCGACAAGCGCCGACAGCGCAATCGACAGCTCCATCCGGGCCAGCGGCGCGCCGACGCAGTTGTGGATGCCATGGCCGAAGCTCATGTCGGGCCGGCGCGGACGGCCCAGGCGGAACGTGTCCGGGTCGTCGAACTGTGCAGGATCGTGGTTCGCCGCCGAGAACAGGATGACGACGAGCTCACCGGCGCGGACGGTGGTGCCGGCGAGCTCGACGTCGACGAGCGCGCGGCGGAAGGTACCGAGGATGGGAATGTCAAAACGGAGTCCCTCGGCGACGACCGCGTCGAGGTCGGCCTCGCCTGCCACGAGTGCGCGCCACTTGTCGCGAGGCTCTTCCAGCAGTACCGCCAGCAGGCTCACGAACGCGGCACTGGTCGTCTCCCAACCGGCTCCCAGGACCCCGATGGCGAGGTCGGCGATTTCCAGATCGGTCAGTCGCCGGCCCCGGAATTCGTTGTGCACCATGAAGCTGACGAGGTCGTCGGTCGGCTCGCGGCGCCGGTCGTCGATGACCGACTGCAGGTAGTCGAATGCCCCTGCGAAGCTGCGGCCCTGCTCTACGAGCTGTTCCGGGGTCAGGAACCGCCAGCCGGCGAGCAGCGTCATCAGGTTGCCGACCCAGCGCTTGAGGTCCCCGGCGTGCTCGGCGTCGAAGCCGAGCACACGCATGGCGCCGAGCAGCGGGAACATCTCCGCGAACCCGCCGACCAGATCGAAGCGCGGCGGCCCGACAAGCGTGTCGGCGAGGCCGCCGACGATCTTCTGGAGGTCCGGCTCGAACCCGGCGACGACGCGCGGCGAGAACCCCTCGTGGACGAAGCGCCGGATCGGGCCGTGCGCAGGCGGATCGGTGAGCAGCAGGGTCGAGGTGTCGTACAGGAAGTCCATCACGCGCTGCGCCTCGAGCGGTAGGCCGGTGGGGCGTGGGATGGCCTCGCGGTTGGAGAACCGGGCGGCGTCGGCGGCGACGGCCCGCACGTCCTCGTAGCGGGTCAGGCACCAGGCCTGCAGCGGCTCGGAGAAGAAGATCGGCTGGTGGACGCGGGCGTGCGCAAAGTACTCGTAGGCCAGCCCCACGTGCGGCCCGAACGGATTGAAGGAACGCAGATCGACGCTCGTGGTCATCAGGACTCCCGGTGACGAATTCCGGACCTCAAGGTCCAGATCACCAGTCGAGTACAGCGAGCCACCGATCGATGCGAAAGAGTAAAATCTACTCACGCCGCCCACCATGTCGCCGTGTGGGTACGGCGCTGGGATGAGCGCGATCGTCTGTGCTGTCCGGTCGGTCCGTAGGCCGCGCATCGGTTTGAGCCCGGTGCTTGAGCTGACCAGGGCGGCCTGCTCGTTCGGGAAGTGACCCCGGGCTCGCACTGCCTTACGGATGCGGGCGTTGACCGATTCGATCGCGTTCGTGGAGCAGATGCCCTACGGATCTCCACATCGTCGTCCGGCCGACGAGGCGTGATCGGGCCGTCATCGGCCTCCCACCGGGACGGGCGCAGGCCTGGTAGTTCCGCGGTCATCGCTGGGCTGCCGAGGAGGTGACGTGGGGATGGCGTTGTCGATGAGGACGGCGGCGATGGCGGCGGCGATGGGGAAGGAATCGCTGTCGAGGACTCGGGTGCGGGCCGAGGCGCCGTCGATGAGCAGCGCCAGTTGTTCGCCGAGTTGTTCAGGGTTGGTGGCGCCGGCTTCGCGGGCAGTTTCGGTGAGCCGCGCGGCGATGGCGGTCTTGTAGTCGCGTGCGTACCGGGATGCGGGGTGTTGGGGGTCGTGAAGTTCGACGGCCGCCGCGATGTAGGGACACAGGGGCGTGGACGCGGGCATCTCGAAGGCGGCGAGGAGCCGTTCGCGGGGTGTGAGGTCGGTGCGGTCGAACACTCCGGGCATGACGTCGGGATCGAATCGGCGCAGGTATTCGGCGACAAGTTCGTCCTTGCTGGTGAAGTGCTGATAGGCAGTGCGCTTGGACACCTGAGCCGAGGCGCAGAGCTGGTCCATGCCGGTGCGGTTGATGCCCTGGTCGCGGAACAGCTGCTGTGACGCGCTGAGGATGCGCTCGCGTGCGCCCCGGCCGCGGCGCCGGCCCAGGGGGCCCTTCTCCAACTCCGTCATGCCCCCCAGCATAGACCCATTCGGTACCGATCAGTGTACGTAGCTTGCGCCACGGCCAGCCGTCGGCTACGTTAGGTACACAGAATCGTTTACATAAGAATCGCGCTGTTTCGGACAACCATCAAATCAACGGAGTGGTCATGGGAAAGCTCGATGGCAAGGTTGCGGTGATCACCGGCGGATCCGCCGGCATGGCACTGGCCGGCGCCAAACTGTTCGTCGAGGAAGGCGCGCACGTCTTCATCCAGGCCAGGCGGCAGGAAGCACTGGACGACGCGGTCAAGCTGATCGGCCGCAACGTCACCGCCGTCCAGGGTGACGCGGCCGACCTGGACGACCTGGACCGCTTGTACGACACCGTCAAGCGGGAGAAGGGCTCGATCGACGTGCTGTGGGCCAGCGCCGGGATGGGCGAACCCGCCGTCCTCGGCGAGATCACCGAGGAACAGTTCCACCGCGCCTTCTCGCTCAACGCGCGCGGCACCTTGTTCACCGTGCAGAAGGCACTGCCGCTGTTCAACGACTACGGCTCGATCTTCATGACCGGATCCAACGCCTCCCTCGGCGCCTTCCCCGGCTGGAGCCTCTACGCGGGAAGCAAAGCCGTCCAGCAAGCTTGGGCTCGCGTCTGGCTCAACGAACTGCGCGACCGCAAGATCCGGGTCAACGTCCTGACCCCCGGCCAGGTCGGCACCGCCAAACAGGAAGAACTGTTCGACGAGGCAACCAGGACCGCATTCGAGTCCCTCATCCCCCGCGGAAAGATGGGCCGCCCCGAAGAAATCGCCACCGTCGCCCTGTTCCTCGCCTCCGATGACTCCAGCTACGTCAACGGCCTGGAACTGGTCGCCGACGGCGGCACCACCGCCCTCTGAACCACACACCAGGAATCAGGAAGAGAGCACACCTCATGGGCAGCATCACCTTCATCGGTACGGGGAACATGGCCCGCACCATCGGCACGCTCGCGGTGGCGGGCGGCAACACCGTCGAGGTCATGGGACGCGATCAGTCCAAGGCCGACGACCTCGCCAAGGCTCTGGGCGGCGGCACGACGACGGGCAAGTGGGGCGCCGTCCCGACCGGGGACATCGTCATCACGGCCCTGTTGTACGCCGCTGTCGTTCCGGTCGTCACCGAGTACGGAGACACCCTCGCGGGCAAGGTCATCGTCGACATCAGCAACCCCTTCAACGCCACGTTCGACGGACTGGCCCACAGCGAGGAGACCTCGATCGCGCAGGAAGTCGCCAAGGTGGCCCCGGCCGGCGCCGGCGTGGTGAAGGCCTTCAACACCATCTTCCGTAATGTCCTGGAGAAGGGCCGGCCCGACGTCTTCATGGCAGGCGACAATGCACAGGCCAAGGCGGGCGTGGCGGTCTTCATCGAGAGCCTCGGGCTGCGCCCGCTGGACGTCGGCGGCCTGAAAATGGCGCACTGGCTGGAAGGAGTGGGCGTGGTCACGGTGGGCCTCGCCGGCAACGGGGTCGGCCACTGGGACTTCGCCCTCGGCGTCAACGAATTCACCGGCTGAGCCCCCCGGGACAAAGCAGCCGGCGAACAGGGAGCCGTGCGCCATGACAATGGTTGATGGATCACCGACTCGCTGATGTCGGATCGCCGCGGCGCGGGTGAGCCTCCCGCGGCGCGGGAAATCTGGGATAGATACAAAGCGCGACCAGTACGAACCCACCACAACCGCGTCAACAGAGGACCTAGTCCCCGGGTTGCGTGACACAGCCATCCGCCAGCGCGGACGCCCGCAGGTCCTTCGCGTCAACTCCATGGAGGTGCCCGGCTCGTCGGGCCAATCGGTGATCGCGGGTTCGCCACCGGCGGCCAGCTACTGCAGTATCAGATCGCCGGGCAACGCACGGCGATCTCACCTTGACCGGCGAGGACATCATCGCGCGCCGGCAACAGCGCACCAGCCCGACCGGCCTCCAAGTCGCCGACACGGTGATCGTGATAGCTCACCGGCGATGCCGCGAGCGCGGTCCAGGGTCCGGTCGCGGTCGCGGATGAGACCGTCGGCGACGCCCTGCACGCCCCGGCCCGCCACGGCGCGCGTCGAGTCCACGACCCCGTCCCGGACCTTGTGGAACGCTCTCGCGAAGCGCCCGTCCTTGTCTCGTTCCCGGGCCAGCTCCCGTCCGAGGCTCTCTGCCTGGGCGCGCCGCCGCCGCGGCCACCGATCCGGGTCGCTGGCTCGAGGTGGGCGATCGAGGAGTACTTCCAGACCGCCAAGAACGAGACAGGCCTCGACCATTACCAGGTTCGCGGATATGAGGCCTGGTATCGACGACACCGCAAGCGGCGGCAGGTCAGCGGATCCGGTAGATCGCGATCGGCCCGGAGCTGAAGCGCAGGTCGGCGAAGTTGGCCAGGTCCGCGGACTCCCGGCCCTGCGCGCGGTCGACGACGAGCCAGTGCACGCCGTAGCGGGACACCAGGTTGCCGACCCGCTCGGCGGTCGGCGCGGTAAACACGATCTCGTTGTCCTCGTACATTTGCTGGTCCCAGAACGGCGGGTTGGAGGTCTGCAGCTTCGCCGCGATCTCCACCATGCGTGGCGCGTAGAACCAGCTGCCCACGAGCTGGCGGCGCTCGCTGTACGCGCTGAGCCAGAACGACGTGCTGAAGCAGCGGCCGGGCTTGGACATCTCCGGCAGGCAGTGCTGGTTGGTGGCGATCACCTCGTCGCGGCCGAGGTTGTCGCGCAGCCAGCGCGCGGCGGTGGCCTCCTCGACGCTGACGTGCGAGTGGTACCAGCGCGGCGGCACCTTGGTGTGGTCCCAGCCGTCGAGCACCAGGGCCGGCACGCCGGCCAGCAGCAGCGTGCCGAGCAGGGTCACCGCGGCGACGCCCTTCCAGCGCCGGCGCAGGACCACCAGCCAGACGACGGCACCGATGGCGATGGCCGCGGCGAGCGCCAGCACGTAGTACGCGATCCCGTCCATCACCCGCATGTGCAGCGTGGGCTGATGGAGGCCCTCGTGCCGCAGCCCCAGGGCGATCACCCACACGCCGGCGCCGACGGCCGCGAACACCGCGACGAGCGTGCGCGGCGTCACCCTGTACCGCTCGACGAGCGCGGCGAAGCCCATCGCGGACAGCACCGCACCGAACGCGAACCCGCTGCGGACGAAGAAGTTCTGAGCCAGCGACCCGTGCACCATGAAGAGGGTGGCCCCGGCCCCGGCCAGCACCGCGCCGAGCAGGAACCACTCGCGCTGCCCCCAGGGGCGGCCCAGCCGGGCCAGCACCGCGATGCCGGCCAGCCGAATGAAGAAGAACACGAGGTACATGGCGGTGACGAAGCCGTAGACGAAGGCGTGCCGCCAGGCCGAACGGGCGGGGACGACGTCCGCGTACGCCTTGATGATGGCCAGCACCCCGAAGTTCAGACCGTGCGTCGCGAAACGGTAGATCACCACGGTCGCGAACAGCGTCGCGGCGACCAGGACCGCGCCGATGGCCATCAGCCGCCGGTCGATGCGCCGGCGGGTCAGCAAATGCGCCAACCCGGCCAGGGCGACCCCACCCAGCAGCACCGGCACGACGGTGGACTTGCTGCCGACCGCGCCCACCGAGAACAGCACGAGCAGCGCCCAGCCGCCGCGGCCGTAGGACAGCTCGGCCGGGCCTGCGCGCAGCAGGCCCACCACGAGCGCCATCAGCGCGAACGTGATCGACCAGCTGTACGCCATCGAGTGGCTGGACCAGACCATGTAGGCGACGGCCCCGCCGAACTGGCCCCAGGACATGTCGGACAGGGTCAGCTCGCCGACGACGAAGGTCAGCATGGCGGCCAGCGCGCCGACCCACTGCTTGCCGGACACCCGCCAGCCGGCAACGGCCAGGGTCAGCACGGCGAGCACGCAGAACACCGGCGAGGCGAGCCGGAAGAAGACAATCGGGGTGTCCACGCCGCTGATGAGGCTCGCGCCGGCCATGTGCGCGTAGCTGAACCAGTGGTAGTTCAGCGGCTCGGACACGATCTGCGGGTTGTGGATCGGGAAGTGGTGCTTGGCCTCGCCGACCATGGACAACATGTACATCAGGTCGATGTGGTACCAGGCGCCGTCGGCACCGGCGGGAATCGGCTCGTTCTGCCGGAAGTACGTCACGTAGACGTATCCGACGAAGAAGACGGCGATCCCGGCCATCGCCCACGACCAGCCGAGCGACGGGCGCCGGTAGCTGGACACCCGCCAGTGCCGCCGCAGCCCCGGCACCGCGACGAACGGCACGACGACCAGCAACGGCCACAGCCAGAGCCACCGCTGCCCGCCCGCCAGGGAGAACAGGGCCCAGGCGGGGATCTCCAGCATCAGGCCGGTCGTGGCACCCAGCGCGAGATCCTCGACGAGCGTGTGCGGGGCGCCACGCAGCGCGCGGTACACCAGCGTGCCCGGCAGCACCAGCCCCCACCCGACATACAGGGTGTAGCGGGCCACGTCGGCGACCGGCGTGCCGGTGTCCAGCAGCATCGCGACGATGGCGGCGTACGCCGCAACGGCCGGCAGCCACGGCGCGACGCGTTTGCGCAGCCCGGCCGCACCTCGCCCGGCCGGCGCGCCGGGCCGATCCGACGGCACCGGCGACGTGCCGGGCGCGATGGTGCTTGTGTCCGCCATGTCCCCCAGGCCCTTACCCGCGGCCCCGACGGGCGCGACAGCCGCGTACCTTACCCGACCGGCCCACGAATCCGAAGGGGCGAACAGCTCGACAGGTAGCCCCCGCCTCGTCACCGACAGGGCGGCCACGAGGTCTCCGGTATGAAGTTCTGCTTGGTCGCTGAACCACTTACCGGAGACCTCTTCAGCTATCGATCATCGCCACGCCGTGACTTCGCCCGCTTATGAAACGCGCCCTAGCTTGATCTTTAACCTGTGCGGCGCGGTCGGGGATTGGCCGATTTGTTCTTTCTGGGTTTCGGGGTTCTGGTTTCGTTGCTGGTGATGGTGTGGACGTCGTGGCGTTGAGTGGGGTGGCGGTTCGGTTGGCCTGGTGGCCGTCCGGGTCCTGCTCTGGTGGGTTTCGGCGCGTTCGCGGGACAGGTGCTGGTCGCGCGGAGGTGCCGAAAGTCGCGCCGGACGCGGGCTGGGGTGAGTCGTTGCGGTGGTGCCGGCCGTTCCCATGGGCGGCGCAGGTCCGCGGCGATCGGGCGGGCCAGTCGGAGTTGGGTGTGCGCGGCGATGATCAGCCAGGTCCATCGGTCGGCGGCGGCTGGGTCACGGAGTTTCGGCACGGTCCAGCCGAGGGTCTGCTTGAACAGCCGGAACGTGTGCTCGATGTCGAAACGGCGCAGGAACGCCTGCCACAGCAGATCGACCATCGCCGCGTCCGGGGTTGCGTCCGGGTCAGGGCCGGCGTGGATGGAGCACCACAGCCAGACCGGTTTCGCGGTGGCGCCGGAGGGCAGCCGGGTCACGTCCAGGCGGATCAGGGTGCCTTCCAGGATCGGCAGGTCCGGGCAGTCGGCCCAGGCAGCGTGGCGGGTCAACCTTGGGTGCAGCCGATGCCAGGCGCGGGCTGTAGCGATGCCGTAGAGGCGGGTGTCGGTCACGGTGGTCACATCGGGTTCGCCCCAGCTGGCCGGGTCACCGAAGATGAACTCGCCGCCGTGGCGGCGGGGCCGACCCAGCACGCCCGGCAGCCGCGGTGGCGTCGCCCGGCGTAGCACCCGGTCCGAGCGCAGCCGGGCCAGGACCCGCACCGGCAGGTCCCGCAGCAGCCAGGCCAGGCGGGCCGCGTCGTAGCCAGCGTCCATCACGACCCACATCTGCGGGTCACCGGGCCGCCAGTGCCCGGCCGCGATCATCCGGCCGAGCACGTCACGGACCTGCCCGGCGGTGACCACGGCCAGATCAGCGCCCGGCGCCAGACGCACCACGTCCAACGGTGCGGTCCACGAACTGCGGCCGGTTTCCAGGGCCACCACGAACGAGTACGGCCAGCCCGGCACTCCGATGTGCTGATCCTTGGCCCGACCGTACGTGTGACACAGGATCCGTTCCGGCACGGTGTTCGCCTCCGGCCGAAGCCAGCAGGTGACATCCACCGCGAGCACGATCCGCCCGTCAGCCGCCTGCGGCAACGGCACCGACGCCACCGCGGTACGCAACCGCTGCACGTCCACCCGCCCGGCCGCAAGCGCGTCATACAACGCGCCGTGACCACGACGGTGCTCCGCGACCAACGACAACGCCGGCAACGACCGCACCGGCCCGTCCGCGCACAACACCGCATCCGCCAGTTCGAACAACGCATCGGCGCGAGCCGTCAGACAGTGGTACAACGCTCCGCGGAACCAGCCCAGATCCCCACCTGCACCACCACGCCCACCGTCAGGCACACTGATCCTCCGCAGCCTTTGATCGGATCTTCTTCCCTAGACAAGAGGAATGATCGATCAAGGGCTGCACCCATGATCAGCCGGGGTCCATACCAACCGACTCAAGGTTAAAGATCAAGCTAGTAGTACTTCGTTAGGTCGGCGTGTCGTGGGGTCGCTGGGGCGTGGCGGGTAGTTTCATGCTTTGGTGACTCCTGACGAGCTTTCGGTTGCGCGGCAACGCCTTGAGGCGTTCGCGGCGGAGATGTTCGCGCCGATGGCGCGTTCGGATCAGCGGGCGAAGGGCGAAACGTAT
The DNA here is from genome assembly GCF_040676755.1 of Dactylosporangium sp. NPDC049525. Classification (NCBI taxonomy): domain Bacteria; kingdom Bacillati; phylum Actinomycetota; class Actinomycetes; order Micromonosporales; family Micromonosporaceae; genus Dactylosporangium; species Dactylosporangium sp. NPDC049525. The sequence continues at coordinate 44,871 of NZ_JBFAPO010000047.1, read as the reverse complement.
CTGCGCGGGCTGTTGCTGAACGGGCGGCGCAAGTCGATGCAGCCGATGGCGGAACGCCTCGGGGTGGATCATCAGGGGCTGCAGCAGTTCGTGACCACGTCGACGTGGGACACAGCGGCGGTCCGAGCACGGCTGGCCGCCCGGGCGGTCGACCTCGTCCAGCCCGTCGCGTGGGTGATCGACGACACCGGCTTCCCGAAGGACGGCACCGGCTCGCCGGGAGTGGCCCGGCAATACTCCGGCACCCTCGGCAAGGTCACCAACTGTCAGATCGGGGTGAGCGTCCACGCAGCCACCGACACCGCGTCGTGCCCCCTGGACTGGCGGTTGTTCCTGCCGGAATCGTGGGACGTCACAAGGCAGGCCCAGCGGCGGTGAAAGCGGCCAAGGCCAAGCAGCGCAGAACGTTGCACAACGCCCGGCAGGCCGCCGAACCAGCCGCACCGACCGACACCACCATCGACGTGGAGGCGGTGACCGAGGCGGCGCGGCAACGGCGGCGCAAGTCAGCAGTACCCGACGATGAAGGTCACCGTCCGAAGTGGACCCTCGCCGTCGAGATGCTCGACAGCCTCGCCCGACTCGGGCTGCGGCCGAGAGACCTTACGGTTGTGCCTGTTGTCGCTCAAGCATCAGCGTATGGCGCCGCACGACACTCTGCAGGTGGTCGTGGTCGATGACGGCTCCTCCGACGATACGCAGGTCACCACCGACGAGCTTGGTCACGAGTTGGACCTGATCTACCACTTCGAGCCTCGCGGCAGCCGGTCGGGCAGGTCCCGGGCCCGCAACATCGGTGTTGAGCTTGCGTCCGGCGACCTGATCGTCATGATCGATCCTGATCATGTCTTCCCTCCTGGCCTGATCGCCGAGCATGTGCGGTATCACGAATACAGCGGAGCCCTCATGGTCGTCGGCCCGCGCGGCAAGCTTGCCGCCGGTGCCGTCGACATCGACGAGCTCACGCGGCAGTTATCCTGGACGGCGTTGCCGCAGATTGATGGGGGCTTGGCGGAGGATTCGCGGTGGGGCATCCTGTCCAGGCTTTCCCACAACCTCAACACTGTGGCGACGTGCTGGAGCATGGCGTACACCTGCAATGCGTCGGTGCGTCGCCGCCATCTGCTTGCAGCTGGCGGGTTTGACGAGTCGTTCACCGGGTGGGGTCTGGAGGACACTGAGCTGGCCTATCGACTCCGTCAGCGCGATGTGGCATTCGCGTTCAATCCGGACGCCGCCGTGTACACGTGGGACGGCGGTCTGATTGATGCGGCCCAGTACCAGCAGTGGCGAGCCAATCTGTCGTACTTCTGCGAGAAGCATCCAGGCCTCGACGTCGCCGCTCAGTGGATGTTCGACGACGCGTTCAACCCTGCTGCCACCTCGGGAGACTGGGTTCGCACCTGTCTCCAGTTTGAGCACGTGGCACGCGCGGTCGTCGGGCGGCTTCCATACAACGCCGGCTACCGGTTGGCCGAGGTCACAGACCGCAACGCCTATGCGTTCGTCAGTGCGTTGCCGGAGGTCGCCGCCGACGGCAATCTCATTGTCGTCGACGTCGCAGGTCGGCCGGAGCTGTCAGCGCTCGTCCAGAGCCACCGCGCCGGCCACGAGTTGTTGTATTTCTGCCGCACGGATCGTAGGCACCTCGCCGGCCTGCTGGAGCGCTATCCGATCACCAGCCGCTGGATCCGTTGATCTGCATGCAGAACGATCTTCTGGTGCACGTCGGCTTCGACGACCATGCCCACAGCATCGAGCAGCTCGGCATCGACTCGCGGGCGGACCGGTGCAGTTTGGAGACCGCCTCAGGTCAGGATCTGTCCACGATGGACAGTGTGCCGACACTGACCCTGATCACCCGCACGGTGGCGGACCTGCGGCGCGCGGTGTCGGTGGATGACGTCCTGCCCGATGCGTCCAGGATCGTGGTGTGGCTGACCTATCTCGCCTCCGGTACAGTGCGCCGCTGCCGTCGACGTGTGACGAGGACGTCTGGCGCCGAGACCACCGGCTCGACATCTTCCACAAGCGGGCGAACCCCTGGCAGCACCTGATCGAGATCGGCGGGCGGCGGGTGCCGCCGCACGGGTGGCAGGTCACCATGGAATTCGACCGGCACGTGCCGTCAGGGCTCGTCATAGCTTCGGTGCTGCGGTCTGTCGACGGGCATCGGGCCTCCCCGGTGGGCAACCTGGGCGGACCGGCAGGGCCTGGCGCGCAACTTACCGCCCTGTACGGCACCACCGGCTGGTCCACGAGTCCTCAGCCGCATGAACCCGGCACGTTGCCCCACGCGGTCAGCCGGGCGAGTCTGCTGGAGCACAGGCTGGCCGACGGCGGGTCGGCGGCCGAGCCACCGCACGGCACCGCCCTTGACCGTTCCGTGCCGCTGTCGATGCGGGTGGCGCCGGTCGACGAGCGCTGCATCAATCCGATCGGCTTCCGTCGCGAGCCCACGGCACACTCCGGCACCCTGGTGCGGCACGGCGCTGGCATCCGCATCGAACGCTCGGACGGCAGGGCGGTGCTGTTCCCGTTGTCCGGTGCGGTTACCGAGTTCGAAGTCGACGAACTGCGCGACCTGCGGCACGTCGAGTTGCCCGCGGCACTGACCGACGACGCGTCCAAAGCGGTCGTGCGCATCGTCCTCAACCTGGCGGCTGCCGGAGTGCCGGTGCTGGCCGCGCCGTCGCCGGGTTTGCTGGAAGCCTTCGATCCCGACCTGGCCAAGTTGTTGACCAGCAGCAGCGCCGAAGCGTTGCGCGAGCGCCTTCCACGCGAGACGTACAGCATCCGACTGCGCCGGCACGCGTTGCTGCGGTACGGCACCAAGGCGCGTTGGCGTGACCTCGCCGGCGCGGGCAGGCTGCCGCTGTGGAACCGGCCCAAGGTGTCGGTTGTCCTCTGCACCAGGCGCGTGGACATGGTGCCGTTCGCATTGCATCAGGTGCTACAACAGCGCGGGGTGGAACTGGAGGTGCTCCTCACCCTGCACGGCATTGCCGCGGCGGAGCTCCGCAGGTCCCATCCCGCCCTGGAGACTCCCGCGCACGTCACCGTCCTTGAGGTCCCGGCGTCGGTCCCATTAGGAGAAGTGCTCAACCACGCCGCCGCACGCGCCGGCGGCTCATACGTCGCGAAAATGGATGACGATGACTGGTACGGACCGGACCACCTCGCCGATCTGGTGCTCAGCCAGCTGTACTCCGGCGCGGAACTCGTCGGTACGGACACTGAGTTCGTCTACCTCCAGGAACACGACTCGACCGTCCGACTGTGGTCGGACAACACCGAGTCGCCCACGCACCTGACCGACCGCGGGCTCGTGTCCGGCGGATCCACACTCATCACCCGCAACATGCTCGAAGCACTCGGCGGCTACCGGCTGGTGCCGCTGTTCGAGGACAGCGAGCTCTGTTCTGCGGTGCGCAGCGCCGGCGGCACCGTCTACCGCCAGCACGGACTCAACTATCTGTACCGACGGCGGCCACCTGCCGAGCACACCTGGCAGGTACCGACCACCTGGTTCCTGCGGGAGAGGGTGCCCGAATGGCCCGGACTGTTCATGAACGACCTGATGCTGGCTTGAGCGCAATCGATCTGCGCGTGGGCCAGTCCCCTTACACCTCACCTGACCTGCTCAGGAACCTGTCCAAGATCAGCGCAGATCCGGCAGCTGTCCACCTGAGCCACTACGGTGATCCGCTCGGTTCGACGAGCTCCGGCACGAGATCGCAGTACGATACCGGCGCCTGTACGAAACGTCCGTCGACCCGGACCGGCAGATTCTGGTCACCCACGGCGCCACCGAAGCACTTTGGCTTGCGCTGCTCGCACTCACCGAACCCGGCGACGAGGTCCTCATCCCCGATCCGACCTACCTGACCCTCGAGTCGGCGGTCAGCGTGTTGAACAGGGTGCCGGTCCGCGTCCCCGTCGACCCGGACACGGGGTTCCGGCTTGAGGCGTCGACCCTGCACAGATACACCAGCCGGCGGACGCGGCTGCTGATGCTCATCTCACCCGACAACCCGACCGGCGCCGTCCTCACCAGGGCCGAGCTCGGCGCGATCCACCAGTTCGTCGGCGCCAACGGCCTCACGCTGCTCCACGACGAGGTGTACGACGAATTCGTCTACGACGGCCGGCACACCTCGAGTATCGAGATCGACTCGGATTGCCGGAACACGGTGCTGGTCAACAGCCTCTCAAAGAGCCGCGGCATCGGTGGGTGGCGGCTCGGCTGGCTGATCGCCGATGCAGCGGTTGTCACGCGTGCATTGCAGCACCGCGCCAACACCACGATGGCGCCTTCGCCGCTCCTGCAGGCGGCCGCCACCGCATGCATCAACGACCCGGAGAACATCCGAAGCATGCGCGAGGTACGCGACGAACTGCGGGTGGCCGGCGCCACATTCACCGCCCGCCTCCAGAAGGTCGACGGGATTGCGACACCGGCAGGGGCACCGCAAGGCGGCTTCTACGTGTTTGCCGACGTCAGTGCCTATCATCGGCTGCTGCCCCGGCCCGCACGAGGCGGATCGCCCGGCGAACAGGTCACACAGCACCTGGGCGGGCTCGGTGTACACGTCGGCCCGGGCATCGACTTCGGCGCTACGGGCGGATCGTCGATCCGGCTCGCCTTCACCAGCCCGATCGACGTGCTCATGGAGGCATGCGACCGGATGGCGCTGTAGCCCGCCGATCAATATCCCCGCTCGACGGACACGACGTTCCGCAACGGCCGACCGGACGCGAACCGGCACATGTTGTCGGCGATGAGTTCCCCGTAGCGATGCCATGACCGGCCAAGATCGCCCGCGCTGTGCGCGGTGATGAAACAGTTGTCCATGTCCCACAACGGATGCGCCGGCGGCAGCGGCTCAGGATCGGTGGTGTCGAGGGCCGCACCGCCGATCCAGCCTGCTTCCAACGCCTCGACAAGGGCCTCAGTGTCCACCATGCCCCCGCGCGCCACGTTGACCAGACACGCGTTCGGCTGCATCATCCGAAGCGCGTGCCGTTCGATCAGATGGTGAGTCTCGGCAGTCAGTGGTGCCGCAAGGATCACCACGTCGGCCACGGCAAGCGCCTGCCTCCGGCCGGCGTCGCTGGTCACGACCGAGACGCCTGGGATGCTCTCCGGGCACCGACGCACCACCGTCACGTGTGCCCGAAACGGCACCAGCAGCGCCACCAACGCACGCGCGACGGCACCGGCACCGACCACGACGACCCGCGCATCGAACAGCGAGCCGGGGACCGTCGGCGTCCATCGACGTTGCCGGACGGAGACGCCGGCGCACCGCATGGCAGCCATCGACAACATCAGCGCATGCTCGGCCACCGGCTCGGCGAGGACGCCGCTTCCGGAGGTCCAGGTGACACTCGGCTTCATCAAGTGGTGGAACCATTCCGTCCCCGCCCACGGCAGTTGCACCCACCGCAGCCGCCGCATCGCGTCCAGGCACTGCTCCAGCTGCGCGACGCTGTCGCCGAGCCAGACAAGCGCCTCGCAGTCCTCGGGTCGACACGCCACGCCACCGCCGCCGGCGACCGCTTGTTGCACTTCCACCGGCACCGGGCCGGGCACACGCAGACCTGCGTCGACACCGCGTCGCCTCCATGCCGTCGAAACGTTGCCCCTGTTGAGCCCGACCGTAGCGAAGGCAGCGCCGTGCCGCTGACCCCTCGACGAGGGCTACTCGACGAGGGCTACTCGACGAGACCGGACTGGCAGGCGAAAGACGACCAGCTGCGCGCGGTCGCGGGCGTCGGGTTTCGGCATGGCGCGGCCGACATGGGCGCGCGCGGTGGCGGTGCAGATCTCTTGCCGGCCACGAGGAGTCCGTCAAGACGGAGCGCCCGCAGCATAGCGAGGACGTACGGTCTTTGACGGGCGACGAGTGTTGGGGACCATGATGCGGCGAACGATCGTGGATTGCGCACCCTCGTCGATCACAGGGTGCGGTCATCTGTCGCGACCATCGAACGACACGGCGACTCGATCATGGTGCGCGTAGCCGCGACCGTCTGGTGCCGTCCCTCGCGACCGAAGCCAACCGCTCAACGGGCACACGCTCATCAAGCATGAGCGCGCGCCCGATCATGGTCGGTTGCGGTCGTCGGCGGCTGGGCAAGCCAGCCCGGACGCCGGGGCGGCCCGCGAGCACTCAAGCTGCCGTGGCGCAGGCCGACCAGCGGGGGCTCCACGACGGCGCTGCGGGCCTCCCGGACAGCAGGAAATCTGTAGGCGGTCAGGAAGGTGCCCCGCATCCTGTGCACGCCGAGCGAGGGCGGCGATGTCCTCGATCACGGGCCGCATGACGTCCTCAGGCAGCCTTCATCAGGACTGGTGGCTGTCGCGCAGTGCACGAAGCTGCCGGATTCTCAACGGAAGCTGCCGCGCCCACAGCGCGTTGAGGACGCCGGCGAGGTGCTCGGGTCCGTCGATGAGTACGTCGGTGTCCTCGACCAGGTGGAGTTGTATACGCGGGGTGCTTCGGTCGAGGCCGTCGGCGGCGGCCCGCAGGTCTGCGCTGAATGATGCGATCCGGTTGGCGAGGGTTTCGATGCCGAGCTCGGCGTAGCGGTTCAGGACGGCTGGGTCGAAGGCGGCGGTGTTGTCGTACCGTAGGTCGGCGGCGGCCCCTGGCATGCCGACCAGCGCGGCGGTGACTTCGGCCAGTAGCTCGGTGTTGTGGGTGACGTGTGCCGCGATCCGGTCGGCGGACCAGCCACGCGCTGGGGGCGCAAATCCGCCCTGGCTGAGTTCGGCGACGAACGTTTCGTATTGCTCCTGCAGCTTCGGGCCTTGGACGAACGCGCTGCCGCCGGCGTACCAGCGCAACCGCGGCTGATCCCAGGTCAGCGTGCCCGAATCCTCGATCCAGGGAAGGCGCCCGGCAACCGGGAGGTCGAAGGTCACTCCGGTCGCGATCTCGGCGATCATCGCCGTCACGCTCGGCCAGACCGGGGCGTCGGAGGCGCCGTCGTCGCGGTAGAACGTCCGGAGGCAGCCGTTGGCGGGTCCTGGTCGCAGGTCTGCGAAGATGCGCCCCCCGCCGGTGTCTTCGGCGATGGGTAACCATGACGGCAGCCACATGAATCGGCAGGGCGACCCAGCGGGCTCCTGTTCGGCGGAGGACATTCGTGCCGCGAATCGTTCCGGGTCGTCCTCGCTCATGACGCCGTTCCACCCGTCGAGCAGGATCTCGCGTCGCTCCAGCGCATCGCCGATGGAACACGGCGAAAAGTACGGCGGGATCAGCCACAGGTGACCGTCGACGCCGTCCGCCGCACGCCACCATGCGGCAAGATCGCTCGGTAGTTGCCGCCCGACCGCGACCTCGACCGCGCGCAGGTCCTCGTCCCGTGCGGGCGGCCGTAGTTGCGCCGTCGCGCCTGGTACGGAACGATCCAGCCAGGCCAGCACCATGTTCCACGCCGTGCCTTCGTCAGCGACCACCGGCTCATCGTCGCAGGAGCACATCCGGCACGCGACGAATCGCCATGAACTGGTTGCGGTCAGTGGTCGACTAGTTCAAGCACGTGCGTTGCGGCGTCAGGCCGACGATCCTCCACCCTCCCACCCCGCCTGGTGGGGCATCGAGGTGGCCGACTACGCAGGCGTCGCCGACCCGCACCCCGTACAGCAGAGCACCGGGTTGTGCCGCATCGTTGGCTGAAGCAAGACGAGCCACGGCATCAACGAATCCACGCTGGCGGAGCGCACGCTGGACGGCGGCAGCGTCGGCCGAGGTCGGTGCGTGATTCTCCGGCGCTTGGCCGCAGTTCGTCACCTGTTCGCAATACGTCGCGGTATCAACGATCGCAAGGATCGTTCGCAGCGCTTCATCACTCACCGTTGCACCGGGTGACGGTTGCCGGGCATCAGGTTCTCCGACGCCGGCGCATCCGGGACTGTCCGCGAGCGCGGAACCGATGTGGATACATGCAACGGTGGCGGCGCCGGTCCCAGAGCTGTTGCCGGTTCCGCGAAGACGGCCGAAGCTGGCGCCGATCACGACCGCGAGCACGATCAGGCCTACGACACAGGCCTGCGGCAACCGGACGGCCACGGACGATACCGGCGAGCGACCATGAAGGTCGATCACCCGCCGGTCGATGGCATTGAACGTGTCATTAGCCGAGCGCACGTCAGCGCACCGAACAGGTGCCGGGAAGGTCGGCCCTTTCCGGCGGTTACCGCAGACTTCCGTAGGTCTGGAAGGGACGAGGTCCGTTAGGACCTCGCCGAGGTCAGGAAGAGTGCGCTTCTAGGACTTCCCTTGGCCCTGCTAACCATCACGAGCGGCGGCGCCCCTTGTCCAGTTCGACGCACATCACTCCGCGTGGCGACGTCGGCGTGGACCTTGTAGCCGCTGTTGAGGCAGGCTAATGTCGACGGAGGCTACATAGGGCTACATCGAACGGTAGGTCGGCCGCCGCTCGCCTATCCGCAGGAACCACGGCACCAGTTCGTACTCGGCGGGCAGTCCAACACCGGCCGCCGACTCCCAGGCGTCAACCTCATCGTCGTGGCAGCCTGAGACCGTCTCACCGACCACCGAGCCGTCGGGCCGGCGCAAGGGCCAGCGCGGCACCTGCGCCACCGGCCAACGCGTGCTGTCCAGCACGTCTGCGTCCGGGCGCAGGAACAGCAACGGCGGGTGGAAGTCCAGTTCGGCGCCGTCCGCGTCAACGACCCGCTCCCCCGGCATCAGGTACGCATACGCGCGGTGCACCAGCACGACCTCCACCGGCAGCTCGTACGGATCGAGGGGCTCGTCGTACCGGCCGTACCCACCCAGCGGCCGAACGCCCACCGGCCACGCCGCCATCCACCCGACCGGGCGGGTCGCGCGGCGCGGCGTGAACGTGTACGCCTCGACCAGATAGACGTCGGCGGCGATGCCAACCTGGCACGCGTCGCCGACCCCGAGCGTCTCCGGGTCGGGTTCGATGCGCACCGGCGTCCAGTTGTCGCCGCTGCGAGTCGTGTTCGTGCGGCGGGGCAGGTACCACAGCATCCCGGGCTGCCACGGGTGCTCCACGCTCAGCCGGTCCTCATCCTCTTGGACGACGACCGTGCCGGCCGGCGCACAGTCCAGCCGCAGGATGTCACCGGAGCGAAATGGCGCCCGCCCGTCCGGTCCGGGCTCGAACGCCGGCGCATCCGCCGCCACAAGCAGGGTCGGCTGCTGCGGCGCCACGGGTACAGCGTCGCCCGGTGCATGGCTGGCGTGCCGGATTCGCGGCTTGGGACGAGGCCCCAGCGGACCGGAGCGCGGCAGGTCGATGCCGGCCAGGATCGGCCCGAGGTCCAGCGATACTGTGCGCACCGCCGCAGCCGCCTCGTCCAGCGGCAGCCGGCGCACCAGTTCCAGCGTCCGCGCCTGCGCCGCCCGTTCGGCGTCGACGAGCGTGGTAGCGCCATACTGCTCCGCCAGTGCGGCTACCAGGTCGTCGCCGTCCCAGCCCGTGTCCGCTGCCCCCGCCGCCGCGATCGCCGGGTTGGGGTTGAGAGTCACTAACGCATTGCTCATCAGCTCCTGGGCATTGTTGAGCACCGACGGCGCCCCCATCCGGGCGCGCCACGACCGGTACAACACCCGCGAGTCAAAGGCCGTGCCGTCCCAGACCGCCGCGAGCGCCTCCCGCCACGCCCACCGCTCGGTGTCCGTGCCGAACGCCTCCACCAGCGGCGTCACCCGCTGCGCACACCCGGCCGCGAACACCCGGCTCTGCCACGATTCCAGCCCATTCGTCCAGTCCTTCTGCACAACAAGGACACTATGCGCACCGCTCGGCCGAGCGGACACCCGGGACGGGCGACGCCCTGCGGGTGCCGGAAACCCCATCCGCCCTGCTCGGGGCCGGTTGAGCATTGCAGCGAAATCTCGTCGCTGTCGACGCTGTGACACGCCTCCGATCGCTGAACGTCACTGGGCGACGATGACTCATCATGCTTCTACGACTCGCGTACCTCGGTGTGACCAACGCCCTCGCGATGCTCCGGCTGCTGCCCATGAGCGACTGTGCCAAGGATGCGGAGATCCTGGCCCTCCGACACCAGATCACGGTCCTTGAACGGCAACTGCAGGGCGAGAAGGTACGGTTCACCCCCGCCGACCGGGCCTTTCTCGCCGCACTACTGCACCGGCTGCCCCGCGACGTTCTGCACCAGATCAGGTTGCTCGTGTGCCCCGAGACGGTGCTTCGCTGGCATCGTAATCTGGTCGCCCACCGTCACGCGGCGATCTCGCGCCCCAAACGTGCCGGACGGCCACCCACGGTCCGCTCGATCCGAACGCTGGTGCTACGTCTCGCCCGCGAGAACAGCTCGTGGGGCTACCGGAGAATCCACGGTGAGCTGCTCGTCCTGGGCATCAAGGTCGCCGCCTCGACCGTCTGGGAAATCCTCCACGAGGCCGGGATCGACCCGGCGTCGCAGCGGACCTCCGAGAGCTGGTCGGTGTTTCTACACTCACAAGCCCAGGCCATCATCGCCGCTGACTTCTTCGAAACCGTCACCTTGACCGGGGCCAAGCTGTACGTCCTGGCCGTCATCGAGCACGCCACGCATCCGCATCCGCATCCTCGGCGCCACCGCCCACCCGAGCGGCGCCTGGGTCGCCCAAGCCGCACGCAACCTCGTCATGGACCTCGAAGACGCAGGATGCCGCGTCAAATACTTCATCCGCGACCGGGACAGCAAATACCCGGCCCTGTTCGACGCGATCCTCGCCGACGCCGGCGTTACGGTCGTACTCAGCGGCGTCCGCGTGCCGCGCATGAATTCGATCATGGAGCGTTGGATCCAGAGCTGCAGGCGTGAGTTGCTGGACCGGACATTGGTGTGGAACCAGGCACATCTGCTGCACGCCGTGCACGAATACGAGCAGTTCTACAACACCTACCGGCCACATCGAGGCATCTCGAACGCTCGACCACTGCATCCGCTACCCAACCCCAGCGCCAGGCCCGACACGATCACGCACCTTGACATCCGCCGGCGTGATCGCCTCAGTGGCATCCTCCGCGAGTACGAAATTGCCGCTTGAGCTGCACGGACAGGATTTTCGGCACCTGCAGGGCCAGCGATGGACGCCGCCCTCCGTTCCGAGTTGAGCAGCCAGCCGAGACTTCGTTCATCAAGTGGAAAGTCCCAAGTCAGCGTCTACACGGTCAAATGTAGACCGCGAACCGGCTGAGGAGGAGGACAGTGCCGTCGCGGCGCCCGCGTCACCCTACCCACGGCGTGGGTTCAGGTCATTGACGGACCGCCGGAACTCATGCCAGTCATTTGCGGCCGCCATGATGCGTTTGGTCCATGGGTCTGGGTGGTCGCCGCCGATCTCGGTCCAGAGGCGCGCGTTGGCGGCTGCGAACGCATTGAGCCCTGCGATGCTAGCGGATTGCCAGTTGGGAATCTGTGCGGCGTGTTGCTCGGCGGATGCTGGGGTGTGTCCAGCCGCGATGAGCCAGATCGTCCAGTAGGCGGCGTCGAGCCAGGGCGCGCCTCGGGTGGCCCAGGGCCAGTCCACGATCCGGGTGTCGTCGCTGATGATGACGTTGCTGGGGTTCCAGTCGGTGTGCAGGAGGGTGTCGCCCGCGAAGTGCTGGAGGTCGTCTTTGTGGGTGACGTAGGCGGCCAGGCGTTGGGTCGCGTCCCGTAGTTCGATCGGCGGTGTCGGGAGTTCACCGACGCGGCGGATGAGGTCTGCGACCTTGGGCAGGTCTGCGGAGCCCGGCTGGTAGTTGGCGTGGCGGCCGGGCAGGGCCTCGAAGATGAGGGCGTTCCATCCGCTGGTCACGGTATGGGCGATCAACTCGGGGGCGAGGGACCGCACGTAGGGGGCGACGTCGGCCTCGCGCTGTTGTGTCCAGACCCACCGGTGATCGATCGGCAGCGCCTTCACGAAGTACGTCCCGGTCGCGGTGTGCAGCTTCGCCGCGACGGCGCTGTTCAAGCCTTCGGCCGACGACTCGATGGACATGACAGGTCCGGTCGTCGCTTCGATCGCCGCTAGCGCGGCTGGTGGGAGATGTTCGTACGGGACACGGATGGTTGCCACGGTTGTTCCTCGCCTGGGAGAGGCGCCCGGACGGTGCCGCCATGGCACGGCAGCCGTCCGAGGCTCCTACGTCTGGTCCGGGGTTAGCGGTAGGGGTTGTCGTCGCCGCAGCCGGGCCGGTTGGTGTGGGCGAGTGCTTCGACGTCGGCAATGATGACGATGCCGGCGGGCTCGGGGGCGCGGCCGGCGGGAGCCGGGGTGGTGCTGGCCGGCGCCAGGCGCTGGGTGATCTGGACAGCGGTGACGGTCATGCTGGGTTCCTCTCGCCGTGCTGACAGTAGTGTTGCAGTGGTGCCTTCGCCGCCTGGTATACGCGCGCGATGGGTCGGCATACCCGGCAGGTGGAGGAGAGCGTGCAGCCGTTGCAGCCACCTGTGCGAAGCATTTGGGCGTCTGCGATCGCGGGCAGACGCAGCAGCCCTTCGGCGCCTTCCGCGGTCAGGTTGATGGGGTGGTCGCGGCCGACTTTGCACATCGTGGCGAGGCCGTGCGGGTCGACGTGGAAGGACGTGTGTCCGGCGGGGCAGCCGGCGAAGACGGCGCTTTTGTCGAGGTAGCCCGGCGCCTGCGTTTCGAGGGTGGACCTGTTCCCGGTGTACGTAGGGGAGATGGACCCGTACTCGTTGCGGGGAAGGCCGAGTTCGTCGATCAACGCGCGCATGTCGTCCAGCTCGGCGACGTTGTGTCTGGTGATGATGATCGTCACCTCGACGGGCAGGCCGGCGGCTGCGGCTGCCTGCAAGCCGCGGTACATGGTTGTGAACGCGCCCCGGGTCTGGGTGAGTGTGTCGGCGGTGTCGGGGCTCGCCCCGTACATCGAGACGGTGATCTTGTGCGGTCGGCGTGCTGTGAACATGGCGAGGTGGTCGCGGCGGGCGAGGCGGGAGCCGTTGGTGAGGATCTCGAGCATCATCCCGGTGTCGTGGGCGCGTTCGTAGGCGGGTGGGAAGTCGGGGTCGATGAGAGGTTCGCCGCCGGTGATCTGGAACCAGAGCACGCCCATGTCCCGCAGCATGTCGATCAACGTCAGCTTCTCGGTCAGGGGTAGCCCTGCGAAGGGTCGTTGTTCGAGGTAGCAGTGTTCGCAGGCGAAGTTGCAGCCCTTGTTGATCTCCCATGAGGCGCGGCTGTAGGTGACTGGTGTGGTGGAGCGGCGGCGTACCGTCACGACGCTGCTGGTGGGGCGTCCGGCCAGGTCGATCTGCCATGCCTGCCGGGCAGCGTCAGCGAACCATGTTGGCACCGGGTGTCCGTGCGTCGCCGCCGCGGCGAGTTCCTCGTAGTTCGCCGCGGGCAGTTGCATCCCGGCCTGCGCACCGGGCCGTACAGCGATGTAGATGTCTTCCTGCGGGCTGACGATCACTGGCATGTGTGGCCCCTTTCGGTACTGCGTCTGTGAAGCGGCTCGGCGTGACGTGGACGGCCGCGCAGCGGCATATGGAACTGCCCGCCGGACACCGGGCCAGGTCGAGGGAAACCGGTGATGCTTGGTGCCGCATCGGCATGCAGCCCCCTGACCGAAGCGGTGCCCGCGCCCGCGGATCGGCGGCGTTCACGGCTGCGGGCTCGTGCCGCTTGTGGGCTCGGCGAGCCAGGCGTGCGCCCACTGCGCCCATCGGCAGGGGTGCGGAGCCAACCGCGCCCAGGTGTTCAGGCAGCCCTCGCACATGCCGTCCCGCTCGACGTGCACGGCGACGAGCATGCGGATTTGATCGGTCAGATCCGGCAGGTCGGGCACGTTCGCCACGCCGGGCGGCTTGATGGGGGTCATTGCTGCAGCTCCTCCTGACGGGCCGGCGTGTCGCCGCTGAGCCGCAGCGCCTCGGCTATGTCGCGGTCGGTGACCTCGAACCGTTTGAAGCCCCGCGCGACCCGGATGGATCTGATGGCGCGGACCAGCCCCGCGGCGCGCAGTGCGTACAGGTCGGTCAGTGGGAACGAGCGGTGATCGATCCACGCGAAGTCCTGCTTGACGTAGGCGTTGCGCGGGCCGGTCATCGCCAGCAGCAACTCGGCCTGGGCGCGGGTGAGCCTCAACATGCAACGTCCCCGCACGATCACCGGGCCTGCTACGCGCCGCCAACGTGGTCGGGCGCGCCGTTGCTATCGGCGGGCCCTGGTCGGTCAGACACTGCGCGGCCATGACGCCGAAGTCGGTCAACTCGACGTTCTTGACGCTGCGCATCCCGGGCGGCGTGTCATCTGAGCGGGCCGATCCCGCTGCCCGCAACGCGTGCGGGTCCGCGGCGGCGCGGAGCGGCGACCGATCCAGACCACGATGGCGAAGCCCCTCAAGGCTCATGGCACTCTCGCCACCGCGCCGTAGCATGCGGCGTCGCGGGCGGATGCTGTCGGTGCCGGTTGGGGGTCTTCGTCCGGGTGCCAGTCGACGATCGAGACGAGGCCCGGGTCGACTAGGTCCGTTCCGTCGAGGAATCGTTCGATCTCGGGGTGGGTACGGGCGCGGAATGGTCCGTGGCCGGCGGCGGGTTGGGTCAGGTCGGTGAGGGATCTGGTCGTGTCGTCGGGCAGGGGGTCGAAGGTGACGTGCGACAAGGCGACGTAACTGCCGGGTGGGAGCCCTTCGATGAGCGTGTTCACGGCTTCGTACGGTTGGTCGGTGTCGTCGATGAAGTGCAGGACGGCGACGAGGAGCAGCCCGATCGGCTGCTGGAAGTCCAGCGCCGCGCGGGTCTGCGGGCTGAACAGGATGGCTGCCGGGTTGCGTAGGTCGGCGTGCAGGTAGCCGACGGCGTCCGGTTGGGGGCTGGTGAGCAGGGCTCGGGCGTGCGCGACCACGACGGGGTCGTTGTCGACATACAGCACGCGGGCGTCCGGGGTGATGGCCTGGGCCGCTTCGTGCACGTTCGGTGCGGTGGGGTAGCCGGTGCCGATGTCGAGGAACTGCCGAACCCCGGTGCGCGCCAGGAACCGCACGGCGCGGATGAGGAACCTGCGGTTCTCCTGCGCGGCGGTGCGGACGTGCGGGAATGCGCGTTGGAGTTCTTCGGCTGATGCCCGGTCGGCGGCGAAGTTGTCCTTGCCGCCGAGCAGGTAGTCGTAGCGGCGGGCCGGATTCGGCACCCGGGTATCGATACCGGAGTGCCCGGGGCCGGCGCTGGTCGGAAGGTCGCCGCCGTCGGCGTCGACGGGCGCCGCCACAAGGCCGGGCCGGCGGGGCTGGTCGTGTCGGTGCTGGTCTGCGGGGCGGTGGGGGTTCATGCCCGGACCGCCCGTCGTGGCGCTGCGGGGTTGGTGTTGAGCAGGCACGCCTCGTGGTGGCACGGGTGTGGGTGGAATGTCTGGCTGTGGTTGGTGGCGGCGCGTTCGGCGTCGTCGAGGAGTTGCAGGACTGCGCTGGTGGTGGGGTGCGCGGCGTGCAGGTGGCGTAGGTATGGGTATCGGCGTGTTTCGGTGTGGTGGTGACAGCTGATCCGCAGGAACGTCGCGTGCAGCAGCAGGGTGCTGCTGGTCGGGCTGATCTGCGGGTGTCGGGTGAGCCAGTCTTCGGCGGCGGTGTCCGCCTGCTGGATGCCGGCGGTGCAGCGTCCGAGGGTGTGCAGGGCGGTGGCGAGGCGGAGGCGGCAGAGGGCGGCGGCGTCGCGGTGGCCGAGCTGGTCGGAGAGGCGGACGGCGTCACGCCACGCGGCCGGGATGTGGACCGGCCAGGCATGCCGTTGCAGCGCTTGTGCGTAGGTGTCGTTCGCGGCGTGGACCTGGTCGAGGTCATCACCGTGCAGGTGTATGGCGGTGCGGTGGACGTACCCGGCCCAGGCCAGCGGTGAGGGTCTCCACCGGTTGGCCCGCATTCGCCGCAACGGCGCCGGGTTGGGTTCGGCGACCGTCGTGTACCAGGCCGCGGCGTCGGCGAGGGGTCGACACGGTGGAGCTTCGTACGGATCGAACCGGTAGAGGCATGCGGTGATGAACCGCACGACGAGCGGGTCCACCCGACCGGGCGCGTCGGCGTCGGTGTCGTGCGGGTTTGTGCGGACCGGGCAGTTGGCTCGGGGGCATTGCTCGTCGGGGTGGTGGCGTTGGGTGTGTTCCCGGCAGGCGGGTGCGAGCTGGGTGGCGAGGGCCAGCAGGCGGCCCATCGCGGGTGTGTCGGGTAGGTCGGTGAGGCGGATCGGTGCGGTGACGGCGGTCGCCGCGTGGTGCCGGTGGCAGGTCTCCAGCAGGAGGAACGCCTGCATGGCTGTGATGACGTCGTCGATGTCGAGGGTCCGGTAACGCCGGTGACGCCGGTACCGGTTGGTGATCGCGGCGACGGCCGTGCTGCTGGCCTCGGCGCAGCGGCCAGCGCCGTGCAATGCGCCCGCCAGCGGCAGCTGCCGGTCGAGGGCTGCGCCGGCGTCGCCGTGGGCGTCGGCCAGGGCGATCGCCGCACGGACGGTGGCGACCGCCCGGTCGTGATCGCCGACACGGTGCAGCGCTTGGCTGAGGGCGTCGGCGGTGGTCAGCATCAGGCGGAGATCGGGCGGGCCGGGCAGGTGCCGGCTGGCGTGGTAGGCGTACCGCGCCCAGGCCAGCACCGACGGGACGGCGGTCGGATCGCCGTGGGTGGCTTCGACGTAGAGCACCGCGGCGTTGATCAGGTGCCGGTTCGGTCCAGCGGTGATCGGCTCGCCGGGCGGCAGGATCCCGGCCAGCAGGGTGCCGGCCTCGTCGTAGCAGCCCGCGTCGAGCAGCGCGAGCGCACGCACGCCCGCAGCACGGAACTCCGACACACTCGGCAGGGCATGCGCCTGGCGGTGGCCGGTCATGACGTCCGCCGCTTGCGACGGGTACCGCCGCCTTTCGGCCGGAACTGGACCTTCGCCGTGGTCAGCACGACGTGGACGGTGCCGTAGCTGCAGCCGAGCGCACCGGCGATCTGCCGCAACGACTGACCGTGCTGGAGGTAGCGGCGGACCATCTCGTCGCGGACCTGAGCGGTCCGCCACCGCACCGGCCGGCCGATGGTGGGAGATGGTGCAGCGTCGCTGTCGGGCATGTCTCATCCGTTCGCGTACGGGGTTGTTGGATGGGTTGGTAGGTGCGGGGTGGCCCGGTGCCCGGGGAGGCTCGGACCGGGGCCACCCCGCAGAGCAGCGGCTCACCCTCGGCGGTAGAGGGGTGGGCGCCGCTGCCCGACCGCCTGTCCCGGACCGAAGCGCGATCTATGCCACGCACCGGACCCGGGACGTGCACACACCGCCTGATGCAGCACCACCAGAGGAGGCGGCGCTGTCACCCGTATACCGCCAGTGCTGTCTCGGCGATGAGGTCGTCGGTGGCGGTCAGGATCTGGTGGACTGCAGGGTCGCGTTGCTCGACGCGGGTGGTCATGCTCGTTCCTTCCGGGACGGACAACGGTCGGGTGTAGGTCGGCGTGGTGCTGGTCGGTGGCTGTCCGGGCGGGGTTCACGGCGGCGCGGAGGGGTCGGGCGGCGGGTCGGTGAGTACGCGACGGGCCGACAGCACGTGCGGGCACGGGAATGGGACGGATCGCGCCCAGGACGCGAGGCAGCCCTCACAGACGCCGTCGCGTTCGACGTGCCGGGCGAGCACAGCCAGTGCCTGGTCGCGGGTGACCGGCGGCGGATAGTCCTTCACAGCGGCGGCCCGGCGTCCGTGCCCGACGGCCGGCGATACGGTCCGAGTGCGGGAAGCAGACCGTCGATCAGGACGAAGATCGAACGGCGTTGCACCGCCGCACCAGCGGTGTTGACCTGGTAGCCGTCCAGCCAGACGTGGCCGGTACACGTGGCCCAGTCCTGCGGCCGGATCACCCGGAACGCGAAGCCCCTGCCTCCGGCGAACTGCACGCCTGCCGCCGCACCGATCTGGACCACGACACCCGCGCTGATCCACCCCGGCAGCGCACGTACCACCCCGCCAGCCATCTCAGCCGACCCCGGGCAGTGAACGCGGCCGGCCGCGACGCAGCACCACCAGCTCCGAGCGTGCCGTGTCGGGAACCCGCCGGCGCGACTGCGCCGGCCACGCTAACCACGTCGCCGTCACGGCGGTACCGGGGCGGCGGGCGGTGTGCACGATGCTGCGCCGACCTGCGGCGTGCAGGAGCGTCGACCGAGCACGGGCAACTGATCTGTTCATGTGTGCCCTGCCTCGGCGAGTCCCCAGCGCCGTGGCGCGCCCCGCGCCCGTAGTGATGTGCCCGACTCGACCAGTAGTTTGTGCACCAGGCCGTAGGAGATGCCGACGTGTTCGGCGATGGCGCGGATCGACTCGCCGCCGGTGGTGTACCGGCGCACCACCTCGACGGTCTGCTGCCGACGCTTCTCCACGATCGACGGCGACGGCGCGTCAAGGTTGCGGGGGGTCCGCCACATCGGCCACAGACGCGGCCCGCCGTGGGGCAGGTCGATCGGCGTGCCGTGGTCGGTGTAGCCGTGCCGTAGGTACAGGTCCCGGCTGGCCGGGCTGGACGCCTCGAGGTAGGCGGGGAGCCCGGCCCGGTCCAGCCGGTGGTGGTAGCGGTCCAGCATCGCGGTGCCGATGCCGTAGCCCTGGTGGTCCGGGTGCACGGCCAGGAACGCCAGGTGGCGGTGCGCCGCGGTGGGGTGATGTTTGTCGAACGCCGCGTCCAGGGCCTCGAACCGGTCGGTGTACGGGCCGCAGGCCAGCCACCGCCGCCGTTCGTAGTCGCTGATCTCCGGCAGTGGCCTGTCCCGGGGGAACCACACGGCCACGGCGCACCGGTCTTCGGTGACGAACATGTCGCCGTGGTCGACGGCGTGATCGACAAAGATCCGGAAGTTCGCGTACAACACCCGCTGCCGCTCCAGCGGGTCGGGCACCAGCCACGCCGCCACATCCAGGCCGTGGAACGCGGTAGCGATCAGCGCTGCGGCCCGGTGGACGTCGCCGCGCCGAGCCCGGACGATCGCCGGCGGTCGGGTCACCGGTGGAGTTGTCGGGGCGGTCATCGGGCTGGCCGCCCGATGGCCGCAGGGCTGGCAGGGGTGTTGATGTCGCGTCGCTCACCGGAGACGTTCAACCCGAGCCCGGATGTGGCGGCCTTGGCACCCAGGCCGATGTTGGCGTACACGTCTGGACGGGCGGTCTTCAGGACCAGCGCCCAGCCGACTCCGAGGACTGTGACGGCCAGGTACCCGGCCGGGATCGTCCACCGCAGCGGCGAGTCGGGGGCGACGCCGAGCAGGGTGTCGAAGTTCGCCGTCGCCGAGTATGCGATGACCAGTAACGCGGCCGCTGCCAGCAGCGGCGCGATGAGCCGCCGCCACACGTTGTCCAACGCCCGGCGCCGAGCGAAGAACACGATCACCGCGACAGCGGTCACCGTCACCAGCAGCAGCACCCCGAACCCGCCGCCGGTACCCGCCGTGAAGAACAGGTGCACCAGCGGGTTCCAGCCGGCCATCGCGTAGGTCACGATGACGACCAGACCGACGACGCTTTGCAGCAGTGACCCGACCCTCGGCGCGCCCGACCGGGACGTGTTGCCCAGCCAACCCGGCAGCACCTGCTCCCGGCCCAACGCGAATGTGTACCGGGCGATCAGGTTGTGAAACGAGATCATCGCCGCGATCAGCGAGGTGAGGAACAGGGCGTGACCGATGTCCGCCGCCGCCCCGCCGAGCTGGACGGCGGCCAGGCTGAACACCACCTCCGGACCCTGCTCTCGCGACGCGGCCACGATCTGCTCCGGGCCAACCGCAGCCGTCATCGCCCACGCCGAACCGGCATACAACACCGCGATCAGCGCCACCGACGTGTACGTCGCGACCCGCACCGTCCGGCGGGCGTCCTTGGACTCCTCCGCATACACCACCGCCGACTCGAACCCCACGAACCCGAGCACGGCCAGGGCCAGGGCCGCGCCGACCCCCGAAGCCGCCAGATTCCCCGGCACGAGGGTGTCGAAGCTGACCGACCCGCCCGCCGGGTGGAGCAGGTCCGCGACGTTGAACACGAGCATCACGGCGATCTCGGCGAGCAGCAGCACGGCAAGGACGGTGCCGTTCACGTCGACGCGCAACACGCCGAGGACTGCGACCAGCGCCCACGCCGCGAGGGCGATCACCCACCACGCGACGTCGACGCCGGACCATGCGGCGATCAGCGGTTTCGCGGCGGCGCCGATCGCCCCGTACAGCGCTACCTGCAACGCGTTGTAGGCGACCAGCGCCACCCACGCCGCCCCGACTCCGAACGGGCGACCCAACCCCTGGGTGATGTAGGCGTAGAACGCGCCCGCGTTCGCCACATGCCGGGCCATCGCCACATACCCGACCGAGAACACCGCCAGGACCACCCCGACGACCAGGAACGCCAGCGGAATGCCGGTCACCCCGGTCACCGCGAAACCGGTCGTGACCAGGCCCGCCACCACCGTCAACGGCGCGGCCGCCGACATCACGAAGAACACCACCGACGGCACACCCAACCGATTACGAGCCAGGGTCCGAGCAACAACATCAGACCGAGGGAACACACCAGATCGGGACATCACAACACTCCACAAAGTCGAGGGACAGCAAGAAATTCGAAGGGACCGCTAGGAGTCGTTAGGAATCGCAAGGAAACTACGAAGGGACCAAGCGGAGGGCAGGCGGCAGCCAGCACGCTCGAGTACGCGGGAATCGGACCGGTCAACGAGGGGCGAGAACGGCGTCACCCACAGCGGCCTCAACGAACGCCAGCAGGTGAAACAGCGACCGGTCCAACCGGGCCACCTCAGCCGACAACCGGGCCGTCCCCAACTCGCGGCCCTCGGGCTGCCACAACACCGCACCCGTCAAGCCGGTGACCGCGACCAGCCCCGCCAACATGACATCCGGCACACCGATCGGATCCCGTGAGATCAGCAACCCGGCCAGCCGAATCGGCCGCCACGCCACCACGTTGACGTCCACTGGCAGCCACGACACCCGGACACGACCGAAACGGCGGCGCTCCACACGCCGCCACACCCCAGCCCGCGCCAACCGCCGCCCCACCGCATCCGGCGCCGTCTCAGCCAAATACGCCAACCAGGTCCGCACCTCACGGTGCTGCGGCTGAGCCAACACCTGCATCAACGTCTCATGCGCCAACGGATCCGCAGGCGGCCCATGCCGCACCACACAGACCTCACCGTCATCGATGACGATCCGGCCGAACAGCACCAGCTCGCCCAGCAATGCACCGGCCAGCCCCAACCCGAGGACCCGCGGGTTCAGCCTGGAACGGCCCGTGCGGTCGTCGTGCGCGACGCAGAAGAACTCGTCGGCTAGCAGCACACCCCGCACCTCCTGTCACGCTTGCGACGTCGGCCCTGCGAGCCGATTCGCTGGAAGGTCATCTCACCGGAGGCACCACCGCCGCTTCCGCTCCGCAGAGCGGCTCGCAGCTAATGTCAATCGATCCGGATGCAGAAATGGTTGATCGAGTCCCGCGCATGGGCCATGACGATCGATACATGATCAACATGCAGCGCCCCAGCCACGCGAACACACCTCAGCCAAAGGGCCGCGACCCAGTCGAGGGATAGGCCGAGCGTGATCGGCATTGAATTTCATTGCGGGTGTCAACATGCGGGCGAGCCGACGCTGGTAGGAACGACAGCGAGCCCTCGCCAGGGCCGTACGGTCGACGGCGTCGGCGCGATTGGTCATCGTGCACCTCTTCCGCGCGATCACCGATCCACACCATGAACAAAATCAATGCAATTTGCAACGCTTGTCGGGTCTAGGACTGATCCAATCCGGTACGCCAACCCAACGCAAGCGAGCGATCACCTTCGGATTCCGATCGCGGAGGGCACTTATCGACATGTCAAACAAGACGACCGCACACAACCGCGCATTTGCACTCTTGGTCCTAGTTATAGGGACCGATATCTACGCCGTAGCGAGTTGATGAATACTCATTACCGCAATGGATTCGGCGCACTTCTTCTCGTCCTCGGGTTCGCACTCTGGCTAGCCATGACCGAGATCCGTTCCGAGTGCGGCGTACCGAAGCAGAACTATAAGGGCTACTGCACCAGGCCGATCACCGGCCTTTTCTTCGGCTGCCAACACACCTGGCAGCGCCCACTTGTCCTGGTGGGATTAGGTCAGAAGGTCAAGCCACCCCGAACCGCCCCCAGCACGAAGTGCACTGATCGTGGGCACCCCAGAGCCGCTGGCAATCCTGCCGGTAGAGGAAATCCACGAAGGACGACGCAATCGAATCCTGTTCTACGCCGCCATAATATCGACCTTCACAGGATCCTTGTCGACCTTAATCGACGTACTCGGGGTCTTCTACAGCGACGGCTAACCAGGGCAACGGCAAGTCTAAGAACCCATTGCCTCAAACCGGTCTCGGATGTAAATGAGCATGCGCCTACTAGGTATAGGTGGACCTATACAGGGACGCTAGAATGCAATCATGTCACATGCAGCTGATATACGGCTCGATGCTTTCCCGGTCCCTTGAAGTCGGTAACGACCGAGACACCGGCGACGTCGAGATCGCCTGAGACGTTGTGGAATCCAAGGCGCTGCCATGTCGCACCCGCAGCAGCGTTGTGCGGCTCGGAGGTCAGGTAGAGGCGACTGCAGCCCCACTCGATCGCACGGTCGATGACGACGCCCATCAAGGCGGTCGCCACCTTGCGACCACGCCACTCCGGATGGGTCATCACATCCTGCACGTACACGTCGGACGGACGGTCTTGGTTGCGCATAGCGATCACAGCACCGACGACGCGGTTGTCCTCGATCGCTACGGGACATGTCGAAGCGAACAGCTCGGCGTACAGCCAGTAGTCCGATGCGGTGCGAGGACGCACGTACGGCTCGCCGAGTTGCATGAGTTGCTCGACGTCGGCGAGGAGGGTCTTGTCAAGCGGTCGGATCTGCATCGGACTCCTTGGTGCTCCGGCGACGGATGAGGTCGACCAGCTGCCGTGTCGTGGTCGCCGGATCGACGGCCTCGGTGACGCTTCGACCGACGATGAGGATGTCCCAGTCGGGGGCGGCGAGGATGCCGTGGTCGCTGGCGCTGAAGCCGCCGGATACGGCGACGGGCAGTCTGCTCCAGAGGCGTATCTGCCGCGACAGGTCCAGTGGACGCCTGCCGCGGACGCCGAGGTCGATGTTGGTGGTGACGACGAACCCGTCGACACCGGCCCGTTCCATGTCGCGGGTCCAGGCCTGGCTGACCTGATGTGTCGGCACGTCCAGCAGGACGGGAACGCCCATGCGGCGGCCGGCGGCCACAGCGGCGGACACGCTGGCGACTGTGGCCGGTCCGATCAGCAGGACAACGTCCGCGCCTGCTTCGGCAGCCAGGATGACCTGTTCGCGGCCCCAGTCCGCTGACATCATCTCGACGACAATGATCGCGTCGGGCACGGTCCGCTTGATGTGGGAGACGGCGCTGAGACCGAACTCTTTGATCAGCGGATCGCCGACCTCGACGAGGTCGACACCAGCTTCGTGCGCGACTTGGGCGACGGCCACAGCTTCGTCCAGGTCGCGGAGATCGAGGGCTACCTGGATAAGGCGCCGGCCACGAAGCCTGCGGAACGCTACCCCGGACGATGGCGCCTGCAGCGTCGTGCTCCTCGCCGACGCGACGTCGCCGGCTCGCAGTGCGGCGCCCTCACGGCGCAGTAGCCATGACGCACTCTCGTCGGCACGAGCGATCAAACCGGCCCGGAGTTCCGTGGGGAGCGGGCGCCAGTCGGTCCGTTCCTCGCGGAGCAGGGTGAACAGCGCTTCGTCTTGCCGGTGTCCGGCGGCCGCCGGTGGCGGCTCGCCATGCAGCAGGAGCAGACGCTGTCTAAGGCGGTCGACGTGGGCCGGGCACCGTTGCCAAGACGATTCCGCGCTGATCGCGATAACCGCTGCTGCACTGGCCTTCTCTGCCGGAGCCGTTGACGCGTCGTCCAACAGGCCACCAAGCGCACAGGCTCGGACGTGCCAGTTGGCATCTGCAAGCAGCACATCCAGGTGATCTTGGTTGATCCGGCCGGCGGCTCGCGCAACCGCACTGGCGGCGGCGGCTCGCACCTTGTAGTCCTCGTCGCGGACCAACTGCGAGATCACGGCCGCGGCACCGACGGGTCGTGGGTTGCGGCCGTCGGTCAGTCCCTGCGCCAGAGCCGCGCGAACTCGCCAGTCGGCGTGCCCAACAAGGCCCTCATACAGGTCCTGGGCCCGCTGCTCGTCGGGCTGAAACAGGAAGGCATGCCTCGCGACGAAGACTGCGTGCTCAGGCCGTTCGAGGTCAACGGCCTCCACCAGGCTTTGGACGCCGGCAACGTCAACAATGCGGTCGACCATCCGGACGAGGTCCGGCCAGATGGTCGGACCGAACCGGCCGAGAAGATCGAGTACCCATGTGGCGTATTCAGCGCCGAGAGCGGCCTGCAGACCGGGTATTGCCAGCAAGACCTGCGCAAGCTCAAAGCCGGCGTCCTGGCGGCAGCGCCTCGCGCTGCTTCGGAGCACCTCGGCGGTTGCGAACGAGGCGGCTCGCGATGCTCGGGACAGCATCAGGGGCAGCGCTGACGTGGCATTGATCGTCGGGGCCAACGCAATGGACGTCAACAGCTCAGGGGCGTCGCCGTCGAGCGCGGAGATGACGAACTCGAAGGTTCCCCGGGCTGCTGCTGAGGTTCTGGCCCGGTCCGCAAGTTCGTTGAGCCCGGCAATCGTTGAAGCCGTGCGTCCGCGATCGACGATCTGCTGGGCCACGTCGCGCGCCGCCGCGTATTCCCTGATGACGTCGTGCCCGAATGCGGTGCCGTCGTGGGCGAGCGGCAGCAGCGACCGCGCGCCGAGAGTGCGCAGCGTGTGCAGGTCTTCGAGTGCTGCCGCTCGTCCGAACTGGGCTGGGACCACGTCGGCGAGCTCGACGAGGGCCTGTCCGGACAGCGCGTCCAGGACGAGCGTCTCGTCGGCCGCGACAGTACGCAACGTCGCACGCACACAGAAGTCGACCAGGCGGTACTGATCCGCATGGTCGGTCAGGAGGTCTCGACCCACCGACTTGAGCAAACGCATGTACAGCGGCAAGCGCGACAGCTGTTGCAGGGCCGCAGGAAGGTCAGCAAACCGGGCGTCGCCGGGTTGCCATGAGTGATCCCAGGCACGTCGTGCTTCCGCGGTACTCCATTGCTGCAAGCGAATGCCTCCACCACCACTGGCTTGTGGGGTCGGTTGGTACACGCAGGCGGCCAGGACGGGAAATGCCGTCAGGTCGACATTGGGTGGCGTTCGGACGACGAGGAGGAACCGGAGGTGGGCGTCCGTCACCTGGCGCAGGATTCCGTCGACCTGCCGGCCCACGAGGGCGAGATCATCGTGGCCCTTGATGCCGTCGATGACGACGACGCAAAGCTTCGTAAGGTTTGTGCAGGCTGTTTCCAGAGCGAGGAGCGGGTCCGCACCGGAGCCCAGCGATGCGTACCGCAGGATCTCGGAGGCGAGGTCGATCTGGCGCTCGGCCCAGCTGTCCAGTGAGTGGAGCTGGAAGTCGGCGGCATCCTCCAGCAGGGTCGCGGCGTTGAAGGTCAACGCCGACTTGCCTGAGCCCGGTGGCCCTTCGATCAGGCACACTCGGGCCGGTGAGGCGACGAATGTCGACAATTGATCGATCGCGTGGTCGGGAGGGCGGTACTCCAGCGGTACGGGAGAACCGGCCTGGACCGCGTTCAGCAGACTCCTGGTTCGCCGGTTCGACTGCTCACCGAGCTGAATACCGGCGCCGTGCTCGTTGCCCTGTACCGCCAAGTCGGTGTCCAGCACGTACCGCTCATCAGCTGGGTAGTCGAACCACAGGTACTGCTGCGGGATTCGCAATGTGTGCGCATAGAAGACGAGGGTCTGCAGGGCATCGATCGTCCCGCGGGTCTCGATGCGGCTCAAGTGTGGCTGGCTGAGCTGGAGTAGCTCGGCCACGACTGGCTGCGGGATGGCGTGCTGTCCGCGGTGCGGGTGGGTGCGGTAGGCGCGTATGACCTTGCCGATGCTCCGGCTCGCGAACGCCTCTCGCATTGCTTCGTGCTCCCAGAACGATCTAGGCATCCGGGGAAGCTCGCCGGGGCTCGCGGACGAACGTTCACACGAACCGCAGACGGGCTCGGCGCGATCGTGAGCGACGGGCATCCCGCAGCTTCGGCATGATCGTTGAACGGCACGAGTCATGAGCGCCTCGGATGATTGATCGGCAAGCGTCGAGTCTACCGTCACCGACGGCTTCCCCGACGACTGCGTGGCGTGAACCTCGGACGCTGACGAAGATGCCATAACCTACCCACCTTCGTCGAACCCGCCTCAACTTTCTCGGATACATGTTGATCATGCGAATCCTGGTATGGCGGCAGCACCGTGTCGGGAACAGGATTTGAGGCAGAACGTTGCCGACGTCTTCCAAACGCCGGCAGCGGCCACGTCTCTCCTGTCTGCCGTCTGTCCGTCGATGACGGCCGGCAGACGGGAGTCCATCTGCATGACGCACCTTGGCGTCGTTATGTCGATGTCGACCAACAGTCACGAGATGGAGCATCGAGTTGACGAACAGAACGGGCACCGCCGGCGAGACGGTCCGGGCCGAGCAGCTCCGCACGGCCCTCGTGGATCAGCTGGTCGCCGACGGCTTGATCACCTCTCCGGCTGTTCAGGCGGCATTCCGGACGACGCCGAGGCACGCATTCGTGCCTGTGGGTACGCCGTTGGAGGACGTCTACCACATCGACCGGGCGGTGATCACCAAGACGGACGAGCACGGGGCGCATCTGTCGTCGGTGAGCGCCACGTACATCCAGGCCCGGATGATCGAGCAGGCCGGGGTCGGACCGGGAATGCGGGTACTGGAGATCGGCTCCGGCGGCTACAACGCGGCATTGCTTGCCGAGGTGGTGGGTGCTGGCGGCGACGTGGTCAGCGTAGACATCGACAAGGACATCACCGATCGGGCCGCCGCGATGCTGGCTGCGACCGGCTACGGCGGCCGGGTGCGAGTGCTTCAGGCCGATGCCGCCCACGGCGTGCCGGGAGAGGGTGTGTTTGACCGGATCATTGTGACGGTCGGAGCGTGGGACATCCCGCCGGCATGGCTGTCACACCTCGGCCCGGACGGCGTCATGGTGGTGCCGCTACGGATGAACGGCGTGACCCGAACGATCGCGTTCCGCCGCGACGGCGAACACCTGAGCAGCACGTCGACCGAGGTGGCCGGATTCGTGCCGATGCAAGGTCACAGCGCCCGCCCGGAGCGGATCTTCCAGCTCCCCGACCGGCAAGGGCACATCGTCAGCCTGCGGTTCGACACCGGCGCGCCGACCGACATGCACCTACTTGATGGCGTGCTGGACGCCGAACGGACCGACGCCTGGTCGGGCGTCCTTGTCGCGGGCGACGAGTCGTTCGCCGACCTGTACCTGTGGCTGGCGGGGTTCATGCCCGGCTTCTGCTTGCTGAAGGCGGGCGAGGGAACCGAGCTGGCCGCCGAACGTGGCTGGTTCCCGTTCGGTGTAGTGCGCGGCGACTCGTTCGCGTACTTCGCCTTCCGGCGCGCCGACGATGGCGTCAACTCAGAGCTCGGCGCCCGCGCTTACGGGCCGAATGGCAAGGACGCCGCCGCGGCGATGGCGGAGCAAATTCACGCGTGGGACCACCAGGCGCGGCGCGGCCCGGCACCGATGTTCGCGTACTGGCCGGCAGGAACCAGCCCTGGCGTGGCGCCGGCCAACGTCGCGGTACTGGTGAAGACCCACGGCCTGCTCACGATCTCCTGGGCGGTGGCGAGCTAGCCGCCTTGGCCATGTTGCACCACCCCACTGTTGGACCGACGCAAGGAGCGACGATGACCCTGCAGCTGCTGGACTCTCCCCGTACCGAGCCCGCCGAGGACGACTTCATGCTGGACATGCGGGTCGTGGAGTCGACCACTCCCCTGGTGATCATGATGTGCAGCACGAGCGACGGCTGCGGCAGCAGCTGCAGCACCAGCGCCTGCACCACCAAGGCCAGCGACCCGATCTGATCCACGGCCGGTTCCCGGCCTGACGTTCACGACCTCGTCGGCGCCCACGCGTGGGGCGCCGACGGTGCAGACGCCCGGCAAAAGGAGACGTAGTCCATGCCAGTCCCTACCGTCTTCCGCAGTACCGGCGTCGTGATGGTGCGCGCCACCACGGCGCCGGACGACCTCGACGTTCCCGCTCAGCTGGACCTCGCCGACGACGCGGCTGTACTGCACGAAGGCTGGCCCTGGCTGGCGAAGACATGGGCGCGGGCCGACGTCCGCGACGCCCTCAGCCTGGCAAGCCCTGCCCTGACCGCGCAGCTCGACCGGTTCGTCGAACGCGCCGACACGGTGCCGGTCAGGGACGTCCGTCGGGCTCTTACATCGATGGCCGGGTACGTGCTGCGGTGGCAGCGGCGGGCAACGCCGTTCGGTGTATTCGCCGGCGTCACCCTCGCTACCACCGGGCCCGCCGACGTGGCCGTCGGACACCGACACCACGCAGTTGCCCACGCTGACAGCGAGTGGCTCACCGACGTGATCGGCCGGTTGGAGCAACACCCCGAGCTGCGGCAGCGCCTTCTCGTGGTCGCGGACAACACCGGCATCGTGCGGGACGGCCGGTTCATCACGCACCGCCGCGCCGAGCCGGGTGGCGGTAAGACGGTGCCGTTGCGCGAGGCGTCGGTCCGCTACACCGCGCCCGTCCAAACTGCCCTCACGCTCGCCGCAGTCCCCATCCGGTTCGCCGCGCTCGCCACCGAGCTGCGGGCTCGGTTCCCGGCCGCGCGGCCCGAGCAGGTCAGCGCAGTCCTGGACAGCCTGATGCTGCAGGGCCTGCTCATCAGCGGGTTGCGGCCACCGATGACGGTCGTGGACGGTCTCACGTACCTGATCGAGTCGGTGACCGATGCCGGCGGCCAGCGGCTTGCCGACGTTTCCGTGCTGCTGAGTGGCCTTGCCACGGCGCGGGAGCTGCTCGGCCAGCACAATGCGAGCGACGATCCGGCACAGCAGGCGGCGATCCGGGAGACGCTCACGGAGCAGATGCGCGCGGTGGTACCTGGCAACCGGCCCGTCCTGGCGGTGGACCTGCGCGTCGATGCTCAACTCCGCTTCCCCGAGCAGGTGGTGACGGAAGCCGAGGAAGCCGCAGACGTGCTGCTCCGGGTCTCGACGAAGCCGTTCGGTTCGACGGCTTGGCAGGACTACCGGTCCCGGTTCCGGGCGCGGTACGGCCAGGGTGCGCTCGTGCCGGTACGGGATCTGGTCGCAGATTCCGGGCTCGGATATCCCACTGGCTATCTCGGCGCGCCCCGTGCGCACCCGAGCTGGCGAGGGGTCACCGAACGCGACGCAACCATCCTGGCCCTGGTCCAACGCGCCGCGCTCGACGGTCGCGACGAAATCGTGCTGACCGACGCCGACGTCGAAGCGCTGACCGTGGGCAACCCCGCCGACGTGGTCCCGCCAGTCCGGATCGAGCTCGGTGTCGCGGTCTGCGCCACATCGCTCGCGGCCCTCGACCGTGGCGACTACCGGTTGCGGTTCACTGCGGCGCCGGGAGCACCGACGAGCATGGCCGGGCGGTTCATCCATCTCTTCGACGACCCAGACCGGGCCCGGCTCGTCGCCGCGTGCGCCCCATCCACGCCGTCCGGTGACGTGGTGGCGGTGCAGCTGTCGTTCCCGCCGCGTCGTCCGCACAACGAGAACGTCACCCGCGTCCCGCAGGTCCTGCCCGACGTCGTCGCGCTCGCCGAACACCCCACCGGCAACCCGATCAGCCTCGACGACCTGGCCATCACCGCGGACGCCGACCAGATGTACCTGGTGCAGATCTCGACCGGCCGCCGAGTCGTGCCGCACATCCCGCACGCGCTGGACACCGTCGTGCAGAGCCCGCCCCTCGCAAGGTTCCTCGCCGAGGTCGCCGACGGCCGCACCGCCGTGTTCGGCCCGCTCGACGTCGGCGCCGCCCGCACCCTGCCGTACCTGCCGCGCATCCGGTACCGCCGCACCATCCTCACCGCAGCCCGCTGGCTCCTGAGCACCGCCGACGTCACGACCCGATCGGGCCGCGGCTGGGAGAGCTCGCTTGCGACGTGGCGGCGGCATTGGCGTGTCCCGGCGCAGGTCCTGCTCTGTCACGGCGAATACCGCCAACCCCTGAACCTCGACCACCGCCTCGACCGGACCCTGCTGCACACCCGGCTGCTCCAGGCCGGACGAGTCGAACTCCAAGAAGGCCCGCAACCCGAAGACCAGCGCTGGATCGGCCGCACCGCCGAGCTGCTGATCCCGATGACCGCGACCCCACCGCCCGAACGGCCGCTGCCCGTCCTCATGCCGTCCGGCATTCAACACCTACCCGGCGGCGGCCCCCTCGTGCAGGCGCGGCTGGCCGGCAACCCCGCCCGCTTCGACGACATCATCCGCCACCTCCCAGCGCTCGTCGCCTCGCTTGACGGCGTGGTCGAGCGCTGGTGGATCCGGCGACAACGCGACCTGGTCCGGGTCGACGCCGACCAGCACCTCGTCGTCGTCCTGCGGCTCACCGCACCAGACCGGCATCCAGCGGCCGCCGCCGCGTTGGCCGCATTCGCCACCGACCTGACCGCCGGAGGCCTGCCCGGGCAGCTATCCTTCACGCCGTACCAGGAGCAGCCCGGACGCTACGGCTATGATGTGGCGCTTGTCGCCGCCGAGGACGTGTTCGCCGCCGACACAGCTTGTGTGATCGCCCAAGTCGCCGCCGCAGATCGCATGGGCGTCCCGGCCCAGGCGTTCGCTGCCGCGTCCATGGCCAGCATCGCCGCCGCGTTCGCCGACGACCCACTCAGCGGGTACCAGTCCCTGCTGGAGCAGTTCCCGCAACAGACCGGGTCCCTCGACCGTGTCCTGCGCGAGCACACGTTCCGGCTGGCCGATGCCGCCGCGGCCGGGCAGGAGATTGCCGACGCCTGGCGGACCCGCGGCACCGCCCTCGGACGCTACTTCCAGGTTCTCGCCGGCCAACGCGACCCAGCGACCGCGCTGCCGACGCTGCTGCGTGACCACCACGTCCGAGCGCTCGGCGTTGACCCAGGCTTCGAACAGACGACCAACCGGCTGGCTCGAGCTGTCGCCTTGCGGTACATGGCCATCGTCAGGCAGTCATGAGCAGCACAATCGACGCCGAGCCGGCCGTCCTGGACGACCCGGACGCCGTCCGCCAATCCCTCGCAACTGGACCCCCCGGCGTCGCGTTGCTGCACCTCGAACGCGCCACAACCGGCACCGCGCCCTGGACCGACGCGCACCACCACATCCGGGTCGCCGCCACCGGCACGACGGACGGCGGCCAGCACGTCGGCCTGTACTACGGAGCACCGGCCATCGCATTCCTCCTGCACTGCGCCGCCCAGGTCGACGACCGCTACCACACCGCCGCAGCGCACCTCGACCAACATATCGAGCGACTCACCCGCAAACGGCTCAGCGCCGCCACCGCCCGCACCCAGCACGGCGGCGCAGCCACGCTCGGCGAATACGACCTGTTCTACGGGCTCACCGGCATCGGTGCGCTGCTCCTGCGCCGGCTGCCGGGCAGCGATACCTTCGCCGACCTGCTGCGCTACCTCATCCAGCTGACCCAGCCCCGCGCGCACAACGGCCTCGTGCTGCCCGGCTGGTGGGTCGATCACAATCCCGACCCGACGCTGCCGACACCGGGTGGGCACGTCAACTTCGGCATGGCCCACGGCGCCGCCGGCATCCTCGCCCTGCTCGCCCTCGCCATGCGCCACGGCCACGTTGTCGACCACCACGCGGAAGCCATCGACCGGCTCACCCGCTGGTTCGACCGCTGGCGCCAGCATGACCCAGACCGCGGCGACTGGTGGCCGCAATGGCTCACCCTCGACGAACTCCACACCGGCAAAATCCACCAGACCGAACCAGGCCGACCGTCCTGGTGCTACGGCACCCCCGGCATCGCCCGCGCCCTCCAACTCGCCGCCATCGCCACCAACAACCCAACCCGTGCCGCCGACGCCGGACACACGCTGCTCGGCTGCATCACCGGCCGGCACACCGACCTCGGTCTCTGCCACGGACTCGCCGGCCTGTACCAAACCGTGCACCGCGCCGCCGCCGACAGCCACGAACCCGCCCTCTCGCAGCAACTGCCCGCGTTGGCCGCCGCGCTGCGTAACGCCGTCGCGGCTCGCGAGCCGGCCGGTGTGAAAAATTTGTTGACCGGCACCACCGGCATCGACCTGGCAGCCGAGACAGCACGCCACCGCGACACCCGTACGGGATGGGACCAATGCCTCCTGATCGACTGACCGCCACGCCGACGACCACCGCCGTCCTGCGCGTGCTCGCCGGCGTCCCGCTGGACGCCGTCGCGGCCGACACCGGCGTCGATCCTGCTGACCTCGCCGACGCCGTCGACACCTACCAAGCTGCCGGCACCGCCGCCCTGCAGCAGCACGCAGACGGATGCTGGTACCAGGTCCGCGTCGAGTTCACGGACTGGAACACCGCCGAGCACTTGGTAGCCGCCCACCTCGGGCCGCAGCTCGACGCGATCGGCGGCTGGTGGTTCCTGCGCAAACACCCCTGCTGGCGGCTGCGATTCGTGGCGCCCGACGTTGCAGCGGTCAACGACGTCCTTGACGAACTCGTCACCGATGGTGCCGCCACCCGATGGCGGCCCAGCATCTACGAACCGGAGACCGCGGCGTTCGGCGGACCAACCGGCATGCGAGCAGTCCACGACCTGTTCGTCGGCGACAGCCGAGGCGTCCTGGACTATCTGCGCCGACCATCACCAGCCCTCGGCCGCCGCGAACTGTCGCTACTGCTGCTCGGCGCATTCCTCCACGCCGCCGACCTCGACTGGTTCGAACGCGGCGACACCTTCGCGAAAGTCGCCCAGATGCGACCCACGGCAGACACCGACGAACACCGCATCGCCGCCCTTGCCGACGACGTACGCGGGCTGCTTGCCGTGGCGCCGGACGCCGACAACACCCTGTTCGGCCCTGAAGGAGCGGCCCCGTTCGCTGCACCGTGGCACGCCGCCCACATCACCGCCGGCCGACAACTCGCTACCGCCGCGACAGCCGGCACCCTCCACCGCGGCCTCCGAGCCGTCGCCAGCCACATCGTGATCTTCCACTGGAACCGACTCGGGCTCCCCGCCACCACACAGAGCATCCTCGCCCGCGCCGCCCACGAAGCCTTCCTGCCCCGGAGCTGACCACCGTCACCGCCAGCCCAGCCATCCGCGCGGCCATCCGCCGCTTCCCGCTCGTCGGCCGCCCTCGATCCGCCTGCCCCGCATTGATCCGAGCTGGCATCGGCGCCGTGTGGCCCGTCGTGCCCGAACCAGCAGCCGGGTTCGGACCACATGTGACGGTCGCCTACAGCGGCGCGGATGTGCCAGTGCATAACGCGGCTTCTGCGATCGAGCCGCTCCGGGACATTCCAGCGGTGACCACTCGGATCGCCGAGGTTCAACTCATCGCACTTCGCCGATCTGGCCGCACCTACTCGTGGGACGTCATCCACACCACACCGCTCGCCAAGGCGTAGCCGTCGGTCGACGAGATTGGCGAGCGGCGCCGTGATGGTGTAGTGAGCTAGGAATGTCCAGACCGTACGGGCAGCGTTACTTAAACGTGGACGCCGTTTACTCACATTGTGCCGTATGTGATGTTTAGGTCACCTTCTGTTGATCGATGCGGCTAAGAATAGCGATGTGTCGATCAATCAGAGGGTTCGGCTTGGGGTTGACCTGGGGACGTCTCGGTTGCGGGCTGCGGTGGCGTGGCCGGACGGTACCGCGATGGTGCTCCCGTTGGCCGGGGTTGGCTGGCTCGACACCGGCGCCCTGATAGATGCCGGCTTGGTCACAGCGGTGCGGACGCGGGCGCGTGGGGCTGCGGCTGATGATCCGGAGCGCGACAGTGGGGGCGTCCAGTCGCCGTCGGATGATGCTGCGGCTGTGGCGTTGTTCCGGCAGGTTACGTCGGCGGCTCGCAACGCTGTTGGTGGCAGTGTCGACGTGGTGACGCTTGCGGTTCCTGCTGGGTGGAGTTCTCGGCGTGCGGCGGCGTTGGGTGATGTGTGCCAGCGTGCTGGGCTGAGTGTGGGGAAACTGTTGACTGCGCCGGTGGCCGTGGCGTGGCATCTGCTAGCCGGTGGTGTCCAGTTGCCGGTGGGTAGCTCGGTGTTGGTGTGTCAGGTTGGGCATGATGGCTGCACTGCGACGGTGCTACGCCGGACTGCGGTCGGGTTCGAGGGTCTGTCCAGTGTGGATGACGCAACGGTGGCCGCTGGGATGGTTGGTCCAGGGGTTGAGGTTTTCGGCGGTCGTGGTGCACCGACTGTGTCGGTGGGTGAAGTAGCCGCTCGCGCTGTTGCCGGTGCCGAGTTGGCGTCGGGCGAGTTGGGGTTGGTGTTTGCGGTCGGCTCGGCAGCGGATAGCCCACGGGTCGCTGAGGAGCTGGCGCAGGCGACGGGCGTGGTGCCGGCGGTGGTGGCGGAGGCCGAGCTGGCGGTGGTGCTGGGGGCGGTGCAGGCGCCGACGGTTGCGCCTGCGGTGGATGCGGCGCCGGAGGTTGGTTGGTTGGACTTGATGGCCGCGATGGTACCGGTGGTGTGGTCGATGGCGTTGTTTTGGCAGTTCGTTGCTGGCGGTGAGCGGTATGGGCTGCGGGAGAAGGTGTTCGATCGGGGGATGGTGCTGGCTGCGTGGGGAGGGCTCGCGGTGGCGGCGCAGCTCGGGATGATCGCGGTGGTGGGTGGCTTGGTGGTGACGACCGTGTTGCGTAGCGGTGCGGGGGAAGATGGAGGTGGTGGCGCGTCCTTGGTCGGCTGGGTGCGGCATCGGCTGGTGGCTTTGGCGTTGGTGGGTGGTGCGGTGGGCGGGCTGCTGGTGGCGGCGGTGTTCGCGATGGTCGCGGCTGGTTCGTTCGATGTGGATCTCTGGCCGTTGCTGCGGTGGTCGGTGTTGCCGGTCGTCCCGGCTGCGGTGGCCGTGATGGTCTTGGCGGTGGTGGTGTGGCGTCGGCCGGAGCCGCCGGACGGGTTGTGGTTGACGTGGCTGCGGTTTCCGCCGTCGGTGACGATGTTGGCCGGAGCTGGCGCGTTCCTGGTGTCGTTCGATGAGCGCGGCAGTCCCTGGATCTTGAATTTGCTCGCCTGGCCGTTGGAGCAGCAGTTCCCGACGACCGGCGGTGAGATCATCGGCCCGGTCGGGCGGCTGGGCGGGGCGTGCATCGGCGCGGCGGTGGGCCTGCTCGTCGTCCGCCGGCTCGTGCACCGCCTGTTGTTGGCGGTGCCGTTGGCGCTGCTGGTCGCCGGTACGTTGGTGTGGCGGATCACCGGTACGGTCGCTGTCGGGTTCTGCCTCGCCGTTGCCGGTTGGTGGGCGGCGCGCACGGCATGGCTGCTGCTGCGGCCGAAGCTGCTCACACCGCCGACGCCGCCTCAGCCATCGCACCCCGGCAACGTGGGCCAGCCGGGTTGGGCGCACGGCAATCCGGACTCGGGCGCGGGCTCACCGCATGGCGGTGCGGGCGGCGGCTCATGATCGCCCGCCTGTTCCGCAACATCGTGTCCGGGCTCGCGTTGCTGCTCGTGCTCGCTGGGTTGCCGGCGGGGCTGGTGGTGGTGCAACGCGCGGCGCAGTGGGACTGGCGGCAGCTCGTCGCGGATCCGCTGTCCGGGGGCGGCGCCGTGATGGCGGGCGTCGCCGCGGGCTGGTTGCTGTGGCTGGCATTGCTGTGGATGGTCGTGCTCGACGCCGTTGATGCGATCCGGCAGGTTGGTCGAGCGCCTCGACTGCCGGTGCCGTTGCATGCCGCAGTCACCGCCCTGGTCAGCGGGATCCTGCTGGCGGTCGAAGCGACCCGGGGTGGTGGCGCCGGAGGTCCGGCGGACCATCATGCGCGCACGTCGAGTGTGGCAGCCACGCCACCGGCCGCTGAGGACGTTCGCGACGCAAAAGCCACGGTCCAGGACGCCGACGAGCACGTCGCATCTCACTCCGTGCTGACGGTCATGGGTGTGGAGGTGCCGGGTGGATGGCTGCCGGTGCCGGTCACCGCCGCTGTCACCGCGGCGGCAACGCTCATGTGGGCGCAACGGCGTCACCGGTACCTGCCACAGCCTCCTGCCGGTTGGCGTCGCGACGATGAGGATCTGGCGCCGTTGCCCGCCCTGGTGGACCGCATCGCCCGGCTGACCCGCGCAGCGATGGAGGCAGACGCCGACCGCGCTGCGATGACCTCGGGTGACGACGACGGCCCGGTGCCCGACGCGGCGACCGTGTGGCCTGTCGAGGCGATCCTTCCGGCCGCAGGCGTCGCGCTCGTCGGACCGGGCGCTGTAGACGCTGCCCGCGGGCTCCTGGCCGCCGTCACCATCGGGCACACGGTCCACGCGGAGGTGCTGGTCGGGGAAGGACTGTGGAAGCGGTTGCTCGGCGCTGACGCCGTAGCCGGTGTCTCGGGACGAGTCCGGGTCGTCGCCGACGACGCGCCGTCGCCGGTCGCGTCAGCGCCGAACGAGTCGGACGCGGCCACGATCGTCGTTCTTGCCGACGCCGCAACGACGAACGCACCGCCCCTCGTGGAGCGCCCGGCAGCAGGTGACGGGGTTACGGTCCGGACCGTGGTGATCGGGGCCGCTGCTGGCGTGCACACGTGGCACGTGGCCAGCGACGGCCGACTGCACGCGGCAGCCGGGCCCGCGCCGGTTGTCGGCCGGTTGCCCGTGCTGAACCTGCCCACGGCGCGCACGTTGCTCGGTGCGCTCGACGTCGTCGCAGCCGTCGTCGGGAACCTCGACGCTCCAGCCTCCGGTTCCACCGCGCCGCCCGAACGACACCACCTGCACCGCACGGTGCCCGCCTCCTGGTCAGCACACACCTCGACCGATCGCCCAGTAAGCAGACATGCCGATGCGCAGCTGCCGTCGTGGCCGGATCCGCCGCCGGACGAACCCGGGCGGCCACGGCGCCTCCTGGTCCGCGTGCTCGGCGTCCCCGCAGTGCTGCTGCCCCATCCGGACGGCAGCCACAGCACGGTGCAGATCCGCCGGTCCGCCGGCCAGCAGATCCTCGTGCTGCTCATCATTCACCGCGCCGGGCTCAGCGCAGCAGAGCTGAAAGAAGCGATCTGGCCGGACACCCCCGGCAAAGCGGCACACCGCCGTTTCGTCACCACCGTTTCCGAGCTCCGCCGCGCCCTGCACGATGCCGCCAAACGTCCTGTGCTCCTGCAGCGCCGGCAGAGCGACGACCCCGCCGGGGCGTGGTACCGCCTCGACACCAGCACCGTCCAGGTCGACCTCTGGCAACTGCAGGCCCTCCTCGATGCGGCGGTAGCCACCATTGACCCGATCCACCGCGACCAGCTGCTCACCGAAGCCGCCGACCTCTACCGCACCGACCTGTCCGGCGAACTCGCGCAAGGCTGGGATCACGAGTGGCTTGCCGCCGCCCGGGAACACGTCGCCCGCCACCAGATCGACGTGCTCACCTGCCTTGCCGACGTCGAGCCCGACCCGGCGACGGCAATCCAGCTCCTGCGGCAGGCGAAGCAGGTGTCGCCAACGAACGAGGCCGTCCACCGCAGGCTGATGGCCCTGCACGCAGCCGCCGACGACAGCACCGCCATGCGCCGGGCCGCCGCCACCCTCGCCGAGCACCTCGCCGAGCACCACCTCACCCAGGACCCGACGACCGTGCACCCATCCGACACGCCACGACCGGCGCAGGCGGCACCCTACGGCCCGTCCGCATCCACGA
The DNA here is from genome assembly GCF_040676755.1 of Dactylosporangium sp. NPDC049525. Lineage (NCBI taxonomy): Bacteria > Bacillati > Actinomycetota > Actinomycetes > Micromonosporales > Micromonosporaceae > Dactylosporangium > Dactylosporangium sp. NPDC049525. Next base: position 7,008 of record NZ_JBFAPO010000047.1, on the reverse strand, counting down.
GGAACTAGCCATGCAAACCCCCGACCAGCAGCAACACACGGCACCGCACGACCCGTACAAGGTCGCCGACGCATCGGCAACGTCCGCCCATGGCGCCGAAACCCCGGCCGCAGCCAGCACCACCCCGTCGGTGCTGGTCACCTTCGGCGCGCCGCGCAGCGCTCAGATCCGGCCCGGCCAGCGTGTCCGGCTTCCCCGGCTGCCCGACACGCAACACCCACCCGCCGTCATGCCACCACGTGGACACACGGCACGAACTCGTCGCCGGGTGTTGCAAGCGGGAGCCCTCGTTGCCGCTGTCGTCATCGGACTCGTCGCCGTCATCGCCATCCTCAGCGCGCCTGGGCCCGACCCGAAGGATCTCGTCCGCGCCTTCTTCAGCCAGCTGACCGCCCGCGACACCAGCCGGCTCCCCGCCGCTGCGCCGTGCTCGAGGAACCCGCTGTGCCAGCCAGGGACGCTGCGGTCCGGCTACCAGCCACCGGAGCATCTGCGCATCGAAAGTGAACGCTCGCAGGCACCGTCATCGCCCCGGCCCGGGACGAAGGAGCGGCTCGTCGTTGTCTCCTACGACGTCGACGGGCAACACCTGACCGACGCCGTCACCGTGCTCTACCAACGCACCGGCATCTTCAGCGGCTTCTGGTCCATCTCCGACCCGCCAGGCTCGACCATCACGATGCCGAAACCGGCGATCGCCCCCATCACACTCGCCGCCGCCAAACTCGACATGGCGAAACCCGAAGAGCAGACGACGTTCTGGGCCCCGCCCGGCCGCTACACCGCCACCAGACCCGGCAACGCCCTCTACGAACCCGCCGAAGCCACCACCATCGTCGCTGACACCCCCGTCACCATTACCCTGCCCGCCACCCTCAAACCAACCCTGACCACCCACGTCGAGCAACAGATCCACGACCGCATCAACGCCTGCGCGGCGCAGCGCGAGTTCAAACCAGACACCGACAGGTCCTCCCCCAACCTGCACAACTGCCCGATGGTGCACCTCACCCCGTACGCGATCACCACCGAGCCACTGTGGACCGTGCAGCGATACCCAACCATCCGACTCGACACCCACCCCGACGGCACCGTCACCGTCACCACCATCACACCCGGCAAGGCCACCATCCACTACCAATACTCGCTGTCCATCCTCGACCCCCGCGAATGGCACACCATCGACGCCACCTACGACCTCACCGTCAACGGCTTCGCCCGCGACATCGACGGCACGACCGAATGGATCCCGAGCTGACACCCCGCACCTCCGACCGGCAACCGCGTCCGTTCCCATCCGAGGCCCTGACCTGCGGTGTTACCGCTGCGGTTCGTGTGATTTCGACGTGACCGGCAAAGCGGTGGTTGAGGACCTGCAGCGCCGTAGCGTCTGCGGCATCCATCGACGCCCGCCATCGGCAGACGCGACACGCGCCCGTCAGCCATGGTCACCCGCACCCCGCCAGCCTGCCTCGTCGCCGCACCAGTACCGCAGAACACCGACGAGCCTCGATCTCGCTGTCGTTTGACAGCGACGTGTGTCCCTGCCATCGGATGTTGTCCGACACCGAATTTGTGCCACTGAAGTCTGCCTCTACGCCCTCATCCACATGCCACGCGACACCCAACCGCGCCTACTCCAGCGGATCGCGACCTGGCTCCAGCCCGGCGGAGTCCTCCTGGCGACCACCGGGCCCAGGAATGGACCGGAACCCAGGACCACTGGCTCGGCGGCACCGCCACCATGTGGTGGAGCCACGTCCGCGCAAGACGCACTCAACTGACAATGCCGGCGAGCCCGGACGATGCCGGCTGAAAATCGCTGTCCACCCGAGGAACCTTCAGCCAGGCTGGCCGGGTGAACTCCTGGGACGCCGTATTTCTGGCACGGCACGGTCAAACCCAATGGAACCTCCTGCGGCGCCGGCAGGGCCGGCTCGACTCGCCGCTGACTCCCAACGGCGTCGTGCAAGCGCACCGCCACGCGTCGACCTTGCGGAACCGAGGAATCGACGGCATCTTCGTCAGCCCGCTCGGCAGAGCACTCGCGACGGCACGCATCATTAGCGACGCCCTCCGCTTGGAGATCGAGGTCGTCGACGAGCTCGCCGAACTCGATCACGGCCAGTTCAGCGGCCTGATCGACGAGCAGATCGACACCAAGTTCCCCGGCGACCGACAACGCAGGGCCGCTGACAAGTACCAGTGGCGTTTCCCCGACGGCGAAAGCTACGCCGACGCCGACCCTCGCGCGGCCAGAGCCCTGCAGCAGATCCGCCGAAAACCAGCGAAACGGCCGCTGATCGTCTCTCACGAAATGATCGGCCGGATGCTGCAACGACACCTACTCGGCCTCGAGCCACACGCCGCTCTTGCCCGATCGCACCCACACGACCTCGTCTTCGAGATCGACCCGGCCACCCGGGAATGCCGCGATCTTGAACCATAAACCCGCCCCGAGTCATCCGACCCCGCCCTGCTACCGACCCAACTTTGGACCAGATTCACTGACAAACCGCCCAGCCACGACCCGCACCAGCGCCGACAGGACCCGCTTGTCCCCGCCATCGAATCTGACCCACCCAGCTCAACGCGTTCTTCCCGGACCATCTTCGGTGGCAACGAACAAACCGGCACGCCGCTCACGCAGCGTGACGGGCGTGGGAAGCCGGACGCGCGTTGTCTGCGACATTTCCGCGCATGTGATCGTGCTGCTTCTCGTCCCGGCGTCGAGCGCGGTCGCGGCGTCGCCACCGCGGCGGCGGGTCTCGATCGACGGCTGTTGTGGGCTGGTCGGCCTGGCCGGTGAAGTCATCGGCCGATCAGGCAGCTCGCACGGACCCGTCGGGCGAGTCCAACGGTCCGCAGCCGGACGTTCCTCGCCAGATCAAGAGCTGCTTATGGGCAACTCGCCCGTCCGCGAGAGCAGCGACGGTCCGGTGCTGAGGCCCGCACTCCATGTCCGACACCATCCGTACACTGACCCAAGACAGCAGCAGGCAAGGGCTCAGGCCCGTCGGGCCGTCTCCGCCAAACGCAACGCATGCATGCCAGTCCAGACCGCGCGGTCGTGCGGTGCGACGCGGGTGTCCAATCCGGCAACGATCCGGGTGGTCAGGGCGAGCGCGATACGGCACAGCTCCTGAGACGGGTAGGGGATCCGTCCGGCCACCCGGCGCGCCCAGCCCAAATCGAGATCGGCGGTGGCCAGCAACTCGACGATCTGTGGGGTGAACCGGCCCGGGAACTGAACGCCGATGCTCAGCACCGCCTCTGTCATCACCGGCACATCTGCGCTGAGCGCCACGTCAATCAGCGCGTCCGCGTCGGGTTGGTGCACACCAGCTCTGGCCAGGACAGTCAACGCCTGCACCGCCTGCTGAACCGTCAATGCCGACAACACGCCGACGCGCTGCGCCGCGGTGCAGCCACGAAGCATCTGCACGGCGAGATCCTCAGCCAGCAGATCCAGTTGGATGGCGCCAAGCAGTCCGGGTACGAGCGACGGGTACAAGTCCCGCAACCAGCGTACATATCGCTCGATCAGCAACGCTTCGGCTCCGGCCAGCAGCGGTGCCCGCCGCACCAACCCCGCAACCTGGTCCTCGTCGCTCGCACCCAGCAGCGCTGCAACGCCAGCCACCTGCCGCAACACAACATCCACCGCCGGATCATCGCCCACCAGCAAACCGGCACGCCGGGCCGCGCCCCGCCAGTACCGGACCTCGTGCCGCAACACCTCATCCAGCACATCGAACCGGCCGTCGCGCGACACCCCACCCAGTACTGCCACCAGGGCCTCGGCATGCAATCGCAGGACCGGCGTCCCCGCAACCCGCACCCTGCTCGGCACTGTGGGAACCGGTCGGTTCAGCCGCGCCGCGAAGGCCGTAACCGCCTCACCCACGATCCAGTCTGGGTCATATCCCTCCACCTCTGCCGGCACATCCACCGCATTGCTCGGCACCGTCAACGCATCTATTACATGTGCCTGCTGTGGGTAGGCCGCCGACAACGTCTCCCACCACAGGCCCGCTGTCCGCGCCAACACCAGCACCCGCACCCGCACACCATCCGTCGCGACCCGCTGCGCCGCACACAGCAGCGCCGCCAACCCGGCCCGGTCCCGCGTCTCCCCGTAGTCCACTACCAGCAGCCATCGCCCTGGCGCCACATCGTCCAGCAACTCGACCGCAGCAAGTTCACGCTGCGGCGCAACCCACACCGAATCCCAATTCGGCAACCGGTCAACCAGTTGTCGCGCCAACCGCGTTTTCCCAACGCCCCCTGCACCCGCTACCAACCGCACAACCGACCCGCCACGATCCTGAGCCCAGGACTCCAAACCCTGCAACAGCCATCCTCGGCCGAGGAACGGCACCACTGCCATCTGTGGATGCAACAACCACGCCACCGACAGCGGTACCTCCGCCGATCCCACCTCCGCCAACATCCGACGCGACCGTGCCCCTTCCACCGCCCGCGCCCGCCACCAGTCGGCCACCGACGGACCCGACGCACCCACCGCCGCCGCCACCCCGGCGGCCACCACCGTCCATCCTGCCTTTCCATCCGCCAGGGCAGCCCACGCCCCGGCACCGCCAACCGCGGCAAACACCATCGACCACACCAACCGCCCGGGTGCACCACGCCACAACCTACGACCCACGCCCACACCGTACTCACCGTGATCAAATCACCACAGCAACGATCATCCATTCCGACATCCGCTCATCGGCACGAGTGCGCGCCGGCCATGGTGGATCGCGGCGGCCGAGGTGCTACGAAGCGTGACGATCTTCGACTGGCTGCGGATGCCGGACGCGCTCTCGGCGGCAGAAGCGGACGCCTGGCCTGGCCAATTGTGGCGATGACGTTGACGATCTACGCTGCCGATTCGTGAGCCTCCGAGTCGTCGCTACTCGTATCTGCGCCGCCGTCATCGGTGTGGTCGCCTCCACTGCCGTTGGCGTTCCGGCCTGGGCTGGTCCCATGATCCCCGCGTCCAGAGATGCAGCGGAAGACGTTGCATACTCGCTTGGCCGTCTGTCCAGCACGTTATGCTGCATCGCTGGTGTCATCGGGATTGTTGTGTTCGTGGTACGCCGATCCAGAAGGCGCTGACTCCCGCGCCGTCTTCCAGAGGCAAGGCACCGAAACCGGCCGTCGCTCAATCCAGGGGTGGGCAGGCGGCCGGACAGACGAGACGGCGTGGCGCGCCACCAACTGGCGGCGCTCCGTTCGACGGTGTCTTTGAGGCTGGCGGCGTGCGCGTACAGGCGGTCAACCCAGCTTGATAGTGCGCCGCGCGCTCGGCGGCATAGCGGATGCGCGATCGCCAGCCGAGGTGCTCGGACTCTGGTCGGAGCTGCGAAGATCAGCGGATGGAGCCGTTCGAGGTGTCGGAGATCGCGCCTGGCGAGTATCAGTTGTACCTGGTTGCTGGTACCACCGACGTGGAGGATGCGATAGCCGGACTTGGCCATGAACCAAATGGCCCGTTCTGGGAAGGCGTCGTCGAGCTACTCATCGCGCTCGAGGCACCTGCGCTCGAGGGCCGCTTCTGGTCAGACTCGGAGTCTGACGCGTACCTGGCAAACGGTGACGATCGAGATGCTCTCGACGAACTGGCCGTCCTGCTCGGTGCCGTCGCGACGGACGAAGATCGCCTGCGTCAGCTCGTTGAACTTGCCAGGACTCATGGGTTGGAACTCAGAGGCTGAACGGTACGACCGACCAAGGCTCAACGGCCCTCGCCCGGGCAGTTGCGGCAAGAGCCGTCTCGCGGCCGGCTGCGCGCGACGCCCGATCGGCGGCATGAGCGAGTGGCGCGAGGTGTTGACTACGCTTGTCCATCACACCTTGCGAGATCGGGAACACATGGAGAGCTTCGGGCTGCCGGCATACCTTCCTGAATGGCGCGGTGCCGAGTCCGCGACCGCAGCAGCCGACATGCCCATGCTCCGGCAGCGGGCGCGCGAGTTCGTCGACCTGGTCCTCGCCGAAGACACCCGCTATCTGGACGCGTTGCCGGAAACGATCGAGTCGGCGATTGTCACCCCACTGTCGATACTGTCGCACGCATTGGACCAAGGAAGTGATGTCGACATCCTCGTCGCGTCGAGGCTCGTCCGGAGATCTGTGGAGTACCTCCTCACCGAAGCGCCACCTCAATTGCAGTACCTCGTGACCGGGCTGCCGACGTCAGTGCCGTCATAGACGGCGCCGGCGCTCGAACCGCAGCGGACGTGCACCACCCGCCGGCAAAGAACCGGCGCCCCATGCGCGGCATGTCGGGGTCGCCGACGGCGCCGGAGACAAGTCACCCTCTGTTACGAGCGGCGGCTGGCCGGCGCGCCATGGACGCGGCAGAAGCGTGCACGTCAATGGTCAACTCTTCGGCACACCGTCGCGGTGGTGATCTGTTTCTGACGGCATCGGATCGCTGTTGTGCGTGATGCCGAACCACACCCGCGTGCGGTCACTGGTCAGTACGACGAGGTAGACCGCCGGCCAGATGAGGTCCCGACCCGCAGTTGAGTCATTCATCGACGCTGCGCTCAACAGAAGATACGCACCGCTGGCGCCATGGAGGGCGACCAGGGTCCACCACGCCCATTTCTTTGCGCCCGACACTGCCCAGGCGAGGGTCAGGTAGACCGGGCTGAGGATGGCATAGGTCCACGGCGGTAAACCGTCGAACGGGCCGACATCGGCTACAACGGCAAAGACCAGCGTGCAGATGCCGCCTATCAGGAGTAACACCGCCAGCGCAACGACGCGCCGCGGCCGTGCAGCCGGTCGCTGGTGAGCCGCGTCGTCCACGGGGTCGACCACGCGTGGCATTCAATCAGAACTCAAGGGCAGCGGCACGCCCGATGTTGACGTCTGCTGCGTGAACGTGATGAGCGACCGCTCATCGGCTTCTTATTTACTGGTGGCACGACCGTAGCCAGGCCAGGCTTGGTCGAGGTGATCGGCAGGGTCGCTCTCTCATCGGCTGCCCAC
>NZ_JBFAPO010000046.1:0-96846 GCF_040676755.1 Dactylosporangium sp. NPDC049525 | reverse complement strand
CGGGTCGAGGACCCTCGACCCGAGCCCGGCCGCGGCGAGGATGGCGTGGACGCCGGCCCGGGTCTCGAAGCATCCGCGCCGCCCACAGACGCAGCGCTGGCCCCCCGGCTCGAGGATCAGGTGGCCGACCTCGCCGGCCAGGCCCCGGGCACCGCGCCACATCCGGTCGCCGGCCATGATGCCGGCGCTGATGCCGTACGTGCCCGTGAGGTAGACCAGGCTCGGCACCGCCTGCCCGGTGCGCAGGCGGGCCCGGCGCTCGGCCAGGACCCCGAAGTTCGCGCCGCTGTCGACGATCACCGGGGTCGCCGGGCCGGCGGACGCCGCGGTGAGCGCGTCCTCCACGCCGGCGCGGACGGCGACGTCGCGCCAGCCGAGGCTGGGCACGTACTTGATCGTGCCGCTCGTCGCGTCGACGAGCCCGGTGACGCTGACCCCCGTGCCGAGCAGCGTCCGGCCGGCGGCGGTGACCTGCTCGATGAGCTGGTAGGTCAGCGACGCGGCGACCCGCAGCAGCGCGCGGGGGTTGCTGGTGGGGAGCTCGACGGGCTCGTCGAGGCGGACCAGGTGCCCGCCCCGCAGGGTGAACGCGCCGGCCAGGACCCGGTCGAGCCCGATCTCCAGGCCGACGACGGCGAACCGGTCGTCGTCGAGGGCGAGGAGGTGGGTCGGCCGGCCGCGGCGCCCGGTGCCGGGGGTGGGGACCTCGTTGACCAGGCCGCGGCGCATGAGCTCGTTGACGACGGAGGAGGTCGTGGCGCGAGCGAGGCCGACGCCGTCCACGAGATCGGGCCGGGAGATGGGCCCGTAATCCGCAATATGGCGCAGAACGACCCGAAGCGTTACATCTGCCTCCGCCGGCATGTACTTTCCCCCAGCCTCTGCGCTGCTGCCATCGTGCCGGTTCGGATTGGGGTTCGCCAACCTCTTGATTTTTGTCGTCCATGGCGACGATATTGTCGTCACCCATCTGAAACAACGCTCCGAGGGAGTGCCATGAACAGATCTCGACTCTTACGGGTCCTGGCCACAGCGGTCGCGGTCGTGGCCATGGGTGGCCCGGCTGCCTGTGGGGACAGTGGCGGCGTCGGCGGCGGGAAGGACGCCGAGCAGGCCACCGATGACGGGCAGCCGGTCACGTTGAAGTACTGGACCTGGTTCCCCCCGGAGGCCACCGTGCGCGAGGCGATCGCCGGTTTCGAGAAGGACCACCCCACCATCAAGATCGACCTGCGGATCTTCGAGGCGGCCGACTACCAGAAGCAGCTGCCGCTCGCGCTCAACGGCGGGGAGGAGCTCGACGTCGTCGGCGTGCAGGTGTCGGCGATGACGAACAGCGTCCGCGAACAGCTGCGGCCCGTGTCGGAGTGGGAGAAGAACCTGCCGGCCGGATGGCGCGACAAGCTCGCCGCCGGCCCGGTCCGCCAGACGGAGAAGATCGCCACGGACGGCAAGCTCTACAGCATCCCGATGGGCTCGCTCGGCAGCGCGGTCATGCTCTACAACGCCGCGATGCTGTCCCAGCTGGGCATCGCGGTGCCCACGACCGCCGACGAGCTCGCCACCGCGGCCGCCAAGGTCCGCGCCGCCAAACCAGACGTGACCCCCGTGGTCTTCTCCGGCGAGCCCTACTGGCAGGAGGAGATGCTCTTCACCGTCGCCGGGCAGACCAACCCGACCCTGTCCGACGACGTGTTCGCCAGCCGCAAGCCGTGGAACTCCCCGGAGATGGTCGCGGCGCTCGGCCAGTACAAATCGCTGTTCGACAAGGGCATCGTCGGCACCGACGTGCTCAGCCTGAAAGGCAACCGGCCGGCGGAGCTGTTCACCGGCGGGAAGGCCGCCTTCTACGTCGACGGCACGTGGCAGTCGTCGCTGCTGTCGCAGGCATCCCGCAAGGCCAACAAGATCGACCTCGCCGACGTCGGCGCGGCGGCGTTCCCCGTCGTGGCCGCCGGTGGCAAGCCCGCGGTGCGCTCCTACGCCGAGGGCGGGCTGGCGATCCCGAAGACCTCCAAGCACGCCGCCCAGGCCGCCAAGTTCGTGGAGTACATGACCATGGGCAAAGGCGTCGACATCTGGGGCAAGGACCTGGTGCTCGTGCCCACCTCCAAGAGCTACCACGCCGACTCGTCGGTGCTGGCCAGCCAGGCGGCCCGGGACGGATACGCGGCGGTCACCGTTCTGATCAACTCGGCCGGCTCGGCACGCGACAGCAACCAGGGCTTCCTCAACCAGGTCGAGGGCAACGCCATCCTCGACGTGCTGCGTGGCCAGAGCACCGCGCAGGCAGCGGCCGACAAGCTGCAGAGCGAGTGGACGTCCGGCCGGTACACCACCAAATGACCTCGATGATCTCCAGGAACGCGCCAGTCACAGGTGCGCGGCCGGTGCGTGACCCGCACGCCCGCCGGTCACGGCATCCGGGCCGCGCACTGGGCACGGCCGCACTGTTCCTGACGCCGCTGCTGGTGATCTATGCGGTGTACTACCTGTACGCGTTCGGCTTCCTGGCCGCGACGAGCACCACCCGCAGCACCCTGTCGTTCGTCGACGCGACCGATGTGGGCTGGCAGAACTTCCGGCTGGTGCTCACCGACGCGGTGTTCATCCGCTCGGTGGTCAACAACCTGCTGTTCGCGGCCGTGTCCATCGCGGTGGCACTGACCCTGGGATTCTTCCTCGCCGTGGTGCTCGCATCCGGGGTGCGGCTGCGGAGGTTCTTCTACGCGGTGTTCCTGCTGCCATCGCTGATCCCGCTGTCGCTGTTCGCGACCGTGTTCGGCCGGATGCTGGAGACCCGCGACGGGGCGGTCAACGCCACACTGCGCGCCATCGGCCTCGGCTCACTGTCACAGGACTGGCTCGGCGAGCCGGGTCCGGCGTATGCGGCGCTGTTTGTGCTGCTGGTGTACCTGGTGGGCCTACCGGTCATGTATTACACCTCCGACCTGTCCACGGCCAACACCGCCATCCTGGAATCCGCGCTGCTGGACGGGGCGAGCACCGCACAGATGTACCGCCTGATCCTCTTCCCACTGCTGCGCAACACCCACAAAACGGTGATCCTGTCCGTGCTGCTGGGCAGCTTCCGAGCCTTCGACATCGTGTTCTTCTCCACCAAGGGCGACCCCGGCGGGCGCACCGGCATCACCGGCACCTACGTGTACAACGCAATGCTCGGCGAAGGCCGGGTCGGCTACGCGTCGGCGGCCGCCGTCATCGTGCTCGTCATCGCCCTGGCCGTGTCGCTCGTACACCTGGCCATCCAGCGAAGCGGGCGGCCATGAGCACACCGACCGGCCCGCTGCGCCTGCTGCGCCAGCACCGCGGCCACACAGTGGTCATCTACGTGATCCTCGTGATCGGCGCCGTCCTGTGGCTCTTCCCGATGATCACCGCCGTCCGCGCCTCCCTGGCCTTCGGCGGGCCGGGGAACTACCTCACCGTGATCACCGGCACGTTCAACGGGGTCAGCCTGCCGCGCACGTTCGTCAACAGCCTGATCATCGCCGCGCTGCACGCGCTGATCGTGTGTTCGGTCGGATCCCTCGCGGGATACACCTTCTCGAAGATCCGGTTCCCGGGGCGGGAAGCCGTGTACTACGGCGTCTTGATCTTCCTGGCCGTGCCGGCGGTGGCGATCCTCGTGCCGGTGTACTGGATCACCGGCCAGCTCGCCCTGTTCAACACGCACATCGGGGTTGCCCTGCCCGAGGCGGCGTTGACCCTGCCGTTCGCGGTGCTGCTGCTGCGCAACTACGCCGACGGCATCCCGGACGACCTGGTCGAGGCGGCCAGCATCGACGGCGCCGGGCACGGACGCATCTACCGGCAGATCTTCCTGCCGCTGGCCCGGCCCGCTCTGGTGAACCTCGGGGCGCTGTCGGTGATGTGGTCGCTGCAGGACTTCCTGTTCCCGTCCACGATCCTCAAGGACCCCGAGCTGACCACCGCGGCGCAGGCGGTGCAGACGATCCAGAGCGGGTTCGGGCCCAGCCCGACCCAGACCTCGCAGTATTTCGCCGCGCTCGTCCTGCTCGCCGTTCCCGCACTGGTGCTGGTCGTCACGGGCCTGCGGTTCATCACGTCCGGCATCACCCAAGGGGGACTGAAAGAGTGACCGACACAGCGTGGTTCAACCGTCAGGGCATGGGCCTGTTCATCCACTGGGGACACGCCAGCACCCAGGGGTGGGAGCTGTCCTGGCAACTCACCGGCGGCGTGCACCTGCAGGACCCGCCCCTGCCCCCCGTGGACTGCGAGGTGTACTTCGACAACGCCCCCAACTTCCAGCCCGATGCGTTCGACCCACAGGCATGGGCCGAACAGGCGTGGCGGGCCGGCGCCCGCTACGTGGTGTTCACCGCGAAGCACCACGACGGTTTCGCCATGTTCGACAGTGCGCTGTCCGACTACACCAGCGCGAAGCTCAGCGGCCGGGACTTCACCCGCGAGGTCGTCGAGGCGTTCCGGGCCAGAGGACTGCGCATCGGCCTGTACTTCTCGATCATCGACTGGCACCACGAAGACTATCCGCGCTACACCGACGCCACGGTGCCCAAGCCGTACGTCGTCGGCGGCCATCCACGCGCGACACCCGAGGCGTTCGCCCGGTACCGCCAGTTCATGCTCGGCCAACTCGACGAACTGCTCACCGGCTACGGCCGGATCGACATCCTGTGGCTGGACGGGGAGTTCGAGTACACCCCGGCGGAGTGGCGCTTCGACGAGATCCGCGAGTTCATCCGCCGGCGACAACCCGACTGCATGGTCAACGACCGCTGTCTCGGCCACGGCGACTTCGTGACGCCCGAGCAGCAGCTGCCGGTCGCCCCGCCCGAGCGGCCGTGGGAGTGGTGTCTGACGATGAACAGCACCTGGGGGTACGTGCCCAGCGACGACAGCTGGAAGTCGCCGCGGGCACTGCTGCACAGTCTCGTGGAGGCGGCCTCGATGGGCGGGAACCTCCTGCTCAACGTCGGTCCGACCGGCCGGGGCGAGTTCCCGCCGCAGGCGGTCGAGCGGCTCGACGCGTTCGCCGGCTGGATGGACACGCACGCCGAGAGCGTGCGCGATGTCCGTCCGGGGCTGGAGCTGTGGCAGTTCCACGGTCCCAGCACCCGCCGCACACACGCCGACGGGAGTGAGCGGCTGTACCTGCACCTCGTGATGCGCCCCTACGAGCACATCGTGGCCCGCGGGCTGCCCATCGGCCGGATCGCGGCCGTCACCCTCCTCAGCGACGGACAACCGCTGCCGTGGCGGGCCACCCCGTATCTCAAGGACGTGCAGGCCCGCACCGCCCACCCGACCGGCGAACTCGTCGTGGACGTCGCACCCGGACGGCTCGACGCGCTGTGCAGCGTCATCGCCATCGACCTCGCACCCCCCGAAAGGACAGCCATGACACGGCGATTCACGGCCCTGGACACGCTCGACATCCGCTTCCCGACGTCACGCGACCTGGACGGATCCGACGCGATGAACCCGGACCCGGACTACTCGGCGTCGTACGTCGTCCTGCGCACCGACGAGCCCGGCGGTCCAGAGGGCCACGGATTCGCGTTCACCATCGGACGGGGCAACGACATCCAGGCCGCCGCGATCCAGGCGCTCGCCCCGTACGTGGTCGGCCTGCCCGTCGATGCCACGCTCGCCGACCTGGGCAGCCTGTGGCGGACGCTGGTGCACGACTCACAGCTGCGCTGGCTGGGGCCCGAGAAGGGCGTCATGCACATGGCGATCTCGGCTGTCGTCAACGCCCTGTGGGACCTGCGGGCCAAACGGGCGGGCAAGCCAGTGTGGCGGTTGCTGGCCGAGCTGTCCCCGGAGGAGATCGTGGACCTGGTCGACTTCCGCTACCTCACCGATGCGCTCACCCGGGGCGAGGCGCTGGCGATCCTGCGCCGCGCCGAGGCGGGCCGGGCGGAACGGACCGCCCGGCTCCTCGCCGACGGCTATCCGGCCTACACCAGTTCCCCGGGCTGGCTGGGGTACGACGACGACAAGCTGCGCCAGCTGTGCAAGACGGCGCTGGCCGACGGGTTCACCCAGATCAAGCTGAAGGTCGGCGCCGACCTTGCCGACGACATCCGCCGCATGCACGTCGCGCGGGAAGTCTGCGGCCCCGACGTGCGGATCGCCGTGGACGCCAACCAGCGCTGGGACGTCTCCACCGCCATCGCCTGGGTCCGCGAGCTCGCGCCGTACGACCCGTGGTGGGTGGAGGAACCCACCAGCCCCGACGACGTTGTCGGCCACGCCACGATCGCCCGGGCCATCGCCCCGATCCGGGTCGCCACCGGCGAGCATGTGCACAACCGGGTGATGTTCAAGCAGTACCTGCAGACCCGCGCGCTGTCGTTCCTGCAACTCGACGCCACCCGCGTCGCCGGCGTCAACGAGAACATCGCGATCCTGCTGCTGGCCGCCAAGTTCGAGGTGCCGGTGTGCCCGCACGCCGGTGGCGTGGGCCTGTGCGAACTGGTGCAGCATCTGGCGATGTTCGACTACGTGGCCGTGTCCGGCAGCATGGACGACCGGATCATCGAGTACGTCGACCACCTGCACGAACACTTCACCCACCCCGCCGTCGTCCGGGACGGCCGCTACGTCACGCCGACGGTGCCCGGCTTCAACGCCACGATGCACGAGGCATCGCTGGCCGAGCACACCTACCCGGGCGGCGCGGTATGGGCCCCGACCGCGTGATCCGGGGGCAGTCGGTAGTCGGTGGGACCGGCAGCGCGGCCAGCACCACCCGGCCGGCGGGCTAACCTTCGAGGCGGGCGTAGACGTCGCCGGAGCGGCCGAGCGGGCGGAACCGGTCCAGCAGGCGCATCAGGTCGGCGGCGTCCAGCCAGCGGTCGCTGGCGAACCGCATCGTCTCGATCGGCGAGTAGTTGTAGCGGTACGGGCCGAGCTGCTGCACCAGATCCAGCACGGCGACCGTGGCGTCGTGTGCGAACGGCAGGTATTCGAACGACAGTGCGCGCAACGGGGTGCTCAGGCCGGACAGCACGTCGAGCTCGAAGCCCTCGACGTCGATTTTGCAGAACGCCGGCTCGCCGTGCTTCGCGATCAGGTCGTCGAGCGTCACCACCTCGACCTCGATCGACCGGTCCCACCGTACGCGGGCGAAACTGCGGTCCTCGCCGACCGTTTCCCTCCACGAGGATGACATCGACGAGACGGTCGGGGTGGCGCTGGACAAGGCCAGGTGGGCCGTCCCGGGCTGGGCGCCGATCGCGCTCGGCACGATCGTGACGGCATCGTCCCGGCCGAAGAACAGGCGCAGCACCTTGAGGCAGTCCGGCTGCGGCTCGACCGCGATCACGTTCGCGCCGAGCTTCCGCCACGCGCGCACCCGGCTGCCCACGTGGGCGCCGATGTCGAAGCCGATGTCGCCCGGCCCGAGGAACTCGCTGTAGAAGCGGACCATTTTCCGGTGCCGGCCCGGGATGCCGTGGTACATGGCCAAGGACCGGCCGATTCCCCAAGCACGGCTGAACATCACAGACCTCCTCGAGCACCGTAGCGGTCGCTCAGCGCGTACCGTAGCAACACCACGTCCTCGATCTGCTGGACGTCCATGAGCGTGGCGCGGCAGCCGGCGTTCCACGGGAAGTCGCCGTCGCCGACGAAGCGCGGCGCCTTGGAGTTGCCGACGAAGAACGGTGCGACGACCAGTTGCGCCTCGTCGGCCAGGCCGGCGGTGAGGAATTGCGTGTGCATGCTGCTGCCGCCCTCGACCATCAGCCGCCGGATGCCCCGTTCGGCGAGGTCGGCGAGCAGGTCGAGCAGGTCGATCCGGTTACCGGCATCGACGATCGTCGCGACCCGACCGAGCCGGGCACACGCCTGTTCCACGATCGGCGAGGCGCAGTAGACGATCTTCTCGACGTCTCCGGCGGTGAAGAACGCCGCGGCCGGGTCGAGGTCGCCGTGCGCGGTGAGCGTGACCTTCGCCGGTGATGGTGGCAGGCCCCGGGCGGTGCGTGCGGCGCGCCGGTCCGGGGAGCGTACGAGCAGCCGCGGGTTGTCGTGGCGGACCGTGTGCGCGCCGACGAGGATCGCGTCGCAGCCGGCCCGTTCGGCGTCGACCCGGTCGAGGTCGGCGTCGTTGGACAGCAGCAGCCGCGTCTCGGTGGCGTCGTGGATGTAGCCGTCGATCGACATCGCGCAGCTCAGCAGCACGTACGGTCGTTCTTTCGCAGAGGCCACGCTACGGAGCATGGCAGGCTCGGCGCTCATCGGCTCGAGGGCCCGAAGGCGGTCAGGAACCGGTCGCGGAACGCGTCCATCTTCCAGACCGGAGCCTGCGGGTCGGGCCTGAGGCCGTCCTGCCAACCCCAGCCGGAGATCCGCTCCAGCACGGCCGGGTCGCGGGCGACGATCGTGATCGGCACGTCGCGGCTGGCGTTCTCGCCGGTGATGACCGGCGCCGGCTGGTGGTCGCCGAGGAAGACCATCACGAGGTTGTTGTCGCCGTACGTCTGCAGGTAGGAGATGATCACGCCGAGCGAGTATTCGATGGTCTGCCGGTAGTCGGCCCGGACCTGGGCGCCGGTGCGGTCCAGGACGCCGTTCTGGCCGCCGCCGCCGAACGTGGAGCCGTCACCGACGCCGCTGTAGTCGACGAGCTGCGGGATGGGCGTCCACGGCGCGTGGCTGGACAGCAGGTCGATCTCGGCGAAGAGCGGCGGGCGGTCCGGCGCGGCCCGCTCGAGGTGCTGGAAGGCCGAGATCGTGTACTGGTCGGGGATCGAGGACAAGGCGTACGTCGGGCCGCGGTACCCCATGTCCCGGGAGTCGTAGATCTTGTTGTAGCCGTAGATCCGGCCCTCCGGCCAGTTGCGGGTGTTGGCCGGCGCGAAGCAGACCGTGCGCCAGCCCGCGCGCTTGAACGCGGTGCTCAGCGTGAGGCGGGTGCTCGACGTGAGCTGCAGGTAGCGCTGCTGGTTGTCGATCCACAGCCCGGACTGCAACGTCGAGTGCGCCAGATGGCTGCCGCCGCCGGTGGCCGCCGAGGTGAGGAACGCGCTGCGGGAGCCGAACCCGGCCGCGTCGAGCTGCCGCGTCCCCGCGTCGAGCACGGCGTTGACCTGCGGCGCGTATTCCGGGTTCTCCACCGCGTCGCGCCCGTAGCTCTCGACGAACGTGAAGACGACGTCCTTGCCCCGCAACGCGGTGAGCAGCTGCGGGCCGAGCGTGTCGCGGAACGCGTCGACCGACGCCTCGGCCGCGAACGTCCTGCGGTCTCCGAAATCCTCCTGTACCAGGCGCAGATGGTCATACGCCGGACCGGCGGCGTTGGTGACGGCCACCGGCAGGCCGGCGATGACCTGCACACCGAACACCGCGCAGCCGAGCCACGCCACGGTGCGGATGCTCGCGGCGCGGTGCCGTGCCACGATGCCGGTGAGGCGAAGGACCGCCAACGGCACGAGGACGAGCAGCCCGAGGATGAGCACGACGACACCGATGACCGCGCCGATCGCGCTCGGCCGGCCGATCGAGTCGGAGAGCACCTCGACCGCGGGCCCGAACAGCCGCCAGTCGAGCATCGGGTCGAACGGCCGCGCGAACGTCGCGAAGAAGCCCATGTCGAGCAGCTTCAGGATGCTCAGCAGCGCCAGGGCCACGCCGGCGACGACGGCGCCGATCCGCCGCGCGCGTCCGGGCAGCAGGAGCACGACGGCGACGCCGGGCAGCACTTCCACCGGAATACGGAGAAACGGCCGGCCCAGCTGGTTCGGCGCCGCGAGCGCGGCGAGCACCAGCAGCGCGGCGAGCGTCGTCGCCGTCCACGCGAGCACCGCCTTGGCCCGGCCGGTCTTGCGAGGCTGCACCGGGCCGGCGGCATCGGCGCCGCGGCGCCAGGGGATCCGCTGCAGCGTCTTCATCGGTACCTGCATCGCAGCCGTCATCCCCCGAACGGCGACACGGCGAACCGGGCGTCCCTGGCCGCCCTGGCCGCCTTCGCCGCCAGGTAACCGACGTTCGCCGGCGACCGGTACACGCCCGTCGGCACGCATTCGGTCACCGTCACCCCGAGCCTGCTGAGCTGGTCGGTCTTGTCCGGATTGTTGCTGAGCAACGCGATGCGGTCGGCGCCGAGCGCGCTGAGCATCTGCGCCGCGACGGTGTAGTCGCGCTCGTCCTCCCGGTGCCCCAACGCCAGGTTGGCCTCGTAGGTGTCCAGTCCGGTGTCCTGCAACGCGTACGCGTCGAGCTTGGTGTACAGGCCGATGCCGCGCCCCTCCTGGCGCAGGTACAGCAGGTAGCCACCGACGTCGGCGATACGCTCGACGGCCTCGCGCAGTTGCGGGCCGCAGTCGCAGCGCTGGCTGCCGAACACGTCACCGGTCAGGCACTCGCTGTGCGGGCGGACGAGCGGCACCCGGCCGTCGGTCAGCCGGCCGAGGCCGAACGCGAGGTGCTCCCGCGCGTCGACGAGACCGTGGAACGTGAAGACGCGCGCGGTGGTGGTGAACCCGTCGGGAAACCGGAGCGGCAACGTCACCTCGGTGCGGACTGCGGCGGACAGGGAGTCAAACACGGGTCTCCTTAGGACGTTCACGGGCGCGCCGGGCAAGCACCAGCACCGCGGCTCCGGGCAGGGTCGACACGAGGACCAGCGCCCCGTACACCATCGCGGTCGCGACACCCTGGGTGGCGCTCAGGCCGGCGGCACTGAACGCCCATGCGGCGACGCCTTCGCGGGGACCGAAGCCGCCCACGTTCGCCGGCACAACCATTGCCAGCAGGGCCAGCAACGTCAGCGGTACCAGCTGGGACAGCGGCGCCGTGGCGCCGGCCGTGCGCGCCGCCACCAGAAACGTCGCAAGGTTGCCGGCGAGGACCACAGCGGTGGCCAGCAGGACGCCGACCCACTTGCGCCGGGCGATCAGCCCGTCGCGGATGTCGGTCTTCGCGGTACGAAGCGCACGCAACCAGCGCGCCGGGCCGCGCTCGGGCACGAACCGGGCCAGCAGCACGGCGACGAGCGTCGCGGCCACCGCCAGCGCGACCACGACCGGCAGGTACCGCCGGATCGGCGACGGGAACGCCAGCAGCACCACGGTCGCCAGGAGCACCGAGATGACCGTACCGGCGGCGCGTTCCCACACGACCGCGCGGATGCCGCGGCTCACGTCGCCGGAGTCCTTGCCGTGCCGCATCGCGCGGTGAACGTCACCGAGCACCCCACCCGGGAGCGTCGCGTTCAGGAAGGTGGCGCGGTAGCAGTGGGCAACCGCGGTGTGCAGCGGCAGCCGCACCCCGAGGCCGCCGGCGACCAGGCTCCAGCGCCAGGCGCAGGCCCACGTGGTCAGCACGCCGATGCCGAGCGCCGCACCGAGCGCCCGGCCGTCGATCAGGCGCAGCCCGGCAACGAACGGGCCGGTGCCCAGCCGCCACAGTAAGGCGGCGAGGATAGCGACTCCGGCGAGCGGGTGCACCCAGGACCACAACGACCGCGGCACCGGGCCTCCTTCGCAACCGGGGTCTCTTGCCTGAGGTATACGTACGGGGAACGCCAGGGGTTCATTCGCCGCCGGTGAGAAGATCGTCGTGGTGCACCACGACCCTGAGCTGTCCCGCTGCCGCCTCGGCGAGCCGGCGACGACCATACTCCTGCGCCGGTCCGATCAGGTCCGGTTCCTGTTCGCACGCCGCGCCCATCCACCCTCGGAACCACTCGACCGTCAGGGCTGCGTGCTCGGATCCCAGGCGCCAGGGACTGGGCCGGACGAGCACCGCGACGCCGTGCCGGCCGAACGCTTCGATCGTCGCCTCGACCGCGTCCGGCCCGAGCAGCGCCCGGCCGCCGGCGGTACGGCGCTGGTGCGCGTTGAACGCCTCCATGATCGCCGCGTCCAGGGGGTCCGGCGGGTCCAGCTCCACCCGGCCGGTCACCGAGATCGTGAACAGCGTCGGAAACCTGGCGCACGCCGCGACCACGCGCTCGACCTCGTCGGCGGTGAACATGTCCAGCAGCGCCGACGCGGTGATCAGGTGAGCGCCGTCCAGATCGTCCCTAGTGAGCCTGGTGATGTCGGTTTGCCGGACTTGTACCGTCTCGCTGTGGCCGATGTCCGCCCGCTCCAGCAGGTCCACGTCGCGGTCGTAGAGCACCCAGTGCTGCGGACCGGGCAGCAGCGGTGCCAGCCAGCGTCCCATGGAGCCGGTACCGGCGCCGAGGTCGTGGATCACCAGCTCCGGGCTTCCCACGAGGCGGGCCCGGAGCTGTTCGGCGAGCTCGACCGACCGGGCTGCGGCGTCGGCCGGCTCCCGCAGCGCCAGCCATTCGGGTGTGACGCGGCTCATGCCGCCACCTCCGCTGCACTCCGGCGCCGGCCTGAGCCAAAGCCGCTCCGCTGGCCGCTCATGAAGGTACCTCCAGCAACACTCGGGAAACTCGCGCGGATGTGTCCGCCCAGCCGGCGAGCGTGGTCCGGCGCGACGTCGCGGACCGGCGCAGCGCCTGCCGTAGCTCGGTTTCGCTGAACCAGCGGCGCAGCCCGTCGGCCAGCCCGCCGGCGTCCTCGTCGGCGCTGACGAGCAGGCCGGGCAGGGAGCCGTCCGGCGCGCGACCGAGGGCTTCGGGTACCCCGCCGACCGCGGTTGCCAGGACCGGTATCCCGCGCGCGAGCGCCTCGGTGACCACCATGCCGTAGGTCTCACCGTGCGAGGCGAGCAGGAGCAGGTCGGCGTCTGCGTAGGCGGCCGCGAGCTCGGCCCCGGTGCGCGGGCCGGCCAACACGACCCGGTCCTGGATGCCGTCGGCGGCAAGCTGCCGGCGGAGCCGGTCGACGAACGCCGGGTCGCGATCGAGGGAGCCGACGCACACGCAGTGCCAGGGCACGTCGGCGACCTTGGCGAGCGCCTCGGCGAGCCGGTCGTGGCCCTTGTGCGGGGTGACGGCTGCCACGCACAGCAGCGCCGTGCCGGCCTCAGAGCCGGGCACGAGCGGCGCCGGATGGGTGCCGGGCGGCGCGGCGTGGACCCGGTCACCGGGCAGCGCGTACGACTCCATGAGGCGCCGCCGGGTCCAATTGCTCGTGGTGACGATCGCGCGCGCGGTGACCAGTGCCTCACGCTCCTGCTCGTTGTCGAGCGGCATGTGCACCAGCACGACGAGGCGGAGGCGTTGCGCGTGCTCGCGGAGTACCGCTGGAACCACCGAAGCGATCAGACCGTCGATCAGGACCAGGGCGCCGTCCGGCACGGCTGCGAGGACCCTCGCGAGGCCGGCCCGTGAAGCGGCACCCGGCTCGGGCCACGTCCCGTGCACTGCATGCTCCCGCACCGTCCACCCCGCGGCGGCCAGGCCGTTGCACACCTCGCGGTCGTAGGCGTTGCCGCCGCTCGGCGTGGCCGGATCGTCGATGTCGTTGGGCAGCAGGACATGGACGAGCTTCACAGGGACCGCTCGTAGGCCGCCGACGCGACATGCGACTCGTGCAGGGTGACCTTGATGGCGGACAGTCCGCGGGCGTTGTCGCCGAAGTTGCCCGCCTCGACGCGATCGGCGAGGCGGTCGGCAACGAACCGGGCGAGCATCTCGGTCGAGGTGTTCTGCCCGGCGAACACCGCCTCGTCGTCGAGATTGCGGTAGTTCAGCTCACCGAGGATGGCGGCCAGCTCGCGCTGGGCGAGCCCGATGTCCACGACCAGGTTGTCCTCGTCGAGATCCACCCGGCTGAATGTGGCGTCGACGACATAGGTCGCACCGTGGAGGCGCTGCGCGGGTCCGAACACCTCGCCGCGGAAGCTGTGGGCGATCATCATGTGATCACGAACGGTCACGCTGAACACGGTCACTCTCCGCCATAGGTGATGAGATGGCACAACGCGGGAAGGTTGCCCGCGGCGAACACGTCAGGTAGGTCATCGAAACGCGACTCGCCGGCGATCAGCGCGTCGAACGCGGGGTCGCGCAGCAGCTGCAGGGCAAGCGCCATTCGCTGCGCGAACGTACGGCGCGGGTGGGCAACGGTGCCGACCTGGCTGCTGCGGATCGTCAGTCGGCCGGAGTGGAACGCGCCGCCGAGCCCTATGCTGACCGGCCGGTCACCGTACCAGCTCAGCTCGACCACCGTACCCTCGGGCGCGAGGAGGTCCAGCGCACACTGGAGCCCCTCGGATGTCGCGCTGGCGTGGATCACGAGATCCCGGCGCCGGTCGGCGGTTTCCGGCGTGGCGAACTCGACGCCCAGCGCGCCGGCCACGGTTTCGCGTGCGCTGTCCACGTCGACGAGCTGCACGTGCACACCGGGAATCCCGGCGACCAGCCTTGCGACGCAGCAGCCGACCATGCCGGCACCCACGACCGTCACCCGGTCACCAACCCGCGGGGTGGCGTCCCACAAGGCGTTCACCGCCGTCTCCACGGTTCCGGCCAGGACGGCACGTGTGGGCGGCACGCCGTCGGGTATCGCGTGGACGGCGCTGGCCGGCACCACGTAGGCGGTCTGATGCGGGTACAGGCAGAACACGAACCGACCGTCGTCGAGCTGCCCGACGTTGAGGTAGCCGTACTTCACCGGCCCGGGAAAATCACCTTCCTGGAACGGTGCGCGCATCACGGCGTACTGGCTCGCCGGCACGCGTCCGGCGAACACGAGCGTTTCGGTGCCCCGGCTGACGCCGGAGAACCGGGTGCGCACGAGCACCTCATCCGGGCCGGGTGTGGGCAGCGTCACGGGCCGGATCTCGCCCGCGCCCGGCTCGCGGACCCAGAAGGCACGCGCTGTCGGCATCTACTCCCACCAACCCTTGAACCAAATCGCTGCCGTTGACGTATCCCCGATCAAGGTCGCACATCATGTCACGGAGGAACGGTGCAAACGGTTCGAACCGGTCCGGCAATCGGGTTTTTCGCCCAGTTTGTCCTGCTGGCCGGCCTCGGCGAGACGGCCGGCCTCAGCGACGCCGGCTGGCTGGTCGGGCTGACCTACGGTGCCGCGCTGTGCGGCCTGCTCACGTGGGGCACGCACCGCTCGGGTGCGCTCCACCTCGGCCCGGCCGACTGGGTGACGCTCACCCGGGCGGTGCTCGTCGGCGGCGTGGCCGCGCTGACCGCGGACTCGTTCGACAAGCCGGTTCCGGTACGGCTGCTGGTCATCTTGACGATCGTTGCGCTTGTGCTGGACGGCGTCGACGGTCAGGTCGCCCGGCGGACCGGCACCGTGTCTGCGCTGGGCGCGCGCTTCGACATGGAGGTCGACGCTTCGCTGCTGCTCGTGCTGAGCCTCTACGCCGCGCACCAGGCCGGCGCGTGGGTGCTCGCGATCGGGCTGATGCGCTACGTTTTCGTCGTCGCAACGTGGTTACTGCCGTGGATGCAGGCGACGCTCCCGCCGCGGTACTGGCGAAAGGTCGTTGCCGCGACCCAGGGCGTTGTGCTCGTGTCCGCGAGTGCCGGCGTACTTCCGTTCCCGCTGATGGTGGCCGCGTTGATGATCGCGTTGGCACTGCTGGTGGAATCGTTCGGCCGCGACGTCATATGGCTGTGGGTGCGCCGCGTTCCCAAGGTTTCCCTCGCGACCCAGCGGTCCACTGTGGACGTTGCCTGAGGACCTAGTCTGCGAGGCGCTCGGGGCTCAGGAGTTTGGTGCCGGGGATGTTGCCGGCGCGGCCGGGCTTCGCGGCCCGCTGCTGCTGCGGCGTGGACTGGCCGGGGATCCGCTCGACGTAGTCTTGCGTGTACTCGTTGTAGGTGTACGCCAACGGTGCCGAGATCTGGGCGCCGAGCGGGCCGATCAGGCCGTTCGGCAGCGCCAGGTTGCCGCCGATCAGCACACCATTGGTGATGCTGGCCGCGTTGCGGGAGAAGTAGTCCCGGGTCGGGGCGCTCAGCGAGGCGGGGCTGGTCAGCAGCAGCGGGCCGAGGTTGGCGCCGACCATCGCGCCGCCGGTGAGGGCGTCGAACCAGGTCGAGGCGGTGGCGATGGCCGCAGTCTGCGGGCCGACGAAAAAGAAGTCGGCGACGGCGACTGCGGTCTCGAACTCCGTCGCGCCGTAGACGGGGAAGTATTCGACACTGTCGGGCCAGGCCGGCATCTGGTTGCGCGCGGCGGCGTTCTCCAGTGCGCGGACCGCCGGCCCGCCGACGGCGATCATCGTCGTGCCGGTTTCGCGGTCGGGGTTGAGCGCGTTCAGGTATGCCGCGGTCGCGGCCGGCATCGTGTCGCCGGCGGTCAACACGATCGCGGTGCCGGGGTTGGCGCCGGCGGCGGCACCCGCGGCGAGCGCGTCGTAGTACTGCAGCGACGTCGCGAGGATCACCGCGTCCGGCTCGGGGGTGATGGCCTTCGCCACGGCGACCGCGGTCGCGTACTCGTCCTGGCCCCATAGCCGCACGACGGTGAAGCCCATGGCCTTGAGCATGCTCTCGATGTTCGCGGACAGCGCGAGGGTGCCGCCGAGCAGATACACGGTGCCGGTGTCGCCGAGAATCCGCAGGATCTCCGCCCGCGTCTGGGTGTGCAGGCCCGCGGTGGGCGTGATCAGCAGCGGACCCCGCTTGGCCACGGCGAGGGCCGACCCGGCGAGCGCGTCGACGAAACGGTCGTCGCGGGACAGCACGACGGCCTTCGCCTGGGCGCGTACCCCGCCGGTGACGCCGTTGTCGGCCCAGTTGTACCGCGACGTGGCAATGGCGGTGCCGAGCGCGGTCTGGCCCCAGACCCGCTCGACGGCGTTGACGGCGATCGGCTGGCAGGTGACGTCGGAGGCGTTGTCGACGACGATGGTGACCAGGCCGGTGCGGAAGGTGAACCGGTTGATCCGCGGAAGGTTGTTCACGACGCTGGTGAACAGGACGCATTGCCCATCGGTCGTCCAGGCCGGATCCATGTTGAGCGTGCCGGCGTTGGCCTCGGTGGTCAGTTGCACCGGGGTGGAGCCGTCCGCATTCGCGACCCAGATGTGGTGGACGAAGGGCGTGCCGTTGCCCCCGGTGGTCCGGGTGAACGCGATCCTCCGGCTGTCCGGGGAGAAGTCCGGCGACCAGCCGTCGATGATCGTCGTGACGGTGTGGAAGTCGTCGATCCGCCGGATCTGCGCGTTGATCGTGTTGCCCTGTTGGTAGACCACGGTGCCGTCGCCGGCGACGGCGGCGTTGCAGTTGAGGTCACCCTGGTCCGGGATGCTGAACAGCTGGTTGCCGATCCTGCCGTCGCGGCGGCCGGCGGGCGAGATCGACAGCCGCGCCGCACTCGAGTAGATGACCCAGCCGCCGCCGTAGGCGAACGTGGGCTCGCCGAGGTTGCTGTCCAGCTTGACGACGGTGAACCGGTCACCGCCGTCCGCCCGCACCGACTCGATGGCGGTGCCGGACGAGTACAGGAACCTGGTCCCGTCGTTCGACCACCCGCCGGACCCGAGTGACGCGTAGGGGGCGAGCACGCGGGGGTTGGTGCCGTAGGCGTCGGCGGCGATGAGGATCTGGTCGCCGCGCCGGAAGGTGATCACGCCTTCCTTGCCGGGCGGCGTCGCGTGTGCCTTCCGCTGGCCCGGCAGCAGGCTCGGCACGGCCACGGCCGTTGCGGCGGTCGCGGCGCCGAGGATCGCGGAACGGCGGGTCAGTCCGAATGCCACGATGTCTCCCGGGGGTCGCCCCACCACCGAGCCCGGTGGTGATCACCGCGCAGAGTCTAGGGGTACCCCGGCAACGACCGCGACCGAGGAGGCCTGCAACTCCCTGACCGCCGCGTGCCACGGCAGACCGCGGTGCCGGTCGTGGGTCCGCAGGTGCGTGTGGCCCGACCCGCGGGCTCACGGCCGCTCAGGGGGACGAGGGTTCGGTGCTTCCTCCGGGAACGGGCTCGGACAGCGCGTTGAGGATGATGGTGAGGCCGAAGTCGAACTCGGCGCCGAAGTCGTACCCGGGCTTGAGGACGTGCTCGGTGGTGAACTCGATCAGGTGCGGGTAGAGGTCGGGAAAGTCTGCCGGAAACATCGACGTGGCGACCTCGGCGACCGTCTCCGGGCCGTTGATGGGCAGCGCCGACTCGGACAGCGCGAACCCGAACACATAGCTGTCGATCAGGGCGAACGCGTGCGCGGTCATCGTCACCGAGAAGCCCGCTGTCCGCAGCGAGCCGATGACCGCGTCGTGATGGCGCAGCGTTGCCGGGCCGGGTTTCGTGCGCGACTGCAGCAGCGGAATCGCCCAGGGGTGGCGGCGGAGCACAGTGCGGGCCGACGCTGCCCGGCGACGCATCCCGGTGCGCCAGTCGCCGTCGAGGGCGGGCAGTTCGATCTCGCTGTAGACGAGGTCGACGATGCCGTCGATGATCTCGCTCTTGTTGGCGACGTGGTAGTAGACCGACATCGGCTTGACGCCGAGCTCCTGGGCGAGCGAGCGGATCGTCAGCGATTCCAGTCCGCCCGCGTCGGCGACCGTGAGGGCACCTTGCAGCACCCGGTCCCGGCTGAGCGGCGCACGCGTCGGCCGGCCGTCGCTGTCTGTTCGCACGTTCCTGACCCTAACCCGTAGGTGATTCGTACTTAGTACGGTAGCGTTCGTACTAAGTACGGTGGGAGCGCCCCGCCGGACCGGAGGGGAAACATCATGAGATCCGCCCACCAACCCGCCACCCGCACCGGCCCGGCCATGACCGACCGCACGATGCGGGCGATCGTGCAGGACCGGTACGGCTCGGCCGACAAGCTGCGCCTCGCGTGCGTCGACCGGCCCGAATCGGCCGCCGGTCAGGTGCTGCTGCGCGTCCACGCCGCCGGCCTCGACCGGGGCACCTGGCACCTGATGACCGGCCGCCCGTATCTGTTGCGCCTCGTCTGCGGCCTGCGCGGACCGAAGCGCCGGGTCCCTGGCCGCGACGTCGCCGGCACCGTCATCGCGCTCGGCGCCGACGTGACCGGGTTCGCGGTCGGCGACCACGTGTACGGGATCAGCGAAGGCTCCTTCGCGGAATACGCGGTGGCCCGGGCGGACAAGCTGGCCCGCATGCCGGCGAACGCCACGTTCGCGCAGGCCGCCGCGGTGCCGGTGTCGGCACTCATCGCGCTGCGGGCGTTGCGCGACGTCGGCCGGGTCCAAGCCGGGCAGCGGGTCCTGGTCACCGGCGCGTCCGGCGGCGTCGGCAGCTACGCGGTGCAACTCGCCACGGCGTTCGGCGCCGAGGTCACCGGCGTGGCCAGCACCGCGAAGCTCGACCTGGTGCGCTCCCTCGGAGCTACGCATGTCCTGGACTACACCCGGCAGGACTTCGCTGACGGCGCACCCGGCTACGACCTGATCATCGACATCGCGGGGAACCCCACCCTGTCCCGGCTGCGGCGTGCGCTCGCACCCACGGGCACCGCGGTGATCGTCGGCGGCGAGGAGGGCGGTGACTTCAGCGGCGGCATGAACCGCCAGTTCCGGGCGCTGGCCCTGTCGCCGTTCATCAAGCACCGGCTGGCCATGGCCATCGCCGACGAGCGCGGCAGCGATCTCGCCACGCTGGCGGAGCTCATCGAGGCGGGCTCCGTGACGCCAAGCGTCGATCGGACCTATCCGCTGGAAGACGCCCCGACCGCCATGCGCCACCTGGAAGCGGGCGCGGTCAGCGGCAAGGCCGTCATCACGCTCTGAACCGCCCTGCCCCGGAGCACGATCACAGCTCGCCACCGGTCCGAGGGCGCTGGCCACTCGGGTCCCTGTTCAAGGAGCGTCATGTCAAGAAGGATGATCGCGGTCACCGTGGGCGTGCTCTTTTTCGTCCAGATGGCCACCGCCATGGTCGGTACCTCATTGATCCAGGCATTCGTGGACGGTGACACCGGACGGGGTCCCATGACCGCCGGCGTGCTGCTCATGATGGCTTCCGGCATCGCTGTCGTCGGGATCGGCCTGCTCATGTACCGGGTCCTGAAGGACGTCAGCAAACGGCTGGCCTTCTGGTATCCGGTGCTCAGAATCGTCGAGTTCGCCGTCTCCGCCGCATGCGGCTTCTACCTGCTGAACCAGCTGCAGGTCGTCCCGAACCACATGCTGTGGGTGTACGTGCCGACAGGTGCCGGCGGCCTGATCTTCACGTACCTGCTGTTCACCTCATGGCTGGTCCCTCGGCCTCTCGCGATCCTCGGCATCGTGGGATACACCGCCCTCTCGCTGGGTGTGCCGCTTGACCTCCTGGGTGTTCTCGACATGAACGAGGGGCCAGGGCTGGTACTGCTCGCCCCCGGTGGACTGTTCGAGGCCGTGTTCCTGCCGATCTGGCTGATCGTGAAGGGCTTCACCGCACCGTCGCCGACCCGGGCGTCCAAGCCGCCGGCCCTCGTGACGAGCTGAGCGACCGCGCGGGTCGGCAGGTCAGCCACCCCCGGCGGCGTGGACGAAGGCGCGGACCAGTGTGGTCTCTGCGGCGCTGCGCCACACCGGGGCGTACCGCAGGACCGGGCCGTCGGTGATGGGCACGAATGCGAGGTCATGACGCTGCCGGGAGGCGGCGGCGTACGACCCGACGGGGGATACGACGCTGCCGGCACCGATCGCCGTGAGGGCCTCCTCGAGGGTGGCCACGGGGGTGCCGCGCCGGATGGGCCGCCCGGACGGTGTCAGGGCCGGGGTGTGCGCCTGCCACACGTAGTCCGGAACAGGCCCCTCCAGGTCCACCACCGGGTGATCGCCGAGGTCCTCCATCTCGACCCGGTCCCGGCCGGCCAGCGGATGCGCGGAGGAGACGGCCAGCACCAGCCGCTCGGTGTACAGCTGCGGCCCGACGGTGAGGTCGGGCTCGCGGACGGGCAGCCAGAGCAGGCCGATGTCGACCCGGCCGGCGCGCAGCCCGCCGAACGGGTCGGCGGGGAGGATCTCGCGCATGCGCAGCTCGCATCGCGGATGCCGCTGCCGGAACAGGTCGAGGACGGCCGCGATCTCCCGGTGGTGGGTGTCGAAGGTGCCGATGGTCAGGGTGCCGACCTGTCCGCGAGCCGCAGCGGCGGCCTCGTCGATGCCTGCCATGATCTCGCGATAGCCCGCGTCGAGCCGGTCGCGCAGCCGCTCGCCGAGCGGGGTGAGCCGCACGCTGCGGCTGGTCCGCTCGAACAGGGCACCGCCGATGCGGCGCTCCTGCTGTTTGATCGACTGGCTGACCCGCGCCTGGGACACGTGGAGGCGTTCGGCGGTACGCCCGAAGTGGAGCTCTTCGGCCAGTGCCAGGAAGATCTCGATGTCGCGCAGCTCCACCAGTCCGCCTCCCGTCCGGTCACCGCGTATGGCTCGACGTCGAACGATAACCGGTGGCTTAAGCGGCGGTTCGATCTTTCGCGTTGTTCCGCGCGGGTGGCGGGGGCGATCGTGCGTCCATGAGCGAAACCCTGATCGACATTGGGACAAGGACAGCACCGAGGAATGAGGTCGCGAAGTTGCCCACCGGCTTCGGGCGGCTGTGGACCGCGCAGACGGTGTCCTCGCTCGGTGACGGGGTGACGCACGCCGCGGTGCCGCTGCTGGCATTGACCTTGACCCGGGATCCGATGGCGCTGGCCGTCGTCACGGCCGCCGGGACGCTGCCCTGGCTGCTGTTCGGGGTGCTCGGTGGCGCGCTGGTGGACCGCTGGGACCGCAGGCGCACGATGTGGGTCGCGGACACGATGCGTGCGGTGCTGCTCGCGGTGCCGGCGGCCGCGGCCGTGCTCGACGTGCTGAGCATTGCGCTGCTGTCGGCTGTCGCGTTCCTGCTCGCCCTCGGAGGGCTCTTCTTCGACACGGCCGCCACGGCCTATCTGCCGGACCTGCTCGGCCGCGACCCCGCACTCCTGGAACGCGCCAACGCCCGCCTGCGCGGCACCCAGACCGCCGCGTCCGGCTTCGCCGGGCCACCTGCGGGCAGTGCGCTGCTCGCGCTCGGGCGGACGGTTCCGCTGCTCGCCGACATGGTGTCGTTCGTACTGTCCGCACTGCTCGTGCGGTCACTGCCCGCGGTGCCGCGGCCTACCGCAGGCGCCCGCGAGTCACTGCTGCGCCAGGCGCGGGCCGGGGCCTCCTACGTCTTCCAGGATCGGCTGCTGCTCGGGCTCGCGCTGCGTCCGGCGGTCGGGAACGTCGCCTTCCTCGCCGTGGAGACCGTCCTGGCCCTCTTCGCCCGTGAGCGCCTCGGCATGGGCCCGTTCGGCTTCGGGTTGCTCCTCACCGCGGAGGCCGCCGGAGGCCTGCTCGGCTCGGGCGTCGCCTCCTTCCTTGGCCGGCGGCTCGGCACCGGCACCGCACTGACCTGCACGGCCGCGGTCGAGGGTCTTGCCGTCCTGGGACTGGCCGCCGCCCCGAATCCGTACGTGGCCGGGCTCGCACTCGCCGTCTGCGGGGCGGGGATGGGCGCCACGATGGTGCTCGCGCCCTCCCTCCGGCAGGCGATCGTCCCGGCTCACCTGATGGGCCGGGTCGCCTCCACCTCCCGCATGCTCGCCATGTGCGCCGCCCCGTTCGGCGCCTTCCTCGGCGGCTGGCTGGCCACCACCTACGACATGCGCACCCCGCTCTACGCCGCCGGCGGCCTTCTCCTGGCCATGACCGCCGTCACGGCCACCATGACCAGCAACCGCCGAGTCGAAACGGCACTGCACAACGCCACGACTCCCGGACCAGGACACCCGGAACCCGAGGACCCCACGCAGCAAGGCGCACCCGGATCACCGCAACCCACCGAGGTTCCGGCCCGCTGAACAGAGGCGGTGCGGCCCCGATACCACCGCGCACGAGACGGATATATCGATGCGGCTGGGTGTGTGCGGGAAATGACCTGCCGCCGGCGTCAGGCCGCGGACCGGTACGAGATGCGCAGGTCGCCGCACGACAGCGCGCGGGAACGGCGGCGTTCGGCGATCAGCTCGGCGGCGAGCCGGTCGAGGGGCACGTCGGGGGCGCTGGCCAGCCGGGCCGCCACGATGCGCAGCGCGAGCGGCAGGCCACCGCACAGCTCGACGAGCGTCTGCAGCGAATGCTTGGACGCGGCGCTGATCGCGGTGCCCGAGATCGTGGCCAGCAAACGGATCGCGTCGTCGTCGCTCAGCGGCGCCACCTTCACGTGCGCGGTCGCGTCCAGCGCCGCGAGCTTCCGCGCGCTGGTGACGATGACGGCGCTGCCGCTCGTCGCGCTCAGCAGCGGCCGTACCTGCGCCTCGTCGGCGGCGTTGTCCAGCAGGATGAGTAATCGGCGGTCCGCCGACGCGGAACGGAACCGGGCGGCCGCCTCCTCGACGTCGCTGGGCACCTGGCCCGCCGGGGTACCCAGGGCCCGCAGGAACCAGCCGAGCACCTGTGCCGCGCCCGCCGCGCGCAGGTCGGCGTACAGCTGACCGTCGGGGAACACCGGGATCAGCTCCGTCGCGGCCCGGATCGCGACCGCCGACGCGCCGGCGCCGCTCGGCCCGTGGATCGCCACAACGGTCGGCATCCCGGCCGGCTTCCCGGCCGGCACCGCATCCTCGCCGCAGCGCGCCGCGACGGTGGCGACGACCGAAGCGACCTCCCGGTCCCGCCCGATCAGCGTCGGTGCCGTGACCGGCAGTTCCCGCGGCGTCCAGGTGGTGACCGTGGTGACCAGGGCCCGCGGCGCGACGGCCGGGCGCCGCTCCGCCCGCAGCTGCGCGACCGGCCCGCCCAGCGCCGGGTCGCGAGCCAGCACGGCCTGGTGCAGCTGGACCAGGTCCGGTCCGGGTTCGACGCCGAGATCCTCGATCAGCACGGTGCGGGCGCGCTGGAACGCGGTCAAGGCGGCGCCGACGTCACCGACCCGGTACAGCGCCAGCACCAGATGCCCCCAGAGCCGTTCCCGCAGCGGGTGGCTCTCGGTCAGCCGGCGCAGGTCGGCGATCAGGTCCGGGTCGCCGTGCGTCTGCTGCCGCGCGTTGATCCACTCTTCGACGACCGCGAGCCGCTGCTCGTCCAGCGCGGACAGCCGCCGGTCGAGGCACCTGGAGCGCGGCACGTCCTCACCCGCCGCGCCGTGCCACAGGTCCAGCGCGTCCCGGAAGTACGTCGCCGCCCGGTCGGGCTTGCCGTCGGCGAGTGCGGCGTACCCGGCGCCGGCCAGGTTCGCGAAGACGGCCGTGTCCAGTTCGTCGTCGTCGACCTCGATCAGGTACCCGGGGGGTCGGCCGTGCACCCGGGGCCGTCGCCACCCGTCGATGATGGCGCCGCGCAGCCGGGATGCGTACGTGCGGATGTTGGAGACCGCCGAGTTGGGCGGCTCGCCGTCCCACAGCACTTCGAGGAGTCGCTCCATCGGCACGACGTGGCCCCGGTCGAGCAGCAGCGCCACCAGCAGCGCCCGCTGTTTGCTGGGTCCGAGCGGCAGGGACTCCGCACCGCACCACACCTCAACTGGTCCGAGCAGCTGAAATTTCACGTTTGCTCCCCGTAGACAGACAGATGTTCGTCCTGGACTTGCACGACACCGTTCAATATCTGCTGCAAAGTTCGCAAACGTGCGAGGGAATGTAAAGACCCTGCCACCTATCGGAAACAGCGGGCAGATGCACGGTGCTTCACCCGGGCCGGCGGACCATCACGCCGATGACCTGGGATCCGTCGACACCCGTGCGGGCGGTCACCACGAGGTACCGCACCCGGATCCGACCGGTGGCGCCGACAACCGTACCGGCGAAGAACGCTGCGAACAGCGCGTCATCGGCGATATGCCGGGCCGGCGCTGAACAGGCCGGCGATGTCGTCGGCCCACACGACCAGCAGCGCCCCGACGACACCGGCGAACCCGGCGACGATGAGACCGGTGGGCTCGGTCCCGCCGCCCGTGAGGCCCAGCGCCGCGAAGACCATGAGGAGCACGTTGCGCAGAAGGTGCTGCGGTCCCAGCCGCCGCGTCGACACCCCGAAGCAGCGGCACGGCGCCCGGTCCCCGCGTCGCAGCGCCAGCCCGACCACGGCGGTGAACCCGGCCGTCATCACCAGGGCGGCCACGGTACCGGCGGTCGCCGCGCCCGGCACGACGAGCAGCACTGCGGTCGTCAGCTCGGCCACCGGTACCGCGACCGCCGCCGCCATGCTGATCCCCGCCGTCAGTTTGTGCGCCGCCGGCAGCAACCGGACCAGGGACTCCCGGAACCCGGCCAGGTCACGCAGCTTCGCCACCGCCGCGACCGCGAAGGTCACGCTGAGCAGCACCTGGGCACCGAACGCCACATATCCCATGCCCGGCACGGTACGAGCGCCCGGCACACACCACGCACATCACCGATACATCCGCATATACGCACACCGGCCGTGCCGCCCGATGGAACGGGAGGCACGGCCGGAGCCTGGATCACGCTTCAGCAGCTACCGCACGGGTTGTAGTACGTGTAAACGCCCTGACCCTCGCAGTAGATGCGGTACCAGTACTGATACGCGCCCGAGCCGCAGTAGTTGCAGCCGTGGCCGCCTGCGAAACACACCGCCTGCGCCTTTGCCTTGGGGGCAACGACGCTCAGCAGCCGGTCGCTGATGGTGTTGATGGTCTTGACCATTTGGCCCTCCTTTCGTCCAGGCCACGCTAAGGAGGATCGGTACATTCCGGCGATACGCGCTGTATACCGCGAAACCGCAGAAGTGTACCGGGCAAGTATCGGCAATGTATCCGCGCTGAATACCGTCACCTGGCCTGATGTCAACCTGCCCGGGGAGTTTCCGATGGGTCTTCTAACCGCCGCCGTGGTGATCGTGGGCGCATTGTGCGTGATCGATCTCCTGCTCACCATGGGTGTCATCCGCCGTCTCCGCGAGCACACCGAGCTTCTTGCCGGCACCACCCAGCGCGTCGTGGGTGGCGGCCCGGTCCAGCTGCTCGAGGAGGGCACTCAGGTCGCCGACTTCGCCGCCACGACCACCGATGACGAGCCGATCTCCCGCGAGATGCTCCCGGCCATGACCGTCGTCGCCTTCTTCTCGCCCGGCTGCAAGCCTTGTGGCGCAATGATTCCCGCCTTCACCGAGTATGCCGCCACCCTGCCGGGCGGGCGTGCGCAGGTCATGGCGGTCGTCGTCGGGGACGTCCGGCAGGCCGGTGAATACGCCGGCCTGCTCACGCCCGTCGCGCGCGTGGTCACCGAGAATTTCGAGGGCCAGATCTCCGAGGCCTTCAAGTCCCGGACCTATCCCGCGCTGTACGTGCTGGACGGTGCGGGGAAGGTCGTCAGCAGCGGCACCGACATGACCGTGCTGCCGAAGCCGTCGATGCGATGAGGCGCACCGCCGCCGAGGCGGGGCGCCTTGTCTGGCGCGCCGCTCCCGCCTTGACCGTCCTCTATGGACTGACCACCCTCGTCGAAGCGGTCGCACCCGTCACGGTGGCGTGGCTGACGAAGTCCATCCTCGATCGGCTCGTCGGTGACGGGCCGATCGCGGCGCTTGCGGCCGCGCTCGCGGCCACCGGCGTGGTGGTCGCCCTGGTGCCGCAGCTCGGAAGGTTTCTGAGCAACGATCTGGGCCGCCGGGTGAGCCTCGGCGCCTCGAAGCGGCTCTTCACGGCGACCGACCGGTTCGTGGGCCTCGCGCCCTTCGAGAACCCGGCCTTCCTCGATCGCCTGCGCCTCGCCCAGCAGGGCGTCAGCTCCGCGGGCAACCTCGTGACCGGGGCCTTCGGGCTCGGCCGCAGCACCGTGAGCCTCATCGGTTTCGTCGTTGCGCTCACCGTGATCAACCCGGTGGTGACCGTCGTCGTCGTGGTCGCGGCGATCCCCTCGCTCTGGGCCGAGTTCGGGCTGTCACGCAGCCGCGCGGGCGTGATGTGGCAGATCGCGCCGCACCAGCGCCGCGAGTTCTTCTTCGGACAGTTGCTCACCACCGTCGAGGCCGCCAAGGAGATCCGGCTCTTCAACCTCGGATCATTCCTGTTGGGACGGTTGCTTGGCGAGCGCGGCACCGCCGATGCCGCCGAGCGGCGGATGGACCGCAAGGACCTGCTGACGCATGCCGGGCTGGAAGCCCTCGGTGCCCTCGTCACCGGCGGCGCCATCGTGTGGGCACTGCTGGCGGCCCGCCGCAGCCAGCTGACGATCGGCGACGTCTCGATGTTCATCGTCGCGGTGGCCGGGGTCCGCTCGGCGCTGGGCGGATTGATCAGAGACGCGGCAGGCACCCACCAGCGGCTGTTGATGTTCGGGCACTTCACCGAGATCGTCCACAGTGGACCGGATCTCAGGGTGGCCGCCGAACCCGTTGCGCTGCCAGGGTTGCAGGGCTCGATCGAGCTGCGTGACGTATGGTTCCGCTACAGCCCCGACCACCCGTGGATATTGCGCGGGGTCGATCTCAGCATCCCGCACGGCACTGCCGTGGCGCTGGTCGGGCTCAACGGCGCGGGCAAGTCCACCGTGGTCAAGCTGCTCTGCCGCCTGTACGACCCGACGAAGGGCGCGATTCTCTGGGACGGCACCGATCTGCGTGACGTCGACCCGGCCCGGCTGCGCGAGCGGATCGGCGCGGTCTTCCAGGACCACATGGCCTACGACTTCACGGCCGCCGACAACATCGCCGTGGGCGACCTGAGCGCGCTGGACGACCTGGACAGGATCAGCGCGGCCGCGGCCCGCGCCGGTGCCCACGACAAGCTCGCCGCCCTCCCTCGCGGTTACGACACCATGCTCACGCGGATGTTCGCGGCCGGGCCGGGCATGGACGGGCCCGACACCGGCGTCATGCTCTCCGGCGGCCAGTGGCAGCGGGTCGCCCTGGCTCGCGCCTTCCTGCGCGACGGGTGCGACCTGATGATCCTCGACGAACCCAGCTCCGGGCTCGACCCGGAGGCCGAGCACGACGTGCACGAACGCATGCTCAAGCACCGCGCCGACCGCACCAGCCTGCTGATCTCACATCGGCTCAACGCCGTGCGGGAGGCCGACACGATCGCCGTGCTCGACGACGGCGTGATCACTGAGCTGGGCGGGCACGACGAGCTGATCGAGGCGGGCGGCGTCTACGCCCGGCTCTTCAAGATGCAGGCGAACGGGTACGCGTCATGATATTTATCCCGATCGCTGTGGTGCTCGGTCTGGTGGCGGCCGCGATCTGGGCCAGCAGGCGTTTTGTGGTCGTCACCGTCGACGGCGGGAGCATGCTGCCCACCTTCACCGACGGCGACCGGGTGCTCGTGCGCCGCACGACGCTCGGGCGCATCCGCACCGGGGACGTCGTCGTCATGCGGCTCACCCCCGGCCCGCACACGATCTTTCACGTCATCAAACGGGCGGTTGCCGTGCCCGGCGACCCGGTGCCCCGCGACCGGGTCCCGCCGCTCGCCGAGGTGCCGGAGCTCACCGTGCCGTCCGGAAAACTCGTCCTGCTCGGCGACAGCCCGATCAGCACCGACTCCCGGCACTACGGATACGCCGAGGAGCGGCACCTCCTCGGTGTCGTCGTCCGCCGGATGGTCACCGCGGCCCCGTCGCGCTGAGCGCCGGCAAGACCGCGGCAGACTTGGGCAGTGGAGTCGTCGACGCGGCCCCCTCCCGCACCTGGGGCACCGCTTCGCGCGCTGTCGGAGGACGCGTTCGGACGGGCAGGGGATCAGGTGAGGTTGTTGTCCAGTGCGTACCGGGTGGCCGCGCTGCGGCTGCGCACTCCGATCTTGTGATAGATGGAGCGCAGGTGGGCCTCGACGGTGCGTTCGCTCAGGTAGAGCCTCCGTGCGATCTCCGCGTTGGTGGCGCCGGTCGCCAGGACGGCGAGCACGGTCGACTCCCGCTGGGTGAGCGGGTGCGGGCCGGGCACCCGGGGGTGCGTGGCGGCCGTCTCGTCCTCGGCGGGCGGGCCGAGCAGATGTCCCGGATCCGGGCAGGTGCTGAGGATCTGGTCCGCGGCGGCCCGTAGCCCGGCCGCGTCGCCGTCGCGGGCGAGCTGCTCGCGAGCGCGGGCCAGCGTGGTGAGCACCTCGACGTGTTCCAGCCGGGCCGAGCCCCGGCGGACCAGCTGATAGGCCCGGGTGAGCGGCGGTTCGGCGACCTCCGGCCGGCCGTCCGCGAGCTCGAGCCAGCCGTGGACGAGGTGCCGCCGGTGGGTCTGGTAGTGCTCGTCCAGGATGCGGAAGCGGACGTCGGTGTCCGCGCGGTCGAGCCACTCGCGGGCCGCGTCGCGCTCACCCCGGAGCACGAACAGCTTGCACAGGCCGCCGATGGCGCGCACGGCGAGCAGGTGGTGGTTGGTCGCGTCGGCCTGCGCCAGCGTGCGAAGGTGGCCCTCGACCGCTTCGTCGAAGTGGTTGAGGCGGGTGTCGACGAATGCCGCGTTCGAGCGGCTCAGGTCGTGCCAGACCTGATCCTGCGGGATCAGGCGGAGGGCCTCCCGCGACCAGCCGAGCGCCCGGCCCATGTCGCCGCAGGCGTAGCTGTAGAACTGCTGGACCAGCGCCTCCTTCGCGCCGAGGTCGGCCCGCGACCGGCCACCGGCGTCGGCGTCGGCGTGCACGGCCAGGTCGATCCAGGACTTCGCGACGCTCAGGTCATTGGCGATCAGCGCGGTCATCGCGCGGGCCGCGAGCAGGTCGGTGTCACTGCACACGGCCGGTTCACCGATGGCGTCGAACCAGCCGAGCACCGTGGCGAGCTGGCCGTCGTTGGCCACTTGGACGTAGTCGGTGGTGATGAAGTCGCAGGCGGTCGCGACGTCCTCGGCGGCCAGCGCGTGCCGGACGGCGTCGACCGCCAGGCCGTGCTCCTGATGCCATGCCGCCGCTCGCCGGTGCAGGACCGGGATGAGCTCGGGTTCCGTGTGTTGCAGCTCGCGCTGGAGCACGTCGGCGATGAGATGGTGGTACCGGAACCACGACCCCTCATTGTCCAGCACGGTCAGGAACTGCAGCTCCTGCTCGGCCCGGTGGAGCTGGCCGGAGGCGTCGTCGCCGTCGGTCACACGGTCGCAGAGCGACGCGCACATCCGGTCGAGGATCGACGTCCGTCGCAGGAACGTCCGCATCGGTGGTGGCTGCCGGTCGAGGACCTCCTCCATGAGGTAGTCGGTGATGTGCCGGACGGTGCCGGAGAAGGCCGTGATGAGGCCGTGGAGGTCGGTGCACCCCTGCAGGGAGAGCGCGGCGAGGTGGAGCCCGGCGGGCCAGCCTTCGGTCCGGTCGTAGAGCACGTCGATGTCGGCGTCGGACAGCGGCGTGCAGACCTCCTTGGTGAGCAGCTGGGCCGCCTGTGCGCGGGTGAAGCGCAGGTCCTCGGCGCCGACCTCCACGAGGATGTTCTCCGCGCGGAGCCGGTTGATCGGCCAGGTGGACGGTGGCCCGAAGCGGCTGCTGACCACCAGGCTCAATGACGGTGGCAGGTGTTCGATGAGCCGGCCGAGGGTCGCATGGATCTGCGGGTCGCGAATGCGGTGGTAGTCGTTGAGCACCAGCGTCACCGCAGCGGTCCGCGCACACAGCTCGTTGACCAGCACCGGCACCACGTCATCGAGCACGCTGGTGCCGGGCGCGGCCAGCAGGCGCCCGGACCGGCAACCCACGCCCGTTCCCTCCTCATTGGCCCCGGCCAGGCCGGCCAGCACGTAGGACCAGAACCGGACGGCGTCGTTGTCGGACTCGTCGACGGAGTACCACGCCGCGGGGCCGGGCACGGTGCGCAGCCATGCGGCGAGCGCGGTCGACTTCCCCCAACCGGCGGGCGCCTCGACGAAGGTGAGCCGTCCGGGCCCGGCGCGGGCCGACAACACGCTGGTCAGCTCCGGACGCTCCATGCATCCGGGCCACGGCCGCGGGGGCAACAGCTTGGTGCACAGCAGCCTGTTGAAGCCGGCCGCCGCGGCTGTCGGTGGGCCGCTTGGCACAGTGCCCGTCATGATCTCCACCTTCTGGCTCATCGGGTGGCATCTACCGGGAACTACCTAGACCGCCGGTTGTCACGCATTAGGCAGCAACACCGATGCCCGGCACGTCAAGCGTTCCTAGCGTTGTCGGCGTCACTCAACTTTCGCACAAGAGGAGCGGGACAAGAGCATGCGAATCGGAATGATCGCGCCGCCGGGCGCCGGCAAGGGAACGCAGAGTGCGCTGATCGCCGCGCACTTCAACATCCCCCACATCTGCACGGGTGAGATCCTGCGTGATCACGTCAAGCGGGGCACCGCTACCGGCCGGGTCGTGAGCGGTTACCTCGATCGCGGGGAACTGGTGCCGGACGAGGTCCTGTGCGACACGGTCCATCAGGCGCTCAACGACGTGATAGCGGCCGGCGGCGACTTCGTCCTCGACGGAATGCCACGCACCATGGATCAGGCGCGGGCAATTCACCGCGTCTCCACGGAACTCGGCATGGCCGCGGACGTGGTGCTCCACCTGAAGGCCGACGACGAGACGGTCAGGCAGCGGATGCTGGCCCGCGCCGCTGTCGAGCACCGCTCCGACGACACCGAGCCGGTCATCGAGCGCCGGCTGGCGCTCTACCATCAGATGACGGAGCCGATCCTGGCCTGGTACGCCTTCCGCGGCATCCTGGTCACCGTCGACGCCACCCGCACCGCCGCGGAGGTGGGCCGGGAGATCCTCGGGGTGCTCGAGGTCCTGCGCCCGGTGATCCGCAACGTCCCGGAGAAGATGCGCCGCCCGGTCGACCTCACCATGCTGACGCCGGCGATGGCGCAGCGCGGCTGACGGCCTCAGCCACGCCGGCACACGCCGCGAGCCCGGACGACCGCGGCGTGTGCCCGGCCCGAGGCCGTCGGCGGTGCAGCCGATCGCCGTCAGGCCCGCGGGGCCCGGTCGATGAGGGCGTCGATCGCGTCGGTGAGCCGGGCGGCGTCGGTCGTGACGAGGTACCGCTGCCCGCGTTCGCCGGGCACCCAGGCGTTCGTGCCGTCGGCGGCGACCGTGTTGTGGCCGCCCGCTCCGGCGAGCGTGTAGACGCGGCCCGTCCCGGCGACGGCGTAGTAGGCGGCCGTCGGGTCCCAGGTGCCGTCGGTCTGGCTCGTGCCGCAGTGGTAGAGCAGGTCGAACACGGCTCGGACGGGGCTGCCCGCCGGATGGGTGGCGCAGACCCGGTTGCCGGCGAACACCTGGGCGCCGATCTCGAATCCGTCGTAGACGGCCGGCGTGGGCCAGGTTGCGACCACCTGCCGGGTGGCGGGCAGGTCCAGGCCGAAGTTCCATTCCGGTGCGCTCGCCGCCGGGTATTCGCCGCCCATGATGACGGTACGGGCGACCTTCCGGGCAATGAGTGCCGCATCGGTGCGGGCGAGCTGCGCGAGGTTGGTGAGTGCGCCGATCGACAGGATCGTGACGCTGTGATCGGGCTGGGACCGCAGCAGCCGGCGGTACAGCGCGACCGCGTCGACCGGGCGGCCGGCGTGCGGGTAGCGCTCGGCGAGCAGGCGGCTGTACGCCTGGTCGACGGCCGCGGCGCCCGACGGCACGCCGATCGGGATGTCCGGCCGTCCGTACCAGGTGTTGAGGGCGTCGAGCCCGGCCGCGTTCCACGGATTGTCCACGTCGGACATCACGCCGAGAATCTGGACCCGGCCGGTGCTGGCGGCGGTGTGCAGCACGGCCAGCGCCGCGACGTCGTCCCACCACTGGCCGAAGTCGGTGTCGACAATGAGCCTGACCGGCCCGGACGGCGGGCCGCCGGCATGCCCGGCCCGGCCGGCGGCGGCGGGCTCGGCCACCGCGACGAGGACCGTGCTGAGGAGCATGGCGAGGACCGTGGCGAGGACCGGGGCTGGGGCGGGGCGGGGTAGGCGCACGGGAACTCCGATGGTCGTCGGGATCGTCGCTCCACCGTTCCACGTGTGGTGATCGTTCGGAAGCGCCGAGTGACCGGGTGGCGCTCAGACGAACGTCGGCCAGGCTCAGCCCCGGCCGGTCGGCGGGAGTGCGTAGACCCGGCGGGCGGTGCCGGCGCACACTCGCTCGGCGAGCCGCGCCGCGTCTGCCGCGCTGATCGCGTCGTCGGCCCGCCAGGTGTCCAGCATGCGGCGCAAGCTGTGCCGGAACTGCGCGGCGCCGACGAGGTACAGCTCGGGCAGCAGGTACGCGTCGGTGGAGAAGAGCACCTTGCCGAACGGGGCGAGCTCGAAGAACTCGGCCAGCACCGCGTCGGCGCGCAGGCCGAGGTGCCCCACGGTCAGGCCGACGTCCAGGTACACGTGCGGATAGACCTGTGCCAGCCAGCCGGCCTGGCGGTGGAACGGGTAGCAGTGCAGCAACACGACGGGCGCGTGGACGGCGCCGAGGAACGGCTGGAGGAGCGCGGGATCGGCGGCCGGCAGCGCCAGGTCGCGGTCGCCGAAGCCGGTGTGCACCTGCAGCGGCAGTCCCGTGTCGGCGCCGGCCCACAGCAGGTGGCGCAGCAGCACGGGATCGGTGAGCCGTCCACCGCCCCCGCGCAGCCAGTCGCCGGTCGCCCGGCGCACCTCGGTCGCCGGCGGGCGCTCGGCGGGCACGGCCAGCCCGGCGCGATACGCGATGACCGACTTGACCGCGACCGCGTGCACCGTGCGGCGTTCGAGGGTCTCCGCGAACGCGGCGGCGAATCCCGACGCGTCGACGCCCGTGGACGCCACGTGTTCGGCCACCGCTTCGAGCCGCACGACCTCGCGTACCGTCGCGCCGGCGAAACCGGCGAGCGTCCCGGCGTCGAGCAGGTCCGGGCCGGCCAGGCCGGTGTCGACCAGTAACGTCGCGAGGCCCGCCGAGCGCAGCAGGGTCTGCGTCGCGTCGCGCCAGCCGATGGCCGAACGGCGGGCGAGGTAGTCGCCGATCTCCGTGTGCCTGGGCAGCCCGAGCGCGGGCGCGCACCAGCGCCGGACCGCCAGCCCGACCTGACTGTCCAAATAGGACACTCCGGCCGGC
Organism: Dactylosporangium sp. NPDC049525; assembly: GCF_040676755.1. Taxonomy (NCBI): domain Bacteria; kingdom Bacillati; phylum Actinomycetota; class Actinomycetes; order Micromonosporales; family Micromonosporaceae; genus Dactylosporangium; species Dactylosporangium sp. NPDC049525. The sequence goes on along the minus strand of NZ_JBFAPO010000046.1, from coordinate 63,046 downwards.
GCGGGCAGCTGCGCCTCGGTGCACGCGAGCTCGAATGCCGCCGCGTCGAGCTCTCCCGCGACGACGGTGTGGCAGTGGGCGTCGATCAGTACCGCCACCGGCTGGCCTCCGCGACCGCCGTCGGTTCGGCGTTGCGGAACAGCTCGGCCTCGGCGCGCCGCACCGCACAGAACGCCTCGAGCAAGGGTTCGCCGAGGGCCGCCGGGAGCAGGTCGTCGCGGCGCAGTGCGTCGATCGCCGCCTCGACGCCACGCGGCAGCCGGGGCGGTCGCTCGGCGTCGGGCAGCAGCGCCGGGTCGACGGGGGTCTCCGGCGGCAGCCGCCGCTCACCGCCCGCGGTCCCGGCGACGACCGCGGCGACCGCACCGACCAGCAGGTACGGGTTCGCCGCGCCGTCGCAGCACTTGAGCTCGGCGTTGGCGGCCGTGTCCCGCTCGCCGAGGCTGCCGGTCACCAGGCGCAGCGCGGCCTCGCGGTTCTCGTGGCCCCAGCACTGGTACGGCGCCGCCCAGTGCTGGGGTACCAGACGCAGGTGGCTCGCCACGCTCGGTGCGCCGATCGCGGTCAGCGCGGGGAGCCGGTCGAGCAGCCCGGCCAGGATCGTCTCGCCCTGGGGGGTGAGCCCGTACGGCCCGTCGCCGCCGCTGAACAGGTTGCGGCCGTGCGACCAGGCGGACAGGTGCAGGTGCTGGCCGTTGCCGACCTGCCCGGCGACCACGACCGGCGCGAACGACACCCGATGGCCGAACGACCGGGACACCGCGCGGATGGTCTGCCGGACGAGCACGTGCCGGTCCGCCGCGGCCACGGGGTCGTCGGCGCCGACGGAGAGCTCCAGCTGCCCCGGCGCGTACTCCGGGTGGAACTGCTCGACCGGCACGTCCTGCGCGTCCAGCGCGGTGAGGAGACTGTCGACGTACGAGGACAGCTCCACGACGCGGGTCATGCCGTACGCGGGGCCCTGGCCCGCCGGCACGGCGTCGTCGGTGCCGACGAACCACTCGACCTCGAACGCCATGCGCAGGTCGACGCCGCGCTTGTGGGCGCGCTCGGCACTGGTGAGGGCGAAGATCCGCTGGCAGCCGGGGTGCGGCTCGCCCTCCTGGGTCAGCCGGTCGGCGGGCGCCCAGGCCCAGCCGGGTTGGGCGGCGAGCACGGTGAACCGGTCCAGGTCCGGGTACAGCCGCAGGTCGCCGACCGGGCCGCCGGCGTGGCGGCTGGTGGTGATCGAGTCGTCGAGCAGGAACACGTCGAAGACCGGTGACATGCCGACGCCCCACGCCGCCGCGTGCCCGAACCGGTCGATCGGCACCGTCTTCACCCGGGTGATGCCCGCGTTGTCGACGAAGGTCAGCGCCACCGCCCGTACCCCGCGGGCGGCCGACTCGCCGGCGAGCAGGCGCGCACGGGCGCTGCGTTCCTCACGCTCCATGGCCGACGCCAAGCTCCGTGGCGCGCCGGCCGTTTGCCCGCCACCATGCCGCGTACGTGCCGTCCCAGGGGAGCGGGTCCCTGCGTGCACCGTCGGAGCGGTACGTGCGGCGGGTGGGGAAGACCGTGACCGCCATCTCCGCGTCGGACTCCCGGGAGGCGAGCCTCACCTCGTCGAAGGAGTCGTCGACCGGGACGACCGGCCGGCCGCTCATGACGACGTGGATGTGGTCGAAGATGCCGTGCTCGAACGAGTCGAACACGGTGATCGTCAGGAAGCAGGCGCCGAGCGGGTTGGGCGGGTCGGGTTTCTCGCGGGCGGCCGCCCACTCCGCAATCGTGTGCCCCGCCCCCCATTCGAACGCGGCCACCTCCCCAGGTCGCAGGAGGCGCTCCCGCCGCGCGGCGGTCGCCTCCACGAACTGAGCCGCGTCGTCGAGCCGCACCCGCGCGGTGGTCGTGCCCTCGTTGATCAGTACGCCCCGGGTCTGGAACCACATGAGCCGGTTCCGTTCCCCGTCCCGCGCGAACAGCCGCGCCGGCGAGGCCGCCTCGGCCTGCGCCACAGACCGCTGGTCGAGCAGGCGCAGCTCGTTCCCGTACGGCATCCGGTCACGCGTCGCGTCGATCAACGGGGGCCATTGCGGCGCCTCGAACAGCGCGACGACGAGCGGCGCCCGCTCGTCCGTCCTGGCACGGGCCGCTTCCCGGACCGCCGCCGTGGCGGCCTTGAGGACCTCCTGGGCGAGGACGACCTGCTCGTCGGCGGCTTTCGACTGCGCCGCGCTGATCTCGACCTGTTTCTGCAACTCCGGCAGCTGCTTGGCGGCGGCCCGGGCCGCACCGCGCCCCGAGCGGGCGGCCGAGGCGGCGGCAACCGCCGCGGCGACCGCACCGATGGCTGAGATGATCTGAATCCACTCGGCCAGCGTGAGACGACCAATGCTGGCTGCCAGCGCATCCCAAAAAGCCCGCACGTCAAGGCCCACCTTCACAGAGACTCACCCTGCGGCCGGGCCCGTGCCGGACCCGGCCGCTCACCGGTCGATGTGCGACCTGCCCCGCCCGGGAAGGTATAAGCGCCTGATCCCGACGTGACGGCCGCAGCTGGCCGCTATACCGAGTGAGGATGAGCCGTGGGGTGTGTGGCCTGTGTCGGCGCGTCCTGTCGGCGGTGGCGCTTCCGCGGATCCCGATGTGTGTGCAGGTTCCGGAGCCGGTACCCGACCCCACTGGAAGGCAGTGGCCGGATCGCACCGGCGATGAACAGTCGGTGCGATCCGGGTGACCAGGGAGATGCGCCCCGCTCGGCGGCTGAGCGGAGTCGATGCGTTACGGACGGTTCAACCATGCCGCTGCAGCCGCTAGCATCGGCGCACCGACCGAAGCGCGGCGACAGGGAGACGACATGTCCACTGCCAACCAGCTCGCTGACGACCTGCTCGATGTGATGCTCGACTTCTTCCCCGTCGGTGCCTCACTGCTCGGCATCCCCGGCCGCGACGACCAGATGCGGGACTACAGCGAAGCCGGCGACACCGCCGTCAAGGACCGCGCGCTCGCAATCGTCGCCCGTGCTGAGGCGCTGGACCCTGACGGCCTCAGCGACGACGATCGGCTCACCCACGGCGTCATCCTGCAGCAGGCACAGTCCGTCGTGGACACCATCGACCTGCGCTCCACCGAGTATGCGATCACCGACACCTGGACCGCGCCGGCCGCAGCGTTGCTGGTCCAACTGCCGATGGTCGGGCTGACCGACGCCACCCGCGCCGACGGCTATCTCGCCCGGCTCGGGAAGCTCCCGAAGGCGTTCGCGCAGATCGCCCAGCGCCACCGCGAAGGCGTCGCCGCGGGCCGGCGGCCAGTCCGGCACCTCGTTGAAGGCGCTGTCGCACACCTCGACCGCTACCTGGCCAACGCCGATGATGACCCGCTACGCAAGCCCGCGCCGGCCGAGGACAATGGGTTCGCCGTCGAGCGTGACCGGCTGATCGACGAGGTCGTCCGGCCCGCTGTCGCGGCTTACCGCGAGATGCTCGCCACGGAGATCGCCCCCGCCTCCCGCAATCTGCAGGAGGCCGGGCTGTGCTTCCTGCCCGGCGGCGACGAACTGTACCTGCGGCAGGTGCGCCTGCACACCACGACGCACCGCACACCCGACGAGCTGCACAGCGTCGGGCTCGACCTGATCGCCGGGCTCGCCAGGGAGTTCGCGGAGATCGGCGCGGAGGCGTTCGGCAGCTCCGACACCGCCGACATCCTGCACCGCCTGCGCACCGACCCGGCGCTGCGCTGGCGCGACGGCGACGAGATCCTCGACGCGGCACGGGACGCGATCGAGCGCGCCGAGAAGGCCGCACCTCAGTGGTTCCGCACGCTGCCAGCGCAGCGGTGCACGGTCTCGGCGGTCCCTGCCGACGAGGCCCCCGGAGCCCCCGCCGCCTACTACCTGGCCCCGGCGATCGACGGCAGCCGCCCGGGCGTCTACTTCGCCAACACGTTCCAGCCCGGCGACCGCGACCGCACGGTGTCCGAGGCGACCGCCTTCCACGAGGGCGTCCCCGGCCATCACCTGCAGATCAGTCTCGCGCAGGGGCTGACCGAGCTGCCGCTGCTGCGGCGGATCGCCATGTTCACCGCATACGGGGAAGGCTGGGGCCTGTATGCGGAGCGCCTCGCCGACGAGATGGGTCTCTACTCCAGCCCCCTCGCCCGGCTCGGCATGCTTGCCACCGACTCGATGCGCGCTGCCCGTCTCGTCGTGGACACCGGCATCCACGCGAAGGGCTGGAGCCGCCAGCAGGTCGTGGACTATCTGCGGGTCAACACCGCAATGGCGGAGGTCGAGATCCAGTCCGAGACCGACCGGTACATCGCCGATCCGGGCCAGGCGCTGGCGTACATGGTGGGCCGCCTGGAGATTCAGCGGCTCCGCGAGCACGCCCGCGCCACGATGGGGGAACGGTTTGACATCCGCGCCTTCCACGACACCGTGCTGACCTCCGGCCCGCTGCCCCTGGAGATCCTCGCGCAGCTCGTCCAGCGCTGGGCGTCGTGACGGTGCTGTGCATTGAGCCCTCACGTTGATCGAGCGCCGTAGCATCTTCACAGCGGTGGCCTGCGGGAAGACGACTGTCATCCGGGAGGCGCTGGCGTCCTGCGGCAAGGGAGCGGACTGCGCCGGTAGGGCCTGACGACGCGCGGCAAGCCCTCAAGGTGCTGCGGAAAGTACAACTACGGGGCGGGGCGGTCGACCCGGCCAAGGGCCGCGTCGACCGCCCCCAACTGGCGCTACGTCGACGACGTCGAGGCGTTGATGACCAGCTGTCCCTGCCTGTCGTGGCTCAGGCGGAGAGCAGGCCGCCGTCGATGGTCACGGACTGTCCCGTCAGGTAGGCCGCACCCGGACCGAGCAGGTACATGATGAGGGCGGCCACCTCCTCGGGATCGCCCTGCCGGCCCAGCGGCACCCGCGCGACGATGCCGTTCAGGGCGGCCTCGGCGTCGGCCTGGATGTTCCAGTACGGATCGTTGAACGGGGTGTCGATCCACCCGGGGCAGACGCTGTTGACGCGAACGCCACGGCCCGCGAGCTCGACCGCCAAGGATCGGGTCAGGCTGATGAGGGCGCCCTTGGACGCGGCGTAGGCGAACGTGCCGGGGCTGCCGCGGTGGGCCGCGGTCGAGCCCGTGAACACGATGCTGCCGCGGGTGTCCGCCAGCGCCGCCACGGCCGCCTGGGCCAGCAGGTAGGGCGCCCGCACGTTCACCGCCATGGTCGCTTCCCACGCTTCGACCGCGAAGGACTCCAGGGGAGCGACGAGGTGCAGGCCGGCGGTCACCACGACGTGGTCGAGCCGCTCGAACGCCGCCAGGGCGGCGTCCACGGCGGCCTTCGGCGCGTGCCGGTCGGCCAGGTCGTGGTGCCCCACGACGATCCGCCCCGGGGCCTCCTGCGCCGCCACCTCCTCGGCCGCCGCGTCGTTGACGTCGGCCAGGTACACGTCGGTCCCGGCGGCGCGCAGGGCCCGCACGGTGGCCCGTCCGATGCCGGTGGCGCCGCCGGCGACCAGCGCGACGGTCACTCGCCTGCCACCGCGTACGCCCGGTAGTTGGCCGATCCCGGCCCGGCCGCACGGTTCTTCACCACGGCCGCGGCGTGGTACACCGCCGAGCTCGGCGTGGCGGCACGCACGACGGCGGGGACGTCGCCGCCCTTCGCGTCGCTGCCGGCCAGGGCGTCGAGGATCCGCGCGAGGAACTGGGGCAGGTCGTTGGGCAGCTGCGAGGTGATGAGGTTGCCGTCGACCACGACGGCCTCGTTGCGCCAGTCGCCGCCGGCGTGGATCACGTCGTCCTTGATGACGGGGACCGACGTGACGGCGCGGCCCTTCACGATGTCCGCCGTCGCCAGCAGCCACCCCGCGTGGCAGATCGCGGCGACCGGGGCGGCCCGGTCGTTCAGGGCGCGGACGAACTCGACGAACTTCGGTTCCCGGCGCAGGTATTCGGGTGAGAAGCCGCCGGGCACGATCACCGCGTCGAAGTCGTCGGGCGACACGTCCGCGATGCCGACCTCGGCCACCACCGGGTAGCCCAGTTTGCTGGCGTACACCTCGCCGGCGCGGCTGCCCACGATCGTGACCTGCACACCGGCCTCGCGCAGCCGCAGGACCGGATACCACAGCTCCAGCTCCTGGTACAGGTTCTCGGCCAGGACAGCGACTCGAGCCTTCTGCAGTTCCATCAAGTCCTCCGTCAGACCGTTATCGACAGGATGCGTCGCGGGTTGTGAATCATGATCTGGTCGAGCTGTTCGTCGGTGACGCCCTTGGCCTTCAGGCGCGGGACCCAGTTGGTGAACATGTAGTTGAGGTTGACCTTCTCGTTCTCCAGCTGCGGGTCGGACTCGGTGACCGTCGCCCGGGGGTTGAAGAACCACCGGTCGAACGACAGGACGATGCGGTCCAGGTAGCCGTCCTCGATGAGCTCGATGAGGGCGTTGGCCATCGCCTCGTCCAGCTCCTCCGCGCTGCCGACGCGCCAGGGGATGCCGATGTGGTCCAGCTGGACGTTCGCGCCCATCTTGAGGACTTCGCGCATCATGGCGACCTGCGGCGGGACGAAGGCGTGGCCGATGATCACCTTGGACAGGTCCATGCCGACCTCGTCGAGGATCTCGAGCTGCTCGCGTCCCGGGTTCGTGACCTCGAAGTCCATCGGGTCGATGTGGGTGTTGATGCCGCAGCCGGTCTCCATGGCCGCCTTGCCGGCCGCCCGGATCAGGCGGTCCTCCACCTCGTGGACGTGGCGGCCGTAGGCGCCCACCGGGCTCGGCTTGGGAAAGACGCTCTCCTGCCCGGTGGCGATCTTGATGGCGCCGGCCTTGTACGGCGTCTGCTGCCACGCGAACACCATGCCCTCGGTGAGGTCGCGCACGAAGAACTCGGTGAGCTCCTCGATGGTCTGCCGGCGCCAGTAGTACGGCACGCCCATGCGCTCCGGGAAGAACCCGGTGATCGCCACGACGTTGATGCCGGTGCGCTTGGCGACGTCCACCATGAACTGCGGGTGGCGGCCGACCTCGGCCGGGGTCATGTCGATGAGGGTGTTGTACCCGTTGGGAATCATGCCGTCGATGACCTGGGCGCTGACCCGTTCGACGGCGGCTGGGTGGTCGAACGCGGTCCGGTGGTCCAGCTCGGCCCCGGGGTACCCGTAGAGCAGGTGCTCGTGGGTGAGGATGCGGCCCGACTTCTCGGCCGGGACGTCACCGAGCACGGTACGGAAGATCTGCATGACGAAACGCTCCTTCGACGTCGACGAGAGCAGGCGGGCGCGGCTCAGCCGGCCAGCTCGGTCCGCAGCCGGGTGAACATGGAGGGGAGGGCGTCGGCGTCCGCCGCGACGCGGTCGGGATCGACGTCGAGGACGAGCTCCCGGACCAGGTGGGCGCCGGAGCCGCTGGCGAAGATGGGCACCTGCGCGGCGCGCAGCCGGCGCAGGAGTGTCACCTGCTCGTCGCTGACCGCCGGGCGACCGGCCACGGTCCCCGGCACCACCAGTGCGTCCACGTCCTCGGACACGACCTCGTCCGGGACCGTGTCGCCGAGGACCGGGTAGCCCAGGTGGCTCTCACACGGACCCTCCCCAGGACCGACGACCTTGACCTCCGCCCCCTCCTCCCGGGCGCGCAGGACCGGGTACCAGAACTCGAGCTCCTGGTAGCCGTCGAAGGCGAAGACGACGATCGAACGGTTGGACAAACTCATGCGGAGTGACCTGGCCTCTCAGGAAAACTGGTCTACAAGAAGGACCAGTTGGAGTGTGTCACAGGATTGATTGGCAGGGAAGCTCGTCAGGAGCCGGGCCGGCCCGCGGCGAGCTTGTCGAGCGCGTAGGACGCGGCCCCACGCAGTGCCGCGTCCTCGTCCTCCGGCACGTGGTGCAGCTCCGTGCGGGCCCAGCGCGGCCGGGTGCGGTCCCAGTGTGTTCGCACCGCCCGCCCGAACCAGGTGTCCGGGGCCAGGGCCGCGCCGGCCAGGACGATGCGGTGCGGGTCATGCGTCGCGACGATCGTGCGCAGGCCCGCGGACAATGCGAGCGCGGCCCGGTCGAGCACGTCGGCCGCCCGCTGGTCGCCGCTCCCGGCCGCGTCCTGCAGGTCTCCGGCGTGCAGGACACGCCCGCTGCCCGCCCGCGCGGCGAGCACCGGACTCGACCCGTCCCCCGCGAGCGCGTTCGCGGCGTCGGCCAGGCCCCGTCCGGAGACCAGCCGCTCCAGGCAGCCGGTGCCGCCGCAGGGGCAGCGGGGACCGTCGACGTCGATCACCACGTGGCCGAAGTCGCCGGCTCCGCCGAGCCCGGGATCCAGCGAACCGTCCCTGATCACCGCTCCGCCGATGCCGGTGCCCATGGTCAGGACGGCGGTCGTCCCGTGCGGCCAGCGTGCCGCCACGCCCAGCGCGGTGGCCTGGGCGTCGTTGAGCAGATGGACGGGCAGCGGCAGGTGCGGACGCAGCGCGGCCGCGACGTCGGTGCCGTCGGTGAAACCGAGGTTGAGGGCGGTGCCGACGATGCCTTCCTGGACCACGCCCGCGAGTCCCACGCCCACCGCGGCCGGCGCCTGGGCGAGCTGCGCGGTGGTGCGCAGGACCAGGTCGGCGACCGTGGCGTACTGCTCGGCCAGGCCCGGCGGCTTGGCGCGGCGGTCCTTGCGCACGATCCGGCCGCCCGACACGGCGGCCGCCCGGATCCAGGTCCCGCCCCAGTCGACGGCGGCCACGAGGACGTCGTGACCACCGCCGACCGCGACGTCAGTCAACGCAGCCCGGCCGGTACTCGCCGGCCACCGAGAAGAGGCACGTGGCGGGCTCGTGGCTCATGTTGTAGAACGAGTGCGGTGTGCCGGCCGGGATGCGCACGCCGTCCCAGGGGTCCAGCTCGACCCACTTCTTCGTGCCGGTGAGCTCGACGTGCAGGTTGCCCGACTCCACGAAGATCACCTTGTCGGCGCCGTGGCTGTACACGTCGCTGCGCTGGCCGCCCAGGAACGACATCTTCCCGGCGGTGAGGTGCTCGGTGCTGGCCAGGATGCCCACGAGGATCTCGCGGCCCCGGGTGGAGCCCTCCATCCGCCAGAGGGTGTCGGCCTCCCGGATCATCCAGGTGGTCCGCTCGCGCGGGGTGTCGCGGGCCATCGGCCAGTTGCCGAGCAGCTCGTCCTGGCCCTGCTTCGGCGGGCCGTCGAGCGGGGGCTGGGAGCGGGCGTAGGCGCCGCCCGTGCCGGCCTTGGGGGCGGGCTGGAAGAACTCCAGCATCCGCAGCTGGACGTTGCTGTGGTTCCACTGGTAGTGCCAGGTGTCCTTGCGGAAGAAGATGGCCTCACCCGGGTTGACGACGAAGACCTCGCCGGTGACCGGGTTGCTCTGGACCATGCGCCCCTCGAGCACGTAGAAGAGCTCGTCCGCGCCGAACACGGTGGGGTGGGCGGGCGAGGAGATCGCGGAACCGTTCGGCGGCATTCCCACAATATTGAGGTTCATCGTTGCGTCGTCGGCGTAGAACCAGTCGCACAGCCGTCCGGTGGTCTCGTCGCCCCACGTGCGCCGCTCGAGGTCCCGGTATCGAAGGACCTGCGGCTCGCGGATGCTCTCGTCTGTCATGTCGCCCTCTCGTGGCACCAACTGGTCTGTATATTAGACCAGTCTGGAGGACCGGGCCGGGCGTGTCAATCGAATCGGCCATGCGCGGCAAGGGCGTTAGGATGCAGCGCACACGAACGAACCCGAGGAGTGGCAGCCGTGGCGAAGGCACTCGACCTCAAGGTCTCCCCGGCCCGGGTGGAGGGCCGCAACAACGCGGTCGAGGCCTACCGTGCCCTCTCCGAAGCGCTGACCGTGGGCCAGTTCCCGGCCGGCACCCGGCTGCCCGGTGAGCGGACCCTGGCCGCCGAGCTCGGGGTCAGCCGGGTGACGCTGCGGCAGGTGCTCAGCGCCCTGGCCGATGCCGGACGGATCGTGCCGTCGCCGCAGCGCGGCTGGTTCGTGGCCGAGAACCGGCTCGTGCACGAGCCCAACCGGCTGCGCGGGCTCAGCGAGGTCGCGCGCGAGCGCGGCATGGAGGCGACGTCCCGGGTCGTGCGGGCCATGGTCCGCCCGGCCACCCTGGCCGAGGCGGAGGTGCTGGGCATCGACGACGCCCAGCCGGTGGTCGACCTGCGCCGGGTCAGGTTCCTGGACGGCTCGCCGCTCAGCGTCGACCACTCGTGCCTCGACGCCGCCCGGGTGCCCGGCATCGAGGCCGTCGACTTCACCGGCCAGTCGCTCTACGACGTGCTGCGCGACCGGTATGACATCGCGGCCAGCCGGTGCGACTACGAGCTCGCGGCGGAGGCGGTCAAGGCGCGGGAGGCCAAGGTGCTCGGCCTCGAGCCCGGCGACCCGGTGCTGGTCGGTTACCAGAAGACCTTCGACCAGCACGACCAGTGCTTCGACGTGGGCCGCCAGCTGTACCGCGGGGACGCCTACCGGTTCCAGGCGTCCCTGTTCCGCTTCTAACCCTGCAGCTTCCCGCCTCTTCAGCGTCCAGCCCTTCCGCTTCTAGCCTTTCATCGCGCCCGATGCCATGCCCTGCATCAGCCGCTTCTGCACGAAGAGGAAGAAGATCACCACGGGGATCGTGAAGATCACGCTCGCCGCCATCACCCCGCCCCAGTCGGTGTAGTAGCTGGAGAAGTACTGCTGCAGGGCGACGGGAAGCGTTTCGATCTCGGGCCGCTGCATGTACGTCGCCGAGAACATGAGCTCGTTCCACGACGTGATGAACGCGTAGACGGAGCTCGCCGCCAGCCCCGGCCAGGCCAGCGGGAACACGATCGACCAGACGGCGCGCAGCCGGCTCGCCCCGTCGACCAGCGCGGCCTCCTCGAGCTCGAACGGGATCTCCACGACGAACGAGCGCAGCATGAACGTGCACAGCCCCACGGTCAGGGCCAGGTGGCTCAGGGTCAGCCCCTGAAACGTGTTGAGCAGGCCGGCGTTGCGGAACAGCGTGAACAACGGGATGACGAGGATGGTCTGCGGCAGCAGCTGCGTGACGAGGATGACGACCGTGAGGATGTGCCGGGTCCGCAGCCGGTAGCGGGCCAGGGCGTAGCCCGCCAGCAGGGCGATGAGGCCGGTCAGCGCCGTCGTGGCGACGGCGACGATGAGGGAGTTGCGGAACTGGGTGGGAATGTTGCCGTCGAGCAGGTGCGTGTACCGCTCCACGGTCGGCGACGTGACGATGAACCGCGGGGTGCGGGTGAACAGCTCGCTGTCGGGCTTGACCGACGTGACCAGCATCCAGAAGAACGGGAACAGGCTGCTCACCACGATCACGGCGACGAACAGGAACAGCGCACCACGGCGCAACAGTGACGTCATCGAACGTCCTCTCGATTCAGCCGGACGTACAGCACGCTCACCGCGGCCAGCATGAGGAACAGGACCACGGCCATGGCCGCGGCGGAGCCCTGATCGAGCTGGGCGAAGGCCTCCAGCCAGGTCAGCAGGGACAGCACCTCGGTCGAGTGGTCCGGGCCGCCGGGCGGTGTGGTCATCACCAGGAAGTGGTCGAAGGACTGATACGCCCAGATGGTCGAGATCGTGGTCATCACGACCAGCAGGGGACGGATCATCGGCAGCCGGATGCGGCGCAGGATCTGCCAGGCGCTGGCGCCGTCGACCCGGGCCGCCTCCACCACCTCGCCGTGGGTGCCGCGCAGCCCGGCGAACAGGGAGACCGCCACGAAGGGGACCGAGTGCCAGACGACGGCGACCGTGATGGCCACCATGGCCGGTGTACCGGTGCTGAACCAGGAGTAGCCCTTGAAGGAGTCGAGGCCGAACCAGTTGACCAGCAGCCAGTTGACCACGCCGTACTGGTCGTCGAACATCCACTTCCAGACCACGCCCGACGCGACCCGCGGCATGGCCCAGGGGAGCAGCACGATGACGCTGAGCACCTTGGCGGCGCGGGGTGCGGCGTCCAGAACCAGGGCGATGGCCAGGCTCAGCAGGATCGTGGTGACGACCACCGCGGCCGCGAACAGGGTCGTGCGCAGCAGCGCGGCGGTGTAGTTCGGGTCGGCGAAGATGTCGCGGTAGTTCTGCAGCCCGACGAACGGTCCGCGCTGCAGGTACTCACCGTCGTAGAACGACAGCCAGATCGTGCGCACCACCGGATAGCCGACCACGCCGGCGATCACCGCGAGCAGCGGCGCCAGAAAGGCCCATGGCAGGAAGCGCTTCTCGAAGCCTTGCTGCCCGCGCGGCAAGCGCCGCTCGCGCAGCGCCCCCGGGGTTGCCGAGGACGCTGCGCGACGGATTGTGGTCTTCACATTCTTAACCAATTGCCTGGTTCACCTGGTCAGCGAGTTCCTTCATGGCGGCGTCGGCCGTCTTCTTGCCGCTCATGATCGATTGCATGGCGTTCACGATGGAGTTGGCCCCCTCGACCTTCCCCCAGCTGGCCACCGGAGGAATGGAACGGGTGTGGTCGGCCTGGTCGGCGTACGCCTTGAACAGCGGGGCCGAGAAGGACCCGGTGGCCTTCTCCTGAGCCAGCGCGTCGTTCGTCGCCGGGAGCAGACCCAGGTTCGAGGTGACCGGCACGAGGTTTTCCTTCGTCATCATGAACTTCACGAAGTCGTTCGCCACCGCCTTGTTGTTGCACCCGCGGAACACGGCAAGGTTGCTGCCGCCGGCGAACGTGTCGTTGTTCCCGCCCGGCCCCTTGGGCAGGACGGCCGTGCCCAGCTTGCCCTCCAGATCGGGGCTCTGCTTGAGAATGGTCCGCAGGTCCCACGATCCGCCGACCATCATCGCCGTCTGGCCCAGACCCATGGACTTGTCGACGTCGGCCGCGGTCCAGGCCGATGCGCCGGCGGGCGACAGGTGATCCTTGGTCAGCAGATCGGAGTAGAACTGGAACGCCTGGACGGACTGCGCCGAGCCGGCCTCGGAGACCCACTTGTCGCCGTTCTGCTTGGCGATCTCCCCGCCCCAGTTCCAGATCAGCGGCAGGTAGTACCAGTGCGCGCCGCCGATGATGCCGAACCCGTTGACGCCCTGATTCTTCGCCTGGATGGCCAGGGCGTCCTCGCGCAGCTCCTCCCAGGTGGCGGGGGCCGCGGACTTGCCGATTCCCTCGAGCATGTCCTTGCGGTAGATCAAGGCACGGACACCGGTGTCGTAGGGAACGGCGTAGGACTTGCCCTTGAAGATGGTCGACTCGATCATGCCGGGCACGTAGGTGCCCTGGAGCGTCTTCGGGTCGTCGGCGTACACCTCGAGGGCGTTGAGTGCCGCGAACTCGGGGGTCCAGGTGTTGCCGATGAGCGCGACACAGGGAACGCTGCCGCCCGCGATCGAGGTCAGGTACGTCTGATGTGCGTCCTTGCCGAGGAACCGGAGGTTCACCTTGGTCCCCGGGTGTGCGGCGGCGTAGTCGTCCGCCAGCTTCTGCATGATCGGCTGCTGGACGTCCCCGATGGGGTCGCCCATCCAGAAGTCAATGTTTCCCTTGATCTCGCCCGAGCTGTTCGCGCCCGAGTCACTTCCTCCACCACAGGCCGCGAGGGCCAGGGCCCCCGTCAGCCCGATGACCACGGCGACACGGCCGCGCCATACGTTCCTTGCACGCATCGCTGCTCTCCTCTGCTGGGGACCGAAGACCTGCCAAGCGCGGGGTACGCGGTGCCTCCGGACCTGTCAACCTGCCCGGCTGTCTGACAGCCCGATAGGTTGTCCCTCAGGGTGCACCGCGGTCGGATGGATCGCAAGGGCCTCCGCTCTGTTCGTTACGAACTTTCCTTGCGCCCGGGGGGCGCGGTTTGGTACACACGGGGGAGAGATCGGTTTCGGATCGCCGCTGGTCAGGTGGGGTGTCGGCCGGTCGCGAAGCGGCTCGGAAGGTGAACATGTAGTAACACGACTCAGTATCTTGACCTTGTGCTAGCAGGTCAAGAATGGTTTGGTCGTAGGCATGTTTCTGCGGTTCACGTCGCGGACCAACGCCGACGGCGCGGTGGTGCGCTACGTCGCCCTGGCCCACAACCGGCGGGTGGACGGGCGGATCAAGCCGGACGTCCTGATGAGCCTGGGCCGGGTGGACCAGGTCGACGCGGCCGGGCTGCGGCGGCTGGCGGCCTCGATCGGCAAGCACTTCGGCGACGAGCCGGCCGGTGCCACGCTGACCGGTGCCGCGCCAACCCGTGCCGCGCCAACCCGTGCCGCGCCGGCGGATGCGGCCGCCCGAACCGCGATGCTGGAGGTCGTCGACGTCCGGACCGTCGGCGCCACCTGGCTGCTCGACGGGCTGTGGCACCGCCTCGACGTGGGCGCGGCGATCCGTGCCGCCACCGGCGCGCGGCGGTTCACCGCCGGCCTGGAACGGGTGTTGTTCGCGCTGGTCGCCCACCGGGCGGTGGCGCCGGCGAGCGGGCTGCCGGCCGCGGAATGGGTGCGCGAGGAGGCCGCCGTACCGGGACTGTCCACGATGGACGATGAGCACGCCCGCCGGGTGATGGAGCTGCTCGTGGACGCGGACACGCAGGCGCGGGTGCAGGAGTCGCTGTTCCTCGCCGTGGCCGACCGGCCCGACCGGCTGTTCTTCGACACCGTCCAGTTCGAATGCGACGGGGAGCCGGTCGTCGTCGGCCTGGCCGTGACCAGGGAAGGCATCCCGGTCCGCTGCTGGTGCTGGCCGGGTGGTGCCGGTGCCGGCGCCGTCCCGGCCGAGGTCCGCGACGACCTGCTGGACCGGTATCCGGGCCGGGTCGTCACCGTGGTCGAGCGCGCCTTCTCCGGCGCGGACGACCTGGCCGGCCTGCGCCACGCCGGCGGGCACTACATCGCCGGGATGCGCATGTGCGACGGCAACCGCCTCGTCGCGGCGGTGCTGTCCCGCTCGGGCCGCTACCGGCACGTCCGCGACGACCTCCGCGTCCGGGAGGTCCGCCTCGACGGTCAGGACGCCCGGTTCGTCGTCTGCCACGACCCGGACCAGGAGCAGCGCGACCGCCGGCAACGCGACGAGGCGATCGGCCACCTCCAGGCCGAACTGGCCCGGATCGCCGAGCGGTGCGCCCGCGACGATGCCGCCCGGGTGCGGGCCGAGCGCGCGCTGCGCGACCACCCCACCCTCGGCCGCTGGCTGATCCGGCCGCCCGGCGGGCGCCTGAAGGTGGACCTGGCGAAGGTCAAGGCCCAGGCCAGGCTCGACGGCAAGCACCTCATCGCCACCTCCGACCCGCACATCAGCGCCGAAGACGTCGCCCTGGGCTACCGGAACCTCCTGGAAGCCCGTGACCTCAAGGCACAGCTGCTGCCCGGGCCGGCCGCCCACCGCTCGGGGCACAACATCCACGCGGACGTGCTGATCTGGTGGCTGGCCCTGCTACTGACCCGCGTCGCCGAGCACGCCAGCGGTCAGACCTGGCGGACCATCAACCGGCGGCTCGGGCGGGTGGCCCAGGTGACCCTCGCCGGTCCGGCCGGCACCGTCACGCAGACCACGCCGCTGGGACCCGAGCAGGCGGCCATCTACCAGGCGCTGGCCATCCGGCCGCCGGCCCGGGTCACCGGGTCCGCCCCAGCTCGCCGAGCAGCTCGCGGGCGTTCTCGCTGAGCACGGCCGAGCGGTGCGCGTCGCCGAGGTACTCGCGCAGGAGGGCGTAACGCCCGGCCACCTCGTCGAGCGACGAGAACGGGAAGTCCGTGCCGAGCACGACCCGCGAGTCGTCGATGAAGGACAGCAGCGCGCCGAGGTCGGCGGCGGTGTGGGACAGGGCGGTGTCGTAGCGGAACGCCGCCAGCGCGCGCAGGACGCCGTCCTGGGCGACGGCCGCGAGCTCCGGCATGCCCTCGGCCAGCACCATGCGCGGAGCGACGACCGGCATCGCGCCGCCGCAGTGCGAGAAGACCCACCGGATCCGCGGGAACCGGCGCGGCACGTCGGTGAGGAGCAGGTTCGTGATGAGGCGCGTCGAGTCGAAGAGATACTCCAGGACCGACGGCCGGAGGGGGATCTCGCCCTCGGGCCACCACGCGGGCAGCACCGGGTGCACGTGGACGAACGCACCGCGGTCGTTCAGGGTTTCCAGCAGGCGGTCGAACTTGGGATGGCCGACGTACGACCCGGCGTAGCTGGTGAGCAGGCCGACGCCGGCGAACTCCGGCCGGTCGAACACCCGCTCGACCTCGGTGAGCGCGGCGTCGACCGAGGGCAGCGGCAGGCAGGCGACCGCCGTGAACCGCCCGTCGCCGTCGCGGACCACCTCGGTCAGCTCGTCGTTGGTGTCCCGGCACAGGGCCGTGGTGAAGGCCTGGTCGCCGAAGTAGAACCCGGGTGAGGCGACGGACAGCACGGCAAGGTCGATGCCCAGCCGGTCCATCATCCGGACCGAGTCCGCCGGTTCCCACACCGGGAACGGGGCGCCCGGCTGGGCCTGGATCCCCAGCGCCGTCAACCGGCGGACGTAGGACGCCAACGGCGCGTGGTGGTGGAAGTCGACGATGGTCATGACACCAGCTCTCGGACGGCGCGAATGGTTCGCAAGAGGTCTTCGGGCCCGCCCGCCTCGTGGCCGTTGAACTGCCACACGGTCATCTCCTTGGGCCCGGCATAGGCATTGTATGCAGCGAAAACGGTGGAAGGCGGGCTCACGACGTCGTGCAGGGCGACGCAGAACCGGCCGGGACAGGCGGCTCGCCGGGCGAAGGACACGGCGTCGAAATAGGCGAGCGTCTCGAAGGCGCGCTCCACCGAACCACGGTGGGCGGCCAGCCATTTCACGATCTCCCCGTGGGGGCTGTGGTCCGTCACCTGGACCGCGCGCCGGAACGCGGACAGGAACGGCACATGCGGCATCGCCAGCCGGACGTCGTCGCGCAGGCCGGCGGCCACGAGCGCCAGGGCACCTCCCTGGCTGCGTCCTGTCACCGCGATCCGGTCGCGCGCCACGGCCTCGTGGGTCGCCACGGCGTCGACGAACCGGTACGCGTCGGTGAACAGGCGGCGGTAGTAGTACCGCTCGGGATCGAGGATGTCCCGGGTCATGAACCCCGGCGCGGACGGGCCCGCCCCGTGCGGGTCCGCGGTGTGGCCGGCCCGCAGGGCGCTGCCCTGGCCGCGGGAGTCCATGACGGCGTGCGCGAAGCCGGCGCTGGCGTAGGCGAGCGACTCGACCGGGTGCCCGCGTCCGCTGCCGTAGCCCAGGTACTCCACCACGAGCGGCAGGGGGCCGGTCCGCTCGTGCGGCAGCAGCAGCCACCCCCGTACGTCGTCCCCGGCGTATCCGGCGAATGTGACGTCGTACACCTCGACGGTCCGGAGCAGGGCGTCGACCGGCTCGAACCGCGGATCGAGGGGATACGCGCCCTGTTCGCGCAGCGTCCGGCTCCAGAAGGCGTCGAAGTCCCCGGGCTCGGGGTGCGGGTACTCGTACCGCACCAGTTGCTCGAGGGGAAGGTCTACCTGCATTGCGCGACTCCTGTCCGACAGTCCGACAGGAGTCTAAGCACTGGCGGCCGCACCGGGGAAGGACAACTTGTCATGCAACCTGATAGCCTGCTAGGCGGGCGAGGGCCAGGAGCTACAAAAGTGGAGGTGCGGGTATGGCGCGGACAGTCGCCTCCGGGTACGACGTCGTTACCGTCACGGGCGACCCGGAAGAGCGGGGATACCAGTACGGCCTCGCCGCGAAGACCCGGATCGAGCACGCGTTGCGGACCTATGCCGGCGTGTTCATGCACTACGCGTCGTGGGACTGGGAAACCGTGCGGCGACATGGACTCCGGTTCGCCGGTCCGATCGAGGACTTCTCGCCGGCGTCGGCGCGGGAGATCCGGGCGATCGCCCGCGGCGCCGGCGTCGAGGTGGCCGACATCCTGGCTCTGAACACCCGCAGCGAGATCATGTTCGCCGCTCCCGGGCGGGCCCGGGCGGTGGCATCCACGGAGTGCACGTCGTTCGCGCTCACCCCCGAGCGCACCACCTCCGGCACGGCGCTGATGGGCCAGAACTGGGACTGGATCGAGGGGGCCCGGGACACCGCGATCGTGCTGCAGGTGCGCCGCGACGACGGCCCGGACTTCGTCACGGTGGTCGAGGCCGGGATGCTGGCGAAGGTCGGGATCAACTCCAGCGGGGTCGGCCTGTGCACCAACACCCTCATCTCGGACGGGGACGAGGGCCGGTTCGGCGTTCCGTATCACGTGCTGCTGCGATCGGTGCTCGACAGCGACAGCGGCGCGGAGGCCGCCCAGCGGATCCAAGCCACCTCGCGGGCGAACTCCGCGAACTATCTCATCGCCGACGCGGGCGGGTTCTGCGCGGACATCGAGACCGGGCCGGGCGACGGCCCGTGCGGCGTGATCACCCCCGTCGACGGTGCGGTCACCCACGCCAACCACTTCCTGGTCGACGGCCTCACGGGGGTGGACCGCTATCTGGAGCGCAAGGCGCACACCCGCAACCGGCTGCACCACCTGACCGCGCGCGTGCGGCAGCACGACACGCACACGACCGAGAGCCTGCAGGACGCCCTCGCCGATCACGCGGACGCGCCGTACAGCGTGTGCCAGCACCCGGACGCGGCCCAGCCGGTGGCTGAGCGCACCTGCACCATCGCGGGGATCGTGATGGACCTTTCGGCCCGTTCGCTGGTGTACGCCGCCGGCAGCCCGTGCGAGTCGACCTGGTCGAAGCCGGTGCGCGTCGATGCCTAGTTCTGACCGGACGGCTGCCCGACAGGCTGTTAACCTGGCAGCCGTGAAGGTGATCCCCGTCGCGCAGCGCACCGCCGCGGAACATGTGCGATCGCAACTCGTCGAACTCATCGAGTCGGGCGAGTTCGCGGTGGGTCAGCGGCTGCCCTCCGAGGCCGAGCTGTCCAAGTCGTTCGCGGTCAGCCGTTCGGTGATCCGTGAGGCGCTGCACAGCGTGAACGCGCTCGGTCTGACCCGTTCGTATGCCGGCAAGGGCACCTTCGTCGACGCGCAGTTCGCGCCGTCCCAACTGCTGACCGGCAAGTATCTGCCCCGCGACCTGCACGAGGTCCGCCGGACGCTGGAGGTGCCCCTGGCCGCCCTCGCGGCCGAGCGCCGTTCGCGGACCGACATCAAGACGATGACCTCGCTGCTCGTGCGGTTCCGTGAGGAACAGGACCCCACCATCCGGGTCGGCATCGACGCCGACTTCCACGTGGCCATCGCCACCGCGACCGCCAACCCCCTGTTCCCGCGGCTGGTCTCGGAGCTCCGCTCGGTCCTGCAGGAGCAGGCCATCGCCGCGGCCGCCGTCCCGGGCCGGGCGACGCAGGCGGCCGACGAGCACGACGCCATCCTCGCCGCCATTTCGGAGCGGGACGCGAAAGCGGCGGCCGATGCGATGAAGCTGCATCTGGCCGCCGTGGAGGACACCGTGACCGGGCCGGGACGCCGCAAGTAGCGGCGCGGCAGGATCGTCAGGCGGACGCGCCGGCGAGCGCCGGCGCCATGGCGCGGGCGCACCGCTCGCGGGCCCACTGGATCCGGCCCAGTGCAACCTCGGGGCGGTCGCCGAACACCTCTGCGGCCCGGGCGTAGCACTCGTCCGGCCCGAGCTGCTCGAGCGTGCGGTCAACGGTCTCGCGAATCGTGGCGTCGTCCTGGTCGCCGGACGCGGAGACGTCGGAGACGAACAGTGCCATGCTCAGCATCGGCTCAACCGGGCAAGTCGTCATGGGGATCACCTGTTCAAGTGGGGCATGTAATGTTTCTCTATACCCAGGTTCTCTCGTACGGTTGGGGGACGGCCTCGGCGCCAGCGGGACTCTCCGACTGACGGTTTCCGTACCCGCTGATACCTGCTGGCAGGTATAGCCACCTCACCGTTCATCCTCCTCCCGGTTGCGTGGCGCGGGGTCGCTTTCCGGACCAGCCGATCCGGCACCTGGCCGCTCGCCGACTGCCGCGCTGAACAGGTCCCGCGCCTCGGCGCTGCCGTCGAGCTGGCGGTTGACCCGGTGGGTGACCTGCCAGCCCTGCGCGGTGCGGACGAACTCCCAGCGGTTGGCGCCCGTGCGCCAGATCCGGAAGCTGTCGGTCGCCTCGTCGCGCAGCACCAGCTGCGAATAGGCGGTGGCGACGGCCCGGTCGCCGTCGACCTCCAGGTGCGGCAGGCCCTGCAGGTGGGCGGCGCCGGAATGGATCAGCCGCTGGTGCAGCTCGCCGGTCACCATGTCCTCGATGGCCGCGTGGCCGTGCAGCACCGCCGGATAGGTGTCGTAGACGCCGTCGCCGGTCCACAGCCGCGCGGTCTGCGCCGCCGACCCGCTGTCCACGGCGGGACCGTACGTGGCGAGCAGCTGCATGAGGGCCAGCCGGTCCTCGAGGTCCCGCACCCGGCGCTGCAGCTCGGCGATCGCCTGGTCATGCTCCGGCATGTCGTGCCTCCGCAACGCCGGCCGGCTGGTCGGCGGCCGGCCACGACGCCTGGTCGAAGAGCTGCCGGAAGGCCGCCAGCTGCTCGACACAGTGCTCGGCGCTGCGATGGCGCAGGACGATGTTCATCATCGTGGCCCCGGCCGCCTGCAGCTGCTCGACGTGGCGGCGCGCGCCGCCGGGGTCCGCGATCGGATCCAGCGGCGGTGGCGTGAGGATCACGTCGAAGCCTTCCGGCCGCTCGACCGCGGCCAGCATGGTGGTGAGCTGCTCGGGCGGCAGGCCGAACGGCACCCAGGCGTCGCCGAGCTCGACGGCCCGGCGCAGCGAGCGGCGGGTGTATCCGCCGATCCACAGCGGCACCCGGCGCCGGGGTGCGTGCGGATCGATGAGGAAGTCCCGGAACCGGTAGTGGGTGCCCTCGTACTCGGGCAGCGGCTGTCCCCAGGCGGCTCGCAGCGCCCGGATCGCGTCGTCGGCGGCGGCGCCGCGGCCGTCGAAGTCGGCCCCGAGCAGGGCGAACTCCTCTTTCAGGCTGCCCACTCCGAGGCCGAGGACCACCCGGCCGCCGCTGAGTCGGTCGAGGGTCCCGTAGCGCTTCGCGATCTCCAGCGGGTGGTGGTAGCCGAGCACGAGGACGTGGGTGGCCAGCCGGATGCGCGTCGTGTGCGCCGCGAGAAAGCCCAGGGTGGCCAGCGGGTCCCAGTAGGTGCCGCCGGCCCGCGCGGCGATCCTGGCAGGCACGCCGACGTGCTCGCTGCAGGTGAGGTGGTGGTAGCCGAGCCGGTCCGCCGCCTCGGCGACCTGGACCAGCTCGGCCGGGCCCGCGTCGGTCTCCCAGGCGCTGAACTGGCCGGGCGGGCGGAAGACGACGGGACTGAGAATGCCGAAGCGCATGCGTCACCGTACCAAGCGCTTGCTTGGCTCGGTAGGTGGACGGTCCCGCGGACGTGCATGATCGGATTCGAGCCGGGCAGCACAACCCCGACATCACACGTGCCGAGCACATCGCCCCGGTTCGGGGCGGTGACCTTGGGGGCGGAAGATGACCAACCAGGAACAGCGCTGGCCGGCGCTGCCGATCGAGGCATGGGAACCCACCTACGACACGCTGCACATGTATGCCCAGGTCGCCGGGAAGATCTCGCTGGCGTTGCGACCGATGGCGAACCACTGGTGGCAGGTCGCCCTGGAGCTGTCGGCCCGGGGCCTGCGGACGGCGGCGATCCCGTACGGTGCCCGTACCTTCCAGATGGAGCTCGACCTGCTCGACCATCAGGTCCGCATCGAGACCAGCGACGGGGAGCGGCGCGCCGTCCCGCTCGGACGGCCGGTCCGCGACTTCTACGCCGACACCATGGCGGCACTCGGCGACCTCGGGCTGTTCGTCCCGATCTGGCCGCAGCCGGTGGAGGTGCCGGACCCGATCCCGTTCGACCTGGACGACCGGCACGCCACCTACGACGGCGCCCAGGCCGAGCGCTACTGGCACGTGCTGTGTCAGGTCGAGGCGATCCTCGACGAGTTCCGGGCCCGCTTCACCGGCAAGGCCAGCCCCGTCCAGTTCTACTGGGGCTCCTTCGACCTGGCCACCACGCGGTACTCGGGCCGGCCCGCCGAGCCGCCGCCGGGCGCCGACACGATCACCCGGTTCAGCTACACCGCCGAGCAGAGCACGGTGGGCTTCTGGCCCGGTGGGACCTGGCTCAACGGCGAACGCGTCGAGCAGCCGGTCTTCTTCGCCTACAACTACCCGGAGCCGCCGGGGATCCGGGACCAGCCGATCGCCCCGGCGGCGGCGCGGTTCGACGCCGGCCTCGGCGAGTGCATCCTCAGCTACGACGACGTCCGGACCTCGGCCGATCCGCGCCAGGCGATCCTGGACTTCGCCCAGAGCACGTACGAGGCCGGGGCGCGGCTGCAGCAGTGGCCGCGCGAGGAACTCGAATGGACGCCGCCGATGCCACCGAGCCATCGCCGGGCGCTGCTGCTCACCCCGTGACAGCCGCCGGGCACCTGGCGGTCGGCCGGGCTCAGGCCGGGCTGACCGCCAGCGGCAGCTTGGTGGGGCTGATCATCACCCACGGGTTGCGCGACGCGATCGGTGCGCCGGCGTCGACGGTGATGTCGCGGTACCGGTCGAGCAGGATCCGCAGCGCGATCTTCGTCTCCAGGCGGGCCAGGGGCGCACCGACACAGAAATGGATCCCGTGGCCGAAGGTGAGGTGCGGGTTGGGGGACCGGTGGACGTCGAACCGGTCGGGCTCGGCGAAGACCCGCTCGTCGCGGTTGGCGGCCGCGAGCCAGGCCACGACGACGGCGCCGGCCGGGATGGCGGCCTGGCCGATCGTGACGGCAGCGGTCGCCCGCCGGGCCAGCCGCGGGAAGGGCGTGCGCAGGCGCAGCACCTCTTCGATCGCGGCGGGCAGCAGCGCCGGGTCGGCCCGCACCTCGGCCGCGGCGTCCGGATGGGCCTCGAAGCAGAGCACCGTGTTGCCCAGCGTCGCCGTCGTCGTGATGTGCCCGGCGAGCAGCAGCAGGCCGACGAACCCGACGATCTCCTCGTCGGTCAGGCGTTCGCCGTCGCCCTCGGCCACCACGAGCCGGCTGGTCAGGTCGTCGGCGGGCGACGCCCGGCGGGACCGGATGTGCGCCAGCAGGTAGGCGTTCATCTCGTGCATCACCGGCGCCAGCGCGTCCAGCGCGGCATCGTCCATCATCCGGACCAGCGACTCGTCGGGGCCGGCGTTCGAGCGCTCGAACAGGCCGTCGGCCCACCGCCGGAACACCGGGCGGTCGGACGCCGGGATGCCGAGCAGCTCGGCGATCACGATCACCGGCAGCGGATACGCAAGGTCGTCGACCAGGTCGAACCGGCGCTCACCGGCCCGCGCGTCGAGCAGTTCGGTGGTGACCTCTTCGATGCGGGGAGCCAGACCCGCCACCACTTTCGGGGTGAACGCCTGGCTCACCAGCTTGCGCAGCTTGTCGTGCCGGGGCGGGTCCATCCGGACGAAGTTGCCGCGCTGGAACAGGTCCATGTCCTCCTGCCGGGGCAGCAGATCGCCGAGATCGGAGGAGAAGGTGGCCGGATCCGTGAGGACCGCCGCGGCTTCGGGATGTCCGAGCACCGCCCAGGACTGCTGCCCGTCGTCGTAATGCACCTGACCGTCGCGGCGGGACCGTTCCAGCCACTCGTAGAGGTCCGGCAGTGTGGGAGCAGTCATCGATGAGCCTCCGATCGGGGTCCGGCGGTACGCGCGGCCTACCCGCCCGCCAGGCCCCGAAACGGTTGGACGGCGTGGCCGGAGCTGCCGGCGGCCGTCCGCGCCGTGCCGGGGGTTTCGTGTGACGGTGCCGGGGAAGCATGGCGCGGGGCCGCTTCTGGATGCGCGGCGACGAGGCACTGGGTGTGGGGGTCGGTCATTGACGTTCAACGACCAGCCGGCAACGCCCGTGGTCAAGACGATCGGCCTGGTGGTGCATCCGAGCAGGAGCGTGCTGGACTCGGTGCGCGTGATCACGACGTCCGCCGCGAGGCACCGCGCCACCGTCATCGCCCGCACGGCCGACGCCGTCCGGGTCGGCAGCGACATCACGCTGGTTGACGCGGAGGAGTTCGTGGACCGGGCCGACGCGATCGTCAGCCTGGGCGGCGACGGCACGATGCTCGGCGCCATGCGGCTGGTTGTCGACCGCCCGGTGCCGGTGCTCGGCGTCAACCACGGCAACCTCGGGTTCCTGGTGGAGATCGCGCCGGCACAGTTGGAGACCGCCCTCGCCCGGATCGTCGAGGGTGCCTACACGCTGGAGCCGCACGGTTGCCTCGACGTCCATGTCGACACCGCGCCGGCCTGCTGGACCGCTTTCAACGACGTCGTCATCACCGCGGCGGCACCGTCCACCACCATGAGCGTCGACCTGCTCGCCAACACGGTCCGGCACGGGTACTACCGCGCCGACGCGCTCATCGCCTGTACACCGATCGGCTCGACCGCCTACAACTACGCCGCCGGCGGACCGATCGTCTCGCCCGCCTCACCATCCATGGTCCTCACCCCGGTCGCGCCGATGTCCGGCATGAGCCGGTCCGTGGTCCTCGGCGCCGACGACGCGATCTCGCTGGCGAACCCCTCCGCCGACCAGCCGCTGCGGGTGTCCGTCGACGGCACGCCCACCGGCCGGCTCGACCCGCGCCGGACGATGTCGATCAGGCTCCACGCCGACGCGGTCTCCCTGATCCGGCTGGACCCCGACACGCACCTCCAGCGCAACGCCGTCAAACTCAGCCTCCTCAACCTGCCGCTGCGCGAGGACCAGCTCCGCGAGCTCTTCCCGGAGCCACCGGACCCGCTCGGGTAGCGCGCAACGCGGCGGCTGCGTCAGGCCGGCAGCGCGGTGGCCCGGAGCCGCCTGGTGCGGGACGCCGGGCTCAGCTGGAACGCGCTCGCCCAGGCCTCCTGCGTCGCCCGGTCGAAGGCGCCCCACAAGGGTGAACGCAGGCCGAGCCGCGCGGCGGTGAAGGCGACCCGGCGGGACGGTTCGTGGCGCCGGTAGGAGTCGCTGACGCTGTCGACGAACCCGGGATCGCAGCTGCCCAGCGCGCCGCCGAGCACGACCAGGTCGGGGTCGACGAAGCTGGAGACCTGGGCCAGCACGGTGCCGACCGCCCGGCCGGCGGCACGGACGCTGGAGGCGTCGCCGGCGCTGGCCGCACTGACGAGGGCGTCGAGACAGCCGGTGCGCCCGCACCGGCACCGCAGCCGGCAGCCGGGCACCGGCACGTGACCGATCTCGCCGCTGATGCCGTGCGTGCCGCTGAAGACCTGTCCGTTGATGACCAGGCCGCCGCCGACCCCGTCGCCGGCGCTGACGTAGATGAGGCTGCGCACGCCGGGGTCGGCGACCTGGACGAACTCGCCCCACGCGGCCAGGTCCGAGCTGTTGTCGACGATCACGGCGGTCGCGTTGGGCAGGCCGAGCAGGTCGCTGGGGCGGACCCCGTCCCAGCCCGGGACGCTGCCGATGGGCTGGACGGTGGCGTCGACGACCGGGAACGGCACGCTGACCCCCAGCGCCCGCAGATCCGCGCGGCGCCCCGCGTGGCGGCCCAGCGCGTCGGCGAGCATGCTCTGGGCGAGCGCCAGGGCCTCCTGGGCCGAGCGGTCGACCCGCCACCCGACGCGCGCCTCGTCCACGACGTTGTGGTGCATGCCGCCCAGCGCCACCGCGACGTGCCGGTGACCCAGGTCGATCGCGCCGACCCAACCGGGGTGCGGGACGAGACGCAGCTGGGTCGAGGGGCGTCCGCGCCGCTCCTCGCGGTCGGTGCCGTGCTCGGACAGGTCGGTGACGTGCTCGGACAGCAGGCCCTCGGCGACCAGCTCCGCGACCGTCTGGGCGACGGCGCTGCGGGACAGGCCGATGAGCCGGGACAGGTCGCGCCGGGTGCGGGCCCGGCCGCGATGGACCAGCTCCAGCACCGTGCGCCGGGTGGTGGACTGCATGCGCGACTCCTCGACCTGGGCGCCGTGGACACGAAGGCATCGGCCCACCGCCTTTTGTCACGACGTGGAAGAAGTCTGTGCGCCCGACGGGCCGGCAGGCAATGGGTCGAAGGTTCCTTGCGTTCGCGGCCTGAGCAAGATCCATGACCCATGTGCCGTCATGGGCGGAAAACGCGGGAAACGTCACCGTATGAGCGGCGGGCGGCCGGACCGGATCACTTTTCGTCCTGCCGGTGGACGAAATGTGGTCCTACCGTCAACGCCGCGACACTTCGGCTCCCGCCGCTCCGACGTGCCGGTGCCGCACACCCCACCCGTTGTGGTCTTTCCCCGCCGCTCGGAGCCCGGCGAGGAAAGCGCTTTCAAGGGAGACCAGCAAGTGACCCGACACAGACGTCTACCCGTTTCCCGAGCCAGGCCCAGCTGGCGTACCACCACCGCAGGACTCACCGCGATCGTGTTGGGGGCGGCCGGCTCGGCGCTGCTGGCGCTGCCCGCCGCAGCGGCCCCGGGCGACCCGGACTTCGGCCCCAACGTGACGATTCTCGACCCGGGCATGTCCGCCGACGCGATCAACGCGATCCTGGCGGCCGCGTCCGGGGAGTCGGAGTTCAGCACCGCCCGGAAGGCGATCTTCTTCAAGCCGGGCACGTACGGATCCGCCGCCGGAGCGGCGAACCCCGCCACCGCCACCGGCATCGTCCTGGGCAAGGTCGGCTACTACGAGACGGTCGCGGGCCTCGGCGCGCTTCCGGGCGACGTGCTGATCAACGGCGCGTTGCACGTGGAGCCCGTCCACGGCGCCGAGACCGACCCGTGGAACCACCAGTCGCCGGGGTCGCTGACCCAGTTCTGGCGGTCGATGAGCAACCTGGCGATCAACCCGATCCAACGGCCGACCGACCCGAACGCGCCGAGCATCGACCCGGCGCGCGCCGACCCGCATCAGCTGCGCTGGGCGGTGTCGCAGGCGGCGCCGATGCGCCGCGTCGACATCCAGGGCAACCTGACGCTCATGGGCCGGTACGGCGAGTACGCCAGCGGCGGGTTCCTCGCCGACTCGAGGGTCTCCGGCACGATCGTCTCCGGGTCCCAGCAGCAGTGGTACACCCGCGACAGCACGATCGGCACCTGGAACGGCGGGGTCTGGAACATGGTCTTCTCGGGCGTGCAGGGTGCGCCCGCGCAGGACTTCCCGGACAGCCCCTCCGGCGACACCGCGCACAGCAAGTTCACGACCCTCAACGCGACGCCGATGTCCCGGGAGGCCCCGTTCCTGACCTGGAACGAGGCCAACGGGTATGCGGTGTTCGTCCCCAACGCCCGTCCCAACGCCTCGGGCGCACCGTGGCAGAGCGGCACCGACAGCGGGACGTCGCTGCCGATCGACGGGTTCTACCTCGCCAAGCCGTCGGACTCGGCGGCGACGATCAACGCCCAGCTCCAGGCGGGCAAGAACCTGATCCTCACCCCCGGCGTCTACAGCCTCGACCAGGCGATCAACGTCACCCGGGCCGGGACGGTCGTCCTGGGCCTGGGCATGGCGACCCTGTCGCCGACGGCCGGCAACGCGGCCATCACGGTCGGCGACGTCACGGGCGTGAAGCTCGCCGGCATCACCGTCGACGCCGGCGCGGTCAAGTCCGCGGTGCTGGTCCGGGTCGGGCCGGCGAACGCCACCCACTCCGACGCCGCCGACCCGACGACCCTGTCGGACGTCTTCATCCGGGTGGGTGGTCCGCAGGCCGGCAGCATCGACACCGCGATCGAGGTGAACTCCGACAACGTGCTCCTGGACGACATCTGGTCCTGGCGCGCGGACCACGGAGCGGGCGCGGCCTGGGGGACCAACACCGCCAAGCACGGGCTCGTCGTCAACGGTGACAACGTGACGGCCACCGGCCTGTTCGTCGAGCACTACCAGCAGCAGCAGGTCATCTGGAACGGCAACGGCGGCACCACCGTCTTCTACCAGAGCGAGACGCCCTACGACCCGCCGAGCCAGGACGCCTGGATGGACGGGACGAAGAAGGGGTACGCCTCGTACAAGGTGGGTGCGAACGTCACCAGCCACCAGGCGTACGGCCTCGGCATCTACTCCTTCTTCAACCAGGGTGTGGACGTCCGTCTCGATTCCGCCATCGAGGCACCGAAGTGGAGCACCGTGCAGTTCCACGACTCGGTGGCCCGGTTCCTCAACGGCAGCGGCGGGATCAACAACGTGGTCAACGACGCCGGGGGACCGGTGGCGCAGGGCAACGACGCCGCGGCGACGAAGTACCTGCGGTCGTACCCGCCGGCCGGCACCGCCGATCCGCCGCCCTCGACCGGGGGCGACGACCAGCAGACGATCACGGCGACGATCCCCGAGGCGCCGGGTGAGTTCTCCTGGACGATCGACGCCACCGACCACTCGGTGACGTTGTCGAACGCGGCGAACATGGGCACGTTCCTGCAGTCGACCGGTCAGCTCAAGCCGGTCAAGGTGACCGACACCCGGGCCGGCGGCCCGGCGTGGTCGCTGTCCGGGCAGGTGGGTGACTTCACCGGCGGGCTGTCGGGCAAGTACCTCGGCTGGACGCCGTCGGTCATCGTCGCCGGTGCGGGCGCGGTGGCAGGTGGCGCGGTGGCATCCGGGTTCGACTCGGGGAACGGGCTGACCGACGCGTCGGTCCTCGGTTCCGCCATCGACGGCCACGGCAAGGGCACCGCCACGCTCGGCGGCGGCCTGGATCTGCGGGTGCCCGCGGAGACGGCGGCCGGGACCTACACCACGACGCTGACGCTGACCGCGCTCAGCTAGCGACACCGCAGGGTCGCGGTGCCCCGGGCGTGCGTCCCGGGGCACCGCGGCCCGATCGCCCGTCCGCAACGGAGGTAACGATGAACCAGTGGCCACCGGCCCCGTGGACGGCGAGCCGCGTCCCCGGGCCCGTCCGGACGGTGCTCGTCGCGGCGCTCCTCGCCGCCGCGGTGCCGCTCGTGACCTTCGCGGCGCCGGCCGGCGCCACCCCCACGCCGCAGCCGTCACCCGCGGCGGCGCCGTTCGCGCAGGCCAGACTCGAGGACCAGGTGTCCTGGGGGGTCGCACCGGCGCAGAACGCGCTCGGGTCCGGCCGGGCACACTTCGACTACAACGCCGACCCCGGCGGCACGATCACCGACGGGCTGACGCTGGTGAACCACAGCACCAGACCCCTCACCCTGCGCATCTACGCCAGCGACGCGTTCACCACCCGCAACGGCGGCATCGACGTGCTGCCGTCCGGAGCGACGTCGACCGACGTCGGCGCCTGGATCAGCGTGGGCACGGACACCGTCACCATCGAAGGCGGCAAGTCGGCCACCGTCGCGTTCACGCTGCGGGTGCCGGCCAACGCGACGCCCGGCGACCACTCCGGCGGGCTGGTCACGTCGCTGGTCGACACCGCGGCCACCGGCGGCGTCCGCGTCGAGCACCGGCTCGGCTCACGGGTGTACCTGCGGGTCAGCGGCCAGCTCAGTCCGGCGCTCGCGGTCACCGACGTGCACGCCGACTACAGCGGCAGCGTCAACCCGGCCGGCACCGGCGGCGTCCGGATCACCTACACCGTCAAGAACACCGGGAACGTCCGCCTGTCGGCGCGCCAGCAGATCACGGTCGCGGGACCAGGGGGCGTGCTGTCCCGCGGTACCGCCGCCGCGGACCTGCCGGAGGTCCTGCCGGGCAACTCGGTGACGAACACCGTGACGGTGCACGGTGTGTGGCCGGCAACCCGGATGACCGCACGGGTCGGCCTGACGCCTGTGGCCGGCGCCGGCATCCCCGCCGTGCGCACCGGCCCGGTGTCGGGGTCGGCGACGCTGTGGGCCACCCCGTGGGGGCAGTTGCTGGTGCTTCTGGTGCTGGGCGCGGCCGTGGCCGGGTTCTTCGTGGTGCGGCGCCGGCAGCGGCACCGGGTCGCCGCCGCCATCTCCAGCGCCGTCGCCGAGGCGCTGAGCCGGTCCGCGGCGCAGCCGAAGGCGGAGAGCGAGGCGGAGAAGCTCGAGTCACGCTGAGCCGTTTGCCGTCCAGCGCGTGGGGTAGCGACGCGTCCGTGAACAGTCGGCACGTACCGGGTCGGCCGGCGCTCGACCGCGTCCGGTAGGGCCCATGTCCTCCACCGGCTCCACGTCGCCGGCGGTGCGGCCGGGCGGTCGCATTCCGTACAAGTGGTCGGTCCTGTCCAACACCACGCTGGGCATGCTCATGGCCACCGTGAACGCATCGATTCTGATCATTTCGCTGCCGGCGATCTTCAACAGCCTCCGCCTCAACCCGCTCGCCCCCGCCAACGTCAGCTACCTGCTCTGGATGCTGATGGGCTACCTGCTGGTCACCGCGGTGCTGGTGGTCACCCTCGGGCGGCTGGGCGACATGTACGGGCGGGTGCGCGTCTACAACGCCGGCTTCGCGGTGTTCGCCGCCGCTTCGGTCGCGCTGGCGCTGACGCCGTGGGACGGCCGGGCCGGCGCGCTGTGGCTGATCGGCTGGCGCCTGGTGCAGGGCGTCGGCGGCGCGATGCTGATGGCCAACGCCGCCGCGATCATCACCGACGCGTTCCCGGCCCGGCAGCGCGGCACCGCGCTCGGCGTCAACCAGGTCGCCGGCCTCGCCGGCAGCTTCATCGGACTGGTCCTGGGCGGCGTGCTGTCGGTGTGGAACTGGCGGGCGATCTTCTGGGTCAGCGTGGTCGTGGGCGTGATCGGCACCTGGTGGGCCTACCGCAACCTGCGTGAGACGGCGACGTCCAGGCCGGGCGTGCGCATCGACTGGTGGGGCAACCTGACGTTCGCCGTCGGGCTGACTGTCCTGCTGGCGGGGATCACGTACGGCATCCAGCCCTACGGCGGGCACACCGAGGGCTGGACCAACCCGTGGGTCATTGCCGGCATCATCGGCGGCCTCGCCCTCCTGGTGGTCTTCGCCGTGATCGAGACCCGGGTCCGCCAGCCGATGTTCGATCTCGGCCTGTTCCGCATCCAGGCGTTCTGGGCGGGGAACGCGGCCGCCCTGCTCAACGCGATCGCCCGCGGCGGGCTGCAGTTCATGCTCATCATCTGGCTGCAAGGCATCTGGCTGCCGCTGCACGGCTACAACTTCGAGGAGACCCCGCTGTGGGCCGGGATCTTCCTGCTGCCGTTGACGCTCGGCTTCATCGCGGCGGGACCGGTATCCGGCTACCTGTCCGACCGGTACGGCGCCAAGCTCTTCGCCACCGGCGGGCTGGTCATCATGGCGTTGAGCTTCCTGGGCCTGCTGGCGATCCCGGTCGACTTCAGCTATCCGGTGTTCGCGGTGCTGCTGCTGCTCAACGGGGTCGGCTCCGGGCTGTTCTCGGCGCCGAACACGACGGCGGTGATGAACGCGGTGCCCGCGGCGCAGCGCGGGGTCGCGTCCGGCATCCGCGCGACCTTCCAGAACGCCGGCATGGTGCTGTCCATCGGCGTCTTCTTCTCGCTCCTGGTCGCCGGGCTTTCCCGGTCGCTGCCGGACGCGCTGCACAGCGGTCTCACCGCCGAGGGCGTGCCCGCGCCGGTGGCCACGGACGTCGCCTCGGTGCCGGCGGTCAGCCTCATGTTCGCCGCGTTGCTCGGCGCCAACCCGATCGCCTCGCTGCTGGACACCGCCGGTGTCCTGGACCAGCTTCCCGCGGCGACGGTGGCGACGCTGACCAGCCGGACCTACCTGCCGCACTTGCTGTCCGGCCCGTTCCACGGCGGGCTCGTCGTGGTGTTCACCCTCGCCGCCGTCCTCGCCGCGGTCGGCGCGGTCGTGTCACTGTTCCGCGGCGGTGTCTACATCCACGACGAGCACGTCCACGACGAGGACATCCGCGCCGACTCCGACTGCATATGAGCGCCGGCGCCGGCCTCCGGCGCTGATCGGGACGCGCTTTCGGATGCGGTGCGTCGCGGGGTCGGGGCCGGTGATCTTTCGATCGGGTGGAACCGATCGTGGGTGGTGTGCGCCTGTAAGACGTGACCGTGTTCTCCGATTCGGCCGTCCGGAGCGACTTCGACGCGCTCTACGCGGCGCAGTTCGCCCCCATGGTGCGGCTGGCCTGCGTGACGACCGGCAGCGTGCCGGCGGCGGAGGACATCGTGCAGGAGGTGTTCCTGGCCTTGCTGCACCGTCCGGACGTCCGTGAGCCGACCGCATGGCTGCGCCGCGCCGTCGTGTCCAGGTGCACCTCCTGGATGCGCCGCCGCCGGCTGGAACGCCGCCATGCCGGCCAGCCCGAGCCTGAACCGCTCGTGCCGCTCGGACCCGACGCGATCGCCGTCCGCGCCGGCCTGGCCCGGCTGCGTCCGCGGCACCGGGCGGCCATCTTTCTGCGCTACTACCTCGACCTGTCCGAGGCCGACATCGCCGCCGCGCTGAACTGCCGGCCGGGCACGGTCAAGTCCCTGCTGCACCGGGCCCACTCCGCACTGCGGGAGCACTTCGATGACCATTGATCCGCGCCTGCGCGCCGCTGTCCACGAGCTCGTCGAGGCCATCCCGGTGCCCGCGGTGGCGCCGCCCGTCATCCTGCCGGCCGCGCGCCGATCGTGGCGGCCCGCGCTCGTGTCCGCCGCCACCGCCGTCGTGGTCGTGGTGCTGCTGCTGGCGGTGGGGCTGGTGCGCCTGCCGGTGGCGCCGGGTGTACCGGCCGCCGGTTCCGCCACGCTGCCGCGCGTCTTCGCCGGCCATTCGTATTTCACCGCCACCGTCTCCGCCGCGCCCGCCGGGCCTGCCATCGCCGTCTACGGGTACGGGCAGGGCGACCTGCCCTTCCAGACCCCGCAGCTCATCGCGGTCGGGGTGGACGGGCGCACCTACCGCGAGATCGACCTCGCCAGCAAGCGCGGCCAGCCGGTCGACGCCCCGCTGTGGAAGTCGCCGGCGGCGCCCGTCCTGCTGTCCCCGGACGGCGTCAGGGTCGCCGTCGCCGACGCGCGCGGGCCGGTCCACGACGTGGCGATCGTGGACCTGACCACCGGCCGTACCCGCAGCTACCCGGTGCCGGCCGGCTCGGCGGTGCAGCTGCTCGCGTGGTCGCCGGACTCGACGCGGCTCGCGTACGCCGTGGCGCCGTATCGGGCGGACAGCCATGGCGACCCCCGGGTCGCGCTCGCCGCCGACGGTGAGCTGACCGTGCTCGACCTGGCCACCAGCGGCACGTCCACGGTCGCCGGGCAGCGCGGGGCGCTCGCCGCGGCGTTCTCCCCCGACGGGGGGACGCTGGCCGTCCAGGTCGGCACCGAACTGCGCCTGCTCACCGCCGGTGGGCGGAGCGCCGTCGTCCCGCTGCCGGCCGGGCACCGGCTCGGCGGGCCGGCCGCCTGGTCACCCGACGGACGCCGGCTCGCGCTCTTCCGGGTGGCCGCGGGCAGCCCGTCCTGGGCGACGGGGTACTGGTCGCCGGACGGGCTGGCGGTCCTGGACCTGCCCAGCGGGGTGTCCACGCCGCTGAACACCAACGCGACCGCGGTCCTCGGCTGGCAGGGCGCCGACCTGTTGGCGAGCACCGGCGACGCGATTGTCTCGGTGCCTGTCGCGGTGCCGCCGGCCGGGCCGGCCCGGGTCCTCGCCCGCCTCCAGCCCGGCAACGACCACTGGATCGACACGGTGCAGCTGGCGACCGCCCGCACCGGCGACCTTCAGGTCCGCGACACCGGCGTCGATCGCGGCCCGTGGCCGTGGTGGCTGCGGATGCTGAGCGTCGGGCTGCTCGTCCTGGCCGGTGGCGTCGTCCTCGTGCTGCTCCGCCGCCGGCGGGCCGGTTGACGCCGTCGCACTGATGTCCACCGTCGCCGCTACGCGTCGAGCGTTGCCCGCAGGGTGGCGAGGGTGGTCTCGATGATGTCGGCGAGCCTGCGGTCGTCGGTCTCGAGCCAGGCGGTGACCGACACGTGCATCAGGGTCGTCGACGTCTCGGCGAGCAGGGCGGCCCGGGTCGGGTCGAGGCCGCGGGCGTGGAAACCGTCCCGCACCGCGGCCGCGAGGGCGGCCCGCTTCTGCAGCTCGCGCTCGCGCAGGCCGGCGTCGGTGGCGACGATGGCGCGCCACTGCCGGATGGTGTCCTTGCGGCCCTCGAACCGGGCCTCGGCGACGGCGCGCAGCCCCGCGAGGATGACGGCGAGGGGGCTGGTGCCGGCGGGTGCCTCGGCGATGAGCCGCTCGGCGTATGCGGGCAGCTCGGCCTCGCCGGCGAAGAGCACCTCGCGCTTGTCGGCGAAGTGCCGGAAGAACGTGCGCGTCGTCAAGCCGGCCCGCGCGGTGATCGCCGGCACCGTGGTCGCGGCGAAGCCCTGCTCGGCGAAGAGCTCGAGGGCCGCCTGCTGCAGCCGCTCGCGCGCGTCGGGTTGCCACCGTGCCATCCCGGAAGTGTACCGGTGATGACATGACGTGTCATTGGCGCTATGGTCATGACACGGCGTGTCGTCACTGGGGCGCTCGCCGTACCAGGGCGGAGCTGTGCCATGACAGACGTGTGGATTCTCGGCGGGACCGGCCGCAGCGCGCGGGCGATCGCCGCCGAACTGCGGCACCGCGGCATCCGGCCGGTGCTGGTCGGGCGGGACGCCGGACGGCTCGGGGCCGCGGCGAACGGCCTGCCGACGATGGTGGCCGGGTCCGTCGCCGAGACGGCGGACGCGATCCGGCGGGACCGGCCGGCCGTGGTCGTGAACACGATCGGGCCGTTCACCGACACCGCCGCGCCGCTGCTGGACGCGTGCCTGTCGGCTAGCGACTACCTCGACCTCGCCAACGACCTCGCCGCGGTGTCGGCGACCCTCGGCCGCGCCGACGCGTTCGCGGCCGCCGGGCGCACCGCCGTCACCGGTGCCGGGTTCGGCGTGACGGCCACGGAGAGCGTCGTGGTGAAGCTGTGCGAGGGCCGGCCGGCACCGCGGCGGGTCCGGATCGACATGGTGCCGTCGCTGACCGTCGAGGCCGGCGCCGTCGGCGACGCGCTCGCGGGCACCATCGTGGAGGGCCTGCCGGGCGTCGAGGGCGGTGGGAGGTTCCAGGGCCGGCGGTACCGCGACGGCCGGCTGGTGCCCGACAAGCTCGCCGGCGACCCGATCCGCCTCGTCCTGCCCGACGGCTCGACCGTCACCACGGCGAGCATGCCGCTCGGCGAGCTGATGGCCGCCCAGCGGGCCAGCGGCGCCGCGGACGTGGTCTGCGCGTCCAGCGAGGCCCCGGCGTCGCCGGTCGTGCGCGCGATCCTGCCGGCGGCGACCGCGCTGCTGCACATCGGCCCGGTCCGCGCCTTCGCGCGCCGCCGGCTGGCCGCGGTGCGGTTCAAGGCCGCACCGAAGCCACGCGAGCACTCCTGGGGCCACGCCGTCATCGAGTGGGCCGACGGCAGCGTGCGCGAGGGCTGGCTGCGCGTCGGCGAGGCCCAGGCGTGGACGGGCGCGGTGCCGGCCGAGGTGGTCCGCCGGCTGCTCGACGGAGAGGGCAAGCCGGGCGCGTACACCCCGGCCGCGCTCTTCGGCCCGACCCTGGCCGAGTCCTGCGGCGGCGAGTACCAGATCCTCGGCAGGTAACCGCCGTCAGCCGCCGCCCGTCGCTGACAACGTTCGGCGGCACTGCTGCGTGGTGCTTGATGTGAGCATGGACAGCGAACCATCAGCGGTGGGCCCCGCCTCCGTGGTGCCCACGGTGGTCGACGGGCCGGCGGCGGCCGGCCGCCGCGTCGGGGCGGCGGGCACGCGTGACCACGAGTTCGTCGAGTTCGTGCGCGCGTCCGGTCGCTACCTGCTGCACACCGCCGTGCTGCTGTGCGGTGACCCGGTCCGCGCGGAGGAGCTCGTCCAGGCCACCTACGAGCGCACGTATCGCTCCTGGCGCGTGGCGCGCGACGGCGACCCGCAGGCGTACGCGCGTCGGGTGCTGGTCAATCTGCGGGTCGACGGGTGGCGGCGCACGCGGCGCGAGGTCGTCGTCGACCCGGCCGCCCTCCCCGACCGGCCCGGCCCCGACCACACGGGCGCCGTCGTCGCCCGCAACGCCGTGGTCCAGGCGCTGGTCCGGCTGCCGATCGCGCAGCGGCGGGTCGTGGTGCTGCGACACCTGCTCGACCTCACCGAGGCCGAGGTAGCCCGCGAGCTGGAGATCTCGGTCGGCACGGTCAAGTCCCACCACGCGCGGGGCATCGCACGGCTGCGCGAGATCTTCGCGGAAGGGGATCAGTGATGACCGTCCAGCGAGACGATGACGACGTCGTCGCCCGCCTGCGGGCCGGCGCCCCGGACTACCCGGAAGCCGGTCCCGACGCCGGGCGTACGCTCGCCGCCGCCCGGCGGGCGCTGCGCCGCGGCCGGGGCCGGCGGGCGCTCGGCGGCGTGGTCGCGGTCGTGGCCGCGGTCGCCGGGCTCACGGTGGCCGGCCCGATCGAGCTGCCCGGCGGCGGCGTGTTCGTCATGCCTGGCCGGCACGACGTCGACGCGCTCCCGAACCAGGGCGACCCGCCCTTGTACCCGCGCCAGCGGCTGCTCCACGACGTCGCGGACCTGGAACGTCAGGTGCTGCCGGCGGCCGAGGACCTGAAGCTCACCCTGTACATCGACGATGCAGGGGCGGGGGGTCTTCCGGCGTGCCGCGTGTTCACCTGGTCTCACGGCGCATTCCTGGACCGCGACTCGGGTTGCGTGAACCCCGACGATCCCGGGCTGCCGTTCGACACCGACAGCGAGGCCGCGTTCACCCGGGTGTCCGACGCGATCGAGCACTCCGGCGTGCACGTGTACCGGATCGAGAAGGGCGCCTGGGGCCCCGGCACGTCGTTCCACCTCCGCGACAGCTCCCCGAGGTGGAACTGGTACTACTCCTATGTTCCCGGCACCCCCGCCGACGCCCCGGAAGCGGTGCGGCAGGAGACGACGCTCGGCACCAGGCTGCAGGTCCACGTCAGCGGTGACTGGTGGTTCACCGTGGAGCCTGACGACTGACCCGGCGACTGGCCCGGCGACGCCGGTCGCCGGCCGTTGCTAGCCTGACATCGACCGGTGACACGCCAGGGAACCCGAAGCCGACGGAAAAAGCGTGACATTCTGGAGGGCCTGACGTGACAGCGCCGACGCCGCCCGATCCGCCGGCTGCCCCGGTACGGCCACGCCGCACAGCGCTGCACGTCGCCATTGGGCTGGTGCTGGTGCTGGTGCTGGTCGTGGCGGTCGCGGGTGTGCTGCCGAAGGTGCTCCGGGCCGCGTTCACCGGGGACGCGATGCGGGCCGGCCCGCTTCCGCTGTCGGTGTCGGCCACGGCGGTGAGCTGTCAGGGCGGCCCGGCGGCGTCGTGGTCGACGTTCGGCTCGGCTCCTGCGACACCACGGGCGAACGCGGATCACACCGCTTACCTGGTCGACTCGAGTGACGGTTCGGTCGTGCCGGTGTTCACCGCGTCCCGGACGGTCGGCAACCGGATCCGGGTGGGGAAGAATCCCAGCTTCATCGTGACGAACGGCGCCGGCACAACGGTGTACGTGCTGATCGGCGACAACGCCATCGTCCCGATCAGGACCGCCACCAACACGACCGCGGCACCGATCGCGGTGACCGCGCCGGTGTCCCGGATCATTCTCACGCCCGACCGCAACAGTGCTTACGTGTTCTCGTCGCCGCCCGGCAGCGCTGTTCTGCTCACCACGGTCAACCTGGTCACCGGGGTCGCCGCGGCCGCCGTACCGATCGGCGTCAACGCGGCCACAACGGTGGTCGCACCCGACGGTCGCACCCTCTTTGCCGTCGTCAACCCCGGGGGTGGGAAGGCCGGGAGCCTGGTGGCGATCAACACGGGCACCGGTGCGGCGAACCCGCCCATGCCCGTCGGCGTGAGCCCGTCCTATGTCGTCGTGACGCCGGACAGCCGGACCGCCTACGTGTCGAACGTCGTCTCCAAGACCGTGACGCCGGTGGATGTGGCGAGCAACCGCGCCGGCCCGCCGATCGAGATGATCGGCAACCCGCTCAACATGGCGGTCAGTCCGGACGGGCGCACCCTGTACGTCGTCACCGCGAACGCCACGGCGTGTCGTGGTGAGCCGGTGCTGGTCCCCGTCGACGTCCGCACCGGCATGACCGGCCCGCCGATCCCAGTGCCTGGCAGCGGGGAGGCGTCGCTGATCAGGGTGGCCCCCGACGGCAAGCGCGTCTACCTGTGGGGCGCCGGCCGCAAGAACGCGTTGCGATGGGTCGACACGACCACCAGGACGGCCGGCCTGCCCATCCCGCTGGGTTCGGATACCGGGGCCATCATGTTCGCGCCGGACGGTTCCACCGCGTACGGCCTGGGGACCGACGAGAACGCCGCGAATCGCGGCACGTCCTTGATCCCCATCGACCTGGCCACGAACACGGCCGGGACAGCCATCCCGCTGCCACCCGTCACCCTCCAGCTCGCGCTGCGATGACGGCGCGGCCCCGTCCGGAACGGACGCTCACCGGCAGCTCTCGAAGTACGGCACACCTGGCAGGTAGACGGCCCACTCGTCGGTGGTGAGCCCGCGGCCGGCGATGGTGCACGCTCGCTCGGGCGCATGGTCACGGGCGTCATTGAGCGCCGCGAGGTCCCACAGCGTCACCGTCCCGTCCTCGTAGGCGGCGGCCAGCGCGTCTCCGTCGGGGGCGAACGCCAGCGTGTCCGCACCACTGGCACCGGCGGTCAGGGGCACGCCCAACCGGATGGGGTGGTCCCGGTCGGACATGTCCCACAGGATCACCGTGTGGTCCGCGCTGGCCGTGGCCATGGTGCGGCCGTCGGGCGCGAACGTGATCGCGTTCACCCGGTCGGTGTGGCTGGCGAGGGGGGCGCCCAGCCGCACGGGATGCCGCCGATCGGCGAGATCCCAGACAATCACCGTCTGATCCGCGCCGGCGGTGGCCATCGTGCGCCCGTCGGGAGCGAACGCGATCGCGCGCACCGGGTCGGCGCCGGGGGCGGCGGGTGGGCTCAGCCGGCTGGTCCGCGCCCGTTCGGCCAGATCCCAGAAGATTGCCGACCCGTCGTCAAGTGCGGTACGCCGGGCGGGGTCTGACGCTCTCCCGTCCGTCGCAGCCGTGGAAACCTGACCCAGCCGCTTCGGGTGGGCCGGATCGGCCAGGTCCCACAGGTCCACCGACTGCCCGCTGACGGTGACCAGGGTTCGTCCGTCCGGAGCGAACGCCATCAGCGACGCCGCGACGCCGACCTGGCCCAGCCCGGCGGGATGGCTCCGATCGGCCATGTCCCACAACAGGATCACCGATGCGTCGCGGCTGGCCGTGGCCAGCGTCCGTCCGTCCGGGGTGTACGCCACCGCGGTCACCCGGTTCACGGGCGTGGCGAGGGTCGGCCCCAGCCGGGCGGGCCGGGTGCGGTCGGCCAGGTCCCACAGGTCCACCGACTGGTTGGTGGCGGTGACCAGGGTGCGCCCGTCGGGCGCGTACGCCATCACATACGCCGGTCCACCAGGGGTGGTGAGGGGCTGGCCCAACGGCACGGGCCGGGTCCGGTCAGCGAGGTCCCACAGGACAACTGAACCGTTGCCGCCGGCGGTGGCCAGCGAGTGTCCGTCCGGGGCGAACGCGAACTGGTTCACCGGCCCGGCGTGGGCGGTGAGGGGCGGGCCCAACTGGACCGGGCGCGTCCGGTCGGCCAGGTCCCACAGGATCACTACCTGGTCCGCGCTGGCGGTGGCCATGCTCCGCCCGTCCGGGGCGAACGCCACGGCGTACAACCGGCCGGTGTTGATGCGAAGGGGTTGGCCCAGCCGGACGGGCCGGCTCCGATCGGCGACATCCCACAGGATCATCAACCCGTCGTCGCCGCCCGCCAGGGTGCGCCCGTCAGGGGAGAACGCCACGGTCGTGGCGAACCTGAAGCCGGTCAGGCGCTCACCCAGCAGGGTAGGGGCGGCGCGGTCGGCCAGGTCCCAGAGGGCGACGGTCCCACCGATGCCGCCGGTCACCAGGGTGCGCCCGTCGGGGGCGAATGCCAGCGAGAACACGGCGTCACTGCCGCGGGCGCCGAACGGCTTGCCCAGCCGGACCGGGTGCGTCAGGTCGGCCAGGTCCCACAGGATCACCGACTGGCTCCCGATCGTGGCCAGCGTGCGCCCGTCCGGCGCGAACGCCACCCTGCTCTCCGCGTCGGTGAGCGGCGAGCCGATCCGGACCGGGTGGGCCGGGTCGATCACGTTCCACAGCACGACCGCCTCGTCGAAGCCGGCGGTGGCCAAGGTCCGGCCGTCCGGGGCGAACGCGAGTGACTGCACCTGGCCGGTGCTCGCGGTCAGCGGTTGGCCCAGCCGGACCGGGCGGCTCGGATCGGTCACGTTCCACAGGAGCACCGTGCGGTCCCGGCTCGCGGTGGCCAGGATGTGCCCGTCGGGGGCGAACGCGACCGCTGACACCTCGTCGGTGTGGCCGACGAGGGACGCGTCGATGCCGGTGCCCACGGCCGCGCGGACCAGGCCGGCTCGGGTTTCGGGGGTGTCGCCGACATGCGCCGCGGCGAGGATCAACCGGGCCGCGGTGAGCGGGTCGCCGTTGGTGCGGGCCAGATCCGCCTGCGCGACCAGCTGGCGCACGGTGGCGACGCGCCGCTGTTCCTGGGCGACGTCGCGCTGTTCCTGGGCGACATTGCGCTGTTCCTGCGCGACGTTGCGCTGCTGGACGGCGACGGTGGCGGCGATACCGGCCAGCACGGTCAGGGCGGCGAGCGTCGCGACGGTCGCGCGCACCAGTCGCCGGGTCGCGCGGTGCCGGCGGATGTCGGAGCCGACGAGGTCGTCCTTGGGCCTGCCGTGCAGCGGGGCGGCGAGATCGGCGACCTTGTCGCGAAAATCCAGCGCGTTCAGCGACAGGTGTTCCTCACTGCGGGCCTTGCGCAGGTCGACCCAGCGCGGCTCACTGGCGAACCGCCCGTGCAACACGCCCGGGAGGCACGTGGTTACGGCGAGGTCGAAGGCTCCAGTCGCCTTGTCCCAGACGATCTCGCCGTCGGTGACGGCAATGAGCATCTTGTCGGCCGGGTGACGGGCCAGCCAGTACTCCAGCTCACGTGCCACCCATTCGGAGCCGGCCGACCCCGGCGAGGCCAGCAGGATGAAGAACTCGCTTTCGTCCAGCGCCGCCGCGACCGAGTCCCAGAGGCCCGGATTGGCCGACAGGCTGGAGTCATCGTGAAACACCCGCAACGCCCGCAGCTGATACCACGCCTTGTCGAACCGCTGCAACGCGTCCCGCAACGCCGGGGCCAGTTTGCCGTCCACCGCGCGGTTGTAGGACAGAAACGCCGCGTAGCGTGGCACTCGAACCTCCGACACAGCACGCTCATGGGCCACCGGGGTACACCTGACGCGAAGCCTGTCATCCACGGATAGGAATACCAACCGGCCGTTCCGGCAAGGCCGTCGCAGTTCCGGCGCCAACCTTCTGCACGGACGTACCGCGACCCGGGCGCCGGGCCGCCGTGCCGGTCACAGCAGCCAGACCGACACCCGCTCGCGGTGGCAGGCCACCAGTGTGGCGGTGGCGAGGCACTTCGGCGGGGCCGGCCAGTGCTCCGTGCGGCCCAGCACCGTCACCACGCCCGTGGTGAGGTCGAGGCGGCCGACCAGCGAGCCGCCGGGGTTGCGCCCGGTCACCAGGGCGGCGTGGCCCGGCAGCGCCGCGACGACGTCCCACGCGCCGAAGCGGCGCACGACCCGGCCCGTCCCGGCGTCCAGCACCACGGCGCCGAGCGCCGGGTCGGCGGCGTTCGGCGTCGGCTCGGTCGCCCACATGTGGCCGGCGTCGAACGGGCCGAGGTTCGTCCAGCCCGAGACGCTCCACCGCGCGTCGCCGGTGTCGGGGTCCACCACCGTGGTCCGGCCGACGCTGCCGGTGCACAGCAGGGTCCCGCACCACCACAGGCCGCCGGCCGCCGCCATGTCGGTGTGCTGCCACAGGCGGCGGCCCGTCGTCAGGTCGAACACCGCGCTGTCCAGCAGCGTGGTGCGTTCGAAGTGGTAGACGAGCAGCCGGTCGCCGGAGATGTCGAAGCCGTCGACCGCGCCGAGGCCGGGCAGCGCGACGGTGCGCACGACCGCGGCCGAGCCGGCGTCGCGGATGAGCACCGTGTCGCCGGGGCCGAGGTCGGCGATCTCGGGCCGGCCGTCGCTGGCCAGCAGCACCCGGCGGACCGAGGGCGTGCCGAGCTCCCAGCGCACCGCGCCCGTGCCGATGTCGAGGCCGAGCAGGCGCCCGTCGATCACCCCGTCCCCGCGGGCGATCAGCAGCCCGGGTGGGCCCTCGCCGGAGGGGAGCGACGACACGTACCCGTCGCGGCGCCAGACCTGAGCACCCGTGGCGGCGTCGAGACCGACGAGGGCGGCCGTGCCGGTCGCCGCCTCCTCGACCGACAGCACCACCCGGCCGTGCGACGCGGCCAGCAGCTTCGCGCCGGGCTCGACCGGCACGCTCCAGCGGCGGGCGCCGCCCGGCATCCGGTACGCCGCCACGGCCGTGCGCATCAGCAGGACCAGCGTGTCGCCGTCGGCGCGCATGTCGCCGATCCCGTCGCCGCTCAGCACCACCGACGGGGCCGGTGGCATCGTCGGGTCGCCGCTGGGCAGCAGCAGCACGACGAGCAGCCCCAGCAGCCACCAGCGCCGGCGGGACGGCCGCGCCGGTGCCGGCACCGGCCCGGCCGGGCCCGGGGTGGAGACGTCGAGGTCGATCACCGCATCAGTCTCGCGCAGGACCCGCCGCGCGGGTACCGGGCCGGGCGCGGTGATGAGCTCGGAGCGGCCGGGTCGACGTCCGGTTCGGAAATCTGCCGGCATAGCGTCGATTCCGGGGCGCGTCGTTCGTAGCACAGGTCAGAGGCGGTCGCAGGAGACCGCCGGGACAAAGGAGTCATGGGATGGCCCGGTACTTGATCTCGTTCGACGACGGCGCGATGGACCACATCCCCGCCGAGGAAATGGCCGAGGTGGGCGAGGCCTCGCGCGCGGTGGTCCAGGAGGCATACCGCGCCGGCGTGTGGGTGTTCGGCGGCGGACTCGAACGGCAGCGGGCGAGCGTCGTGGCTCCGGATGGGGTGGTCACCGACGGCCCGTACCCGGAGACCAAGGAGGTCATCGGCGGGTTCTCGGTCGTGGAAGTGGCCTCACGCGAGGAGGCGCTGGCGTGGGCCGCCAAGATTGCCGTCGCCTGCCGCTGCGCGCAGGAGGTCCGGGAGCTCATGCCCGACGCCGACCAGGACGCGATGCTCCGCCAGCCGAACCCGCGAGGGTGACCCCCCGGCGGCCGGACCGGAGACCATCGACCAATCGGGCGACTTCGGCGGGTGGCCACCTGGGAGTAGCGTGACTCGCGATGCCCGGGCCCGACGACTTCGCCCTGCGGCGCTGGGCGACGATCCACGCCAGGACCGTCGGCCGCGGTCTGGAGGCCGGCCCTGGCGCCGGCCCGGATCCGTCGGCCGTCCCGGTCACGCTGTCCGCCGCCCCGCTCACCGCGACCATCGCGACCGGTGGGCCGGTGCACGCGCTGGCCGTGCGTCGCCTTGCCGACGGCCGGGTCGCCCTGGCCGTCGGCACGGCGGAGGGGTTGTGCGTGGTGGACCTCGCGACCCGCGCCGTGATCCTGCGCAGCGACGCCCTGCCCGTCCACGGGGTGGCGTTCGTCGGGGACGATGCGCAGCTGGTGTGGAGCGGCAGGCAGACACTCAACTGGACGGACATCGCGACCGCCTCGACCGAGTCCCGCCCGCTGACCTGGCCGGGGACGTACCGGTCGAGCGGCCTTTCGCGAATGTTCGGCCGGAACGACGGCGACACCGCCGGGCGCGCGGTCGCCGCGCTGGCGGAACTGCCCGGGGGCAGCGGCAGCCTGCTGGTCCTCGGCCAGGACGGTGGCTTCTACGTCGCCAACCCGTTCACGTCGTGGCGGGACGAGACGGGCATGACGGAGTCCCGCACGCGCGTGGCCGCCGGGATGGCCGTCGGCTGGTCCGCCGGACGGCCGCCGGTCCTGGTGGTCGGGCAGGACGGCA
Source organism: Dactylosporangium sp. NPDC049525 (assembly GCF_040676755.1). Taxonomy (NCBI): domain Bacteria; kingdom Bacillati; phylum Actinomycetota; class Actinomycetes; order Micromonosporales; family Micromonosporaceae; genus Dactylosporangium; species Dactylosporangium sp. NPDC049525. Next base: position 19,100 of record NZ_JBFAPO010000046.1, on the reverse strand, counting down.
GCGTCGTGCTGGACGGGCTCCGGGTGCTCGACCGGCCGCCGTTCGGCCCGGTGGGCCGGCAACTGGCGCTGGCCGTCGGGGAACTTCCCGGGAACGCCCGGGTCTGCGCGGCCGGCGACAACGACGGCTGGATCCACGTGTGGACGGCGCTGCGCGGGCCGTGGGGAGAACGGTTCCAGGTCGGCGATGGCGCGGTGCGGTCCCTGGCGCTCGCCCGCCTCTTTGACGGCGGGGTGGTCCTCGCCGTCGCCGACGAGGCCGGGGCGGTGCGCATCTGCGACCCCCGCGCCGGCACCGTCGTCGCGGTGCCCGACCGCGGCGACGAGCCCGGCCACGGCCCCCTGGCCAGCGCGGTCCTGCCGGACGGTTCGGTCCTGCTCGTCGCCGGCACCGAGGGCGGGATCCGGATCTGGACCCTCCAGTCGGACCGTCCCGCGGACGGCGCCGCGCTCGTGGTCCGGGGGCGGTTCCTGCTCGGGGATGACGACGCGGACCCGGTGAGCGGGGTGGCGACCGACGAGGCGAACCCCGGCACCGTGCTCCTGGTTGACGTCCGGGGCGTCGTGCGGGCCTGGCGGTTCGACCTGGCCGGGCCGGCGCGGCTTCCGGACCGCCACGATGCCGGCTGGCCGGAATCGGCGAGGATCGCACTGGTCGATGCGGGCGGGCGCAAGCTGATCGTGTCCGCCGAGCGGGACGGGGTGGAGGTGTGGGAGCGCGGCGACAGGGGCGGACGGCTGCTGACACTGCCGGAGGAGGGCGTGTTCAGGGTGGCGGCCACCGCGATGCGGCCGGACCTGCTGGTCGTGGTGGCGGCCAGCGCCGGCAGGCCGGTGGCGCCGGCGTGGATCCTGCAGCTGACCAGCGACATCCCCGAGGCCGAACCGCTGCCGGTACGGCTCCCGGTGTGCGCGCTCGGCGTGGCGGCGCTCAGCGAGTTCGACGTGTGCCAGCCACTCGGCCTGCTCGCCGACCTGGTCGCGATGCTCGGCGGCGGCCGCCCGGCGGCACCCGAGCTGCACCCCCTGGAGACAGTCGGCGGGTTCGCGCGGCTGCGTGAGCTGGACTGGTCCCTCGCGGCGCGGGTCGGCCTGGCCGGGCTCCTGCTGGCCGACCTGCCGGCGGAGGCCGGGTTCGTGCCGCCGCCCGGCGACGCCCACGGGCGGCTCGCGGCGATCCGGGCCGCGCTGGCCACGCCGCCCGGGCCGGTCACCGCGCCGGATGCGCCGCTCACCGAGCTGCGGGAGGCGGCCGAGCGCGTCGACGACCAGCTGCTGACGCTGCTGAGCGTGCTGGGGGAGCACGCGATCGCGGCCGACCCCGCGCTGCCGGTGCGGATGCGGCACCGGGCCGCGATGTTCCCGCCGCTGGGACGGTTGCAGCGGGAGGTGCTGTCGGACTCGGCGCGGCTCGCGCGGCAGGACACCCGGTCGCGGGCGGGTGTCCTGCGGTTCGCGCCGGTGGCCAGCGGGGTCAGCCGGCGCGGGCGGGTGACGCACCTGCTGCCGACGCAGCTGGCGCTGCCCGCCGCGGCGTTCGCGCTCCGGTTCGCGCGAAGGGAGTTGCTGTACCGCCTCCATGAGGACACGACCGAGCCCGTGCTGCCGAGCGTGACCCTGGTCCTCGACACGACGCCGGCGACGTTCGGGCCGGTCGAGGCGGTGCTGCGGACGATGGCGCACGTGATCACGGCCGCGATGTGGGAGGTGTGGCGGTTCCCGAGCCTGGTGTGCCTGGACCAGCCGCAGGAGCTGCGCACCCTCGCTGCCGAAACGGACCTGGTGGCGGTGTGGGGGACCCGGACGCTGGAGCCGCCGGACCTCGCGACGGCGCTGGAGACGGCGGGCTCGGCGGCCAGCACGCTCACCGTCGTGCTGACCGAGCAGCACGCCGCCCGCGAGCACGCGATCGTCCCCACCGCCGGGCTGCGGCTGCTCACCACGAACGTGCCGGGCGACCCGCCGCCGCGCCGGGTCGCGAACCGGTTCCACGCGCACGTGTCGCCGCAGCCGTCGACGTCCGAGCTGGCCCGGTCGGTCGCCACGATGCTCGGGACCGCCTGATCAGATGACCACCCACGGACGTCGCCGCCGCCGGTGCCGTGCCCGGGAACGGACATCCGGAGTCGCATCGACCAATCGGGCGACTCCGAACGGTGGCCGCGCCGTACTACTGTGACTCGCGATGCTGTTCCCATCACCGACAGTCAGCGGCCCGAGGTGGACGACATGGACAGGCTGAGCGACGACGAGCTGTCGGCGCTTGCCCGGCTCCTGGCCCCGGACCGGCGCCTCACCGCGATGGTGCTGCGCGACGCCGGGTTCTCGGCCGAGCTCCTCCCGTCCGGGGCGCGCACCTCGCTGGAGTACTGGTCGGTCGTCAACGACCTCATCGTCGACGGGCTGCTGGCCGACGGGCGCGCCCGCCTGCTCGCCGCCGTCGCCACGCACTTCCCGCACCATCCCGTCCTGCGCCCGGACCGGCCCGCCGCCTGGCGGGTGCTCTTCCTCGGCGCCAGCCCGCGGGGGCTGGCCGGCCTGCGCCCCGACCGGGAGCTGCGCGAGCTGCTGGCACTGCCGGGCCTCGAGGTCACGTACCGGCCGGCCGCCGCCGCCACTGACCTCGCCGCAGTGCGCACCGCCCGGCCGCACGTGCTGCACCTCGCCTGCCACGGCCACGGGCCGCGCCTCACGTTCGAGGACCCGGGCGGCGAGCCGCAGTCCGTGCACGCCGCCGACCTGGCCGAGACCCTCGCCCTGTACGCCGCCGGGACCGGCGCCCGCCTGCGCGGCATCGTCCTGAGCTGCTGCACCGGCGGGGAGGCGGCCGCGCTGCTCGCCCCGCACGCCGACGAGGTGATAGCGCACCGCGACGACCTGGACGACAACCATGCGGTCCGCTTCTCCCAGGCGCTGTACCGAACCCTGCCCGAGACCGGCTCGCTGGTGCAGGCCGCCCGCCTGGCCGCCGCCGACCTCGTCCTCGCCGACCCGGCGCTGCGGCCCCTGCGCGACGGCCTGACGCTCCACCCGGCGGCGGCCGATGCCCGGCGCTGACGAGACCGCCCTGCGCCGCTGGGCGCTGCTGCACGCGCGGACCGTGGGCCGCGGCGCCGAAGCCGGATCCCGTGCCCGGCCGGACGCGGGGAACGCCCCCATCACGATGGCCGCGCCGCCCCTGTCCGCCACCCTCCACGTCAACGACGGGGTGCGGTCGCTCGCGGTGCGCCGGTCCGAGAGCGGCCGGGTGCTGCTGGGCGCGGCCGCCGGTCGGGACGGCGTCACCATCTTCGACCTCGACTCGCTCACGACGCTCAACCACGCCACGTCGGGGGGAGGGTCGACGTCGGCCGTCACGTTCGTGCGGACCGCGCGGGGTATGGAGGCCGTGTGGCACGCAGCCGGCGAGGAGCTGGTCGGCCTGCCGAGCAACGGCGGTGAGCTGGGGCGCATCCTGCTCGACCGACGGGCCGGTGACGGGGTCCGGTTGGTCGACGTCCAGAGCCTGGTCGAGCTGCCCGAGACGTTGAACGCCGAGCCGCTGGTGCTGATCATGACGGGGTCGGCGGAGCTGTTCGAGGCGAACCTGGCGACGGGGACGATGCGCCCGTTCGACCCGGGCACCGGCACCGGCGTCGTGGCCGGCTGGGCCCATGACCGGCCGGTCGTGCTGGTGGGTGGGCGGGCGGACGGTGTCTGGCTGGACGGCTCGCGGGCGCGCCCGGCGGTGTGGTTCAACATGACCACGGACCGGCTGACCCTCGCCGCGGGGGAGCTGCCGGGCCCGGGGGCCGTCTACGCCTTCAGCAACCACGCGGGCACGGTGCACATCCGGCCGGTCCGGGGCGGCCCCTGGCGGCAGGACATCAGCGCCGGCTCGCGGCCCGCCCGGGCACTCGCCTTCGCGCGCCTCATCGACGGGCGGACGGTCCTCGCGGTCACCGACTGGGCCGGCCGGGTGCGGATCTGCGACCCGCTCGCCGGCGCCGTCATCGCCGTCCCGGAGGGCGGCGACGAGCAGGTGCACGGCCCCCTCGCCGTGGCGACCCTGCCGAGCGGCGCCGTCGTGCTGGCGGCCGGCACCGAGCGCGGCGACATCCGGCTGTGGCGGCTCGCCGCCGACCGGGCCGGGAACGGGTCGGTGGTGGCCCGGGAGCGGTTCGTGCTCGGCGTGGACGGCGGCGACGAGGCCAGCGCCGTGACGATCGACCATCGGCGGCCCGACACCGTCGTCGTCGGGCACGCCGACGGGGCGGTGCGGGCGTGGCGGGTCGACCAGGCCGGAGGCGTGCCGTTGCCGGCTCACGCGGAGTGGCGGAACGCGGAGCCGTCCCAAGCGTCCCGGCCCGCGGAGCTCGTCGGGGCCGCCTGGGCCGGCGGGCGCAGCCACGCCCTCGTCGGCCAGGCAGCGGCGGAGGAGGACCTGCAGGGTGACCCGCTCGTTTACCGGGTGAACCTGCCACCGCTGGAGCGGGGCGCCGCCGCCGTGCTGGTGGCGCCGCTCTCGCTCGGGATCTTCACGCCGCCGCCGGCCCAGCCACGGCGGTTCAACGCCACGGGGGACCACCGGTTTCTTGCCGCTGCGCTGGGGCAGCTGCCCGACGGCGACCTCCTCGTCGTCACCGGCTCCGTGAACGGGGCCGTGTACGGGCGGAAGCTCAGCGATTTCGGGCAGCTCTGGGGGTCCCCCCAGGTCAAGTTCCCGGGCCACAACGGCCGGGCGCTCTGCGTCGCCACCGGGGCGCTGCCGGACGGGCGGCCGATCGTGGCCAGCGGCGGGACCGACGGGCGGATCAGCCTCGCGCACCTCGCCAGCGGGGCGCGGCGCAAAGTCCTGCACAGCGGGCTCGGCACGGTCGAGGGGCTGGCCTTCGTCCAGGCCGGCGACCGGCCGCTGCTCGTGGCCGGCGGCCGGGGCGGGGTCGAGGTCTGGGAGCCCGGCGCAGGCGAGCGGCTGCTGCACCTGGCCGAGGGCAACGTCACCGGGATCGCGGCCACCGCGCTGCAGCCCGACCTGCTGTTCGTGGCCGTGGCCGTGGAGGGACGCTCGGCGGTGCCGGCGTGGACGCTGCACCTGCCGGGCACGGAGGCCGAGCAGCCGGCCGAGGCGGAGCCGCTGCAGGCCCGGCTCGCGGCGTGCGTCGTCGGCGTGGCGGCGCTCAGCGAGGTCGACGTGTTCGCGCCGCTGAGCCTGCTCGCCGACCTCGTGGCGATGCTCGGGGGCGGGTCGCCGTCGGCGTTCGAGCTGCGCGGGCTGGCGGAGGCCGGCGGGATCGTCCGGCTGCGGGAGCTGCGGTGGTCGACCGCGGCGCGGGTCGGGCTGGCCGCGCTGCTGCTCGCGGACCTGCCCGCCGAGCCCGGGTTCACGCCGCCGCCGGGTGGCGCGCACGAGCGGCTCGCCGCGGTCCGCGCCGCGCTCGCCACCGCGTCGGGGCCGGTCACCCGGCCGGAACAGCCGGTCGACGCGCTGCGTGCGGCGGCCGCCGCGATCGACGACCAGCTCCTGACCCTGCTCAACGTGCTCGGCGAGGCGGCCGTCGCGGCGGATCCCGCGCTGCCGGTGCGGATGCGGCACCGGGCGGCGATGTTCCCACCGCTGGGGAAACTGCAGCGGGAGATGATCTCGGACACCGCGCAGCTCGTACGGCGGGACGTCCGGTCGCGGGCCGGGGTGCAGCGCTACGCACCGGCCGCCAGCGGCGTCAGCCGCCGCGGCAAGGTCACCCACCTGCTGCCGACCCAGCTGGCGCTGCCCGCGTCCCTGTTCGCGCAGCGGTTCGCGCAGCGGGAGCTGCTGTTCCGGCTGCACGAGGACGTGACCGAGCCGGTCCTGCCGAGCGTGACCCTGGTGCTGGACACCACGCCGCCGACGTTCGGGCCCGTCGAAGGGGTCCTGCGGACCGCGGCGCACGCGATCACCGCGGCGCTGTGGGAGGTGTGGCGGCACCCACGGCTCGTCTGCCTCGACCGGCCGCACGAGCTGCGGACCCTCGCCGCCGTGGCGGACCTGACCGCCGTGTGGTCGACGCGGACGCTCGAACCCGCCGACCTCGGGACCGCGATGGCGACCGCCGCAGCCGCGACCAGCACGCTCACCGTGGTGCTGACCGAGCAGCACATCGCGCGGGAGTACCCGATCCAGCCCGGCGCCACCGTGCGGCTCCTCACCACCAACGTGCCCGGCGACCCGCCGCCGCGCCGGCTCGCCGACCGGTTCCACGTCCACGTGTCGCCGACACCCGCCCCCGCCGAGCTGGCCGGGGCCGTCGCCGCGATGCTCACCCCACCGGTGGGGGTGCTGGCATGACGGCCGAGTCGACCGCGCCGCGGCCGGTGTGGGAGGCGGCGGTGCTCGGCCGGCCCGGACCGGACGGGCACGTCACCTGCGAGCTGTGCCCCGAGGCGTGCGACCTCGCGCCGGGCCAGACCGGCGTGTGCGCCGTGCGCCGCAACCACGACGGTGCCCTGCAGACCTCGACGTCGGCGGCGTCGGTCCAGCACGTCGACGCGGTCGAGCGCAAGCCGTTCTTCCACGTGCGGCCGGGCGGACGCGTGCTGACCCTGGCCGCGCCCGGCTGCACCTTCCGGTGCAACTACTGCGTCAACCACCGGCTCTCGCAGTACGGCCGCGACGCCGGGATCTCCTGGACGGCCCGGCCCGTGCAACCCGCCGACCTGGTCGCGCGGGCCCGCGCGGACGGCCTCATGCTCGGGCTCTCCTACGCCGAACCGGCCCTCGCGATCGAACTGACCCTCGGGCTAGCCGAGGCCGCCGGGCCGGACGGCCCGCCGGTGCTGTGGAAGTCCAACGGATACCTCACCGCGGCCGCCGCCGACCTCGTCGCGCCCGCGCTCACCGCCGTCAACATCGACGTCAAGGCCGCCCGCGAGGCGCCCCACCGGCGGCTGACCGGCGCCCCGCTCGCGCCCGTGCTGCGCACCGTCGAGCGGCTGCGCGCGGCCGGCGTCTGGGTCGAGGTGACCACGCCGCTCATCCCCTCGGTCAGCGACAGCGACGACGACGTGCGGGCCATCGCGCGGTGGCTGGCCGGCCTCGACCCGGCGATCCCCTGGCACCTCGTGCGGTTCGTGCCCGACTACCGCATGCGCCGCCCCGACCCCACCGCACCCGAGCGCCTGCGCCGGGCCGCGCAGCTCGCCCGCGAGGCCGGGATCCAACAGGTGTACTGCGAGCGCGCCCTCGGCCCCGACGGCCGCTCGACCCGATGTCCGCGATGCGACACCCGCGTCGTCGAGCGCGGCGTGTGGGAGACACTGAGCGACGACCTCGTCGCTGGAACGTGCCCCGCATGCCACACCACCATCCCCGGCAGATGGAGCGTCTGAGCATGAGCGAACACCGGTTCGTGGAGTCCCTGCCCGACCTCATCGAGCCCGCCGAGTACGCCGAGCACCCCGAGGGCCGCCTCGTGCGGCTGCGCATCGAGGTGAGCGCCGACGGCGTGCGTATCCTCGGCGACGCGTTCCGGCCCGCCGCGCTCGAGGCCCTGCTGCACGAGCTCGGCGGCGGCCCCGTGGAGCAGATGCTGTGCGGCTGACCGGCGACACGCCCGAGCCCGGCGGCCCGGCCCGGCCCGTCCCGGTCGACGTCGATGATCGATACGGTTCGGTCGGCCTGGAGGTGCAGTTCGCCACGGCGGGCGACGACTTCGAGGCGGGACTGGCGGCGCCGTTCGGCACGCGGCTGGCCGGCGGCACGGCCCTGGAACCGGGCGCCGAGTTCACCGTCGCCGGCGCCTCACCGTGGAACCACGCCACCTGCACCCGCTGCCGCCACACCTTCCGCCGCGGCGACCGGGTCCGCTGCGACGACGCCGGCGAACCCCGCCACCGCTCGCCCGGACTCGGCTGCCTCGGCGACGACGCCTTGCCGGCGCCCGCCGGACCCGGACCCGCGGCCGGGGCGAGCGCGTTCGTCGCCGGCCTGGAGGAGGCGTGGCGGCCGCCCGCAAACGTGCCGGTCGTGCGGCTTGACGCCGGGCATCACCTGCTCGCGCCGCCGGTCGGCGGGCTGCTGCGGGCGTCGTGCCTGTTCTGCGCGCACACGTTCCGCCCCGGCGAGGCCGTCGTGATCTGCCCCTGCCGGCCGTCGCAGCAGCGGTGCCGGGCGGCCGTGCACCGCGACCCGGCCGCCGGGCTCACCTGCTGGGAGAGCTGGCGACCGGGCGGGGCGCTGGCCGTCTGCCCGGTGACGCTGGTGGCGATCGACGCCCCCGGCCCGGGACAGGGGCACTGATGGGCACACCGGCGGGCGTTGTCGAGGACGACCGGTTCGCGCGGCAGCGGGCCATCCCCGACTGGGATCAGGAGCGGGTCGGCAAGGCCGCCGTCGTCGTGGCCGGCGTCGGCGCGCTCGGCAACGAGGTCGCGAAGAACCTCGCGCTGGCCGGGGTCGGCCGGCTCGTGCTGTGCGACCCCGACACCGTCGCGGCCAGCAACCTCAGCCGGACCGTCCTGTTCGGACCGGACGACGTCGGCCGGCCCAAGGTCCGGGCCGCCGCGGACGCGCTGCGCCGGCTCGCGCCCGGGACCGAGACCGTGACCCGGCCGCACGAACTGACCCGCGCGGCGGGACTGGGGGAGCTGGCCGACGCCGCCGCCGTGATCGGGTGCCTGGACAGCCGGCACGCCCGGCTGCGGCTGCTCGGCCGGTGCGCGCTCGCCGGGGCCGCGCTCGTCGACGGCGGGACGCACCCGTGGGGCGGCGAGGTCCGGCTGCGCGTCGACCCCGCCGACGGCTGCTACGGGTGCACGCTCACCCCCGGCCAGCGGGCCGAGGACGACCTACCGGCCGGGTGCCTGCCGCCGGTGCCGCCGCCACCGGCGCCCGCGTCGATCGTCGCCACGTCGATCGTCGCCGGGTGGCTCACCCTCGCGGCGCTCCGGCTCGTCCTCGGCCGGCCACCCGGGTGGCGGCTCCTCGACGTCGACGGGTTCACCGGCAGCACCGCCCCGGTCGCCGTGCGCCGCGACCCCGCCTGCCCGCACCACGAGCCGCTCGGCCCGGCCGAACCCGTGCCCGTCGGCACCGCCGAGCCGGTCGCCGCGCTGCTGGCCCGCGTACCGGACGGCGCCGAGCCCCTTGCCTGGCGGCCGTTCGCGGTCCCGACCACCTGCCGGTCCTGCGGCGCCGGCTACCGGCCGCCCGCCGGGCACCCCGGCGGCGTCGAGCCGTGCCCGGCCTGCGGCGCGCCGGTCCGGCTGCGGCGCAGCGAGCGGCTGCGCGCCGCCGGGCCCACCGTGGCACTGCACGACCTGGGGGTCGCCCCGGGAGAGATCATCCCCGTACGCCTGCCGGAGGGTCGGTATCGATGGTTACGACTGGCGTCCTGAGGTTCCCGGGCCGGCCCGAGGAGCCGGCCGCCCGCGACATCCAGCTCCGGCAGGAGGACCGGGTGCGGCTGTTCCACGAGGTCGCGCGCATCTTCAGCAGCGAGCGGGCGGCCCGCCCGCTGCTCAACGACCTCGGCTACCCACGTGCCCGGCTCCCCGGCTGGGGCGACACCACCGCCGAGGAATGGTGGGACGAGGTCTTCGCGCAGCTGGAGAACGGCATCGTCGCCGCGCCGTACCGCACGCTCATCGGCGCCGTCCTCAACCGTTACGAGCGCAACACCGTGATCCGCCCGATCGCGGTCGCGTACGGGCTGGTGGCCGCCGGCCCCGACGACGTGCTGCCCGACGAGCCGGACGAGCGGCCCGTGGCACCGGTCGCGGCGTTCGCGGCCGCCGTCGCCGCACCGCCCGCCGCCGAGCCCGCCGACACCGTCGCCGCGGCCCCGCCGGCCGTCGCCGAGCCGCCGCCGCGCTGCCACGTGATCCTGCGGGCCTCGACCGAGGACGCGCGCGCCCACGCGGCCGCGACGCTGCACCGGGCCGGGCTGCGCGCCACCGAGGTGTGGTCGACGGAGCACGCGGTGTCCTACGAGGTCGACTCCGACGACGCCGCCGTGGTGCGGCAGCTGCTCGCCGGGACCGGCCTCGGCTGGACCGTGGTGGCGCCCGGGCAGCCGAACTACCTGTTCCGGCAGCTGTTCTTCCAGGGCCCGGACGGGTCCCGGTTCCGGGTCACCGACGCGCCCGCGCAGCAGACCGTGGGCAGCCTGGTGACCGAGGTGGTGGAGAAGTACCCGTCCGGCGCCCAGTCCGCCGGCCGCCCGACCGTCGTGGACCGGGTGCTCGGCGACGGCGGCCGGGAACGGCTCAACCCCGCGGACACCCTGCACGACGCCAACGTCCAGGACGGCGACAACTTCCGGATCGCATTCGAGGGACGGGCCGGCCGATGAACCCGATCCAGCGCCAGGACGCCCTGCAGCGGGTCCTCAACCAGGTGCTCGCCTACGCCGCCGCGCACCCGACCTTCGCCGTCGAGGCCGACTCGATGACGCTGCCGACCGAATACGACGTGGCGTTCGAACAGCCCGGGTTCCGGCCGCCCGCAGTGCCCGGCGGCGAACCCGAGGTGATCGGCCGGCACGAGGTGCTCATCCAGCTCGGGCCGGAGTTCCCGGCGAAGCCACCGGCCGTGTACTGGCTGACGCCGGTCTTCCACCCCAACGTCTACCCCAACTACGACAGCCCGCAGCACCGGGAGAACCCGAACGCGGCCGGCCTGCTGTGCCTCGGGCTGCTCGACACGGGCTGGTATCCGGCGTACGACTTCCGCGACCTGTGCCAGACGATCGTCGACATCGCCGGCTACCGCAACTACGACATCTTCGAGACCACCGGCGCGGACGCCGCCGGGCCGCAGCTGCGCGGCAACTTCTACGACCCCAACGCGGCCGGCTGGGCCCTGGACCACCAGGCCGACATCGAGGCGATCGGCGGCCGCCCGGTGATCCACCGCCCGCCGGTCGGCCTGACCTACGACAACGTCATCGAGCAGCTGGAGTAGGGGCCGGACGATGGCGCTGGGGATCGAGATCTACCGCACCGACGACTACGTCGCCGTCGGGCGCATCGACGTGCTGCCGGTGCTGCTGCCGGAGCTCGAGCGGCTGCTCGGCGAGCCGCTGCGCAACGTGGAGTGCAAGCTGACCTTCTACGCCATCGCCGACGACGAGACGATCGACGGCGAGCCGTCGGTGGTCAACCTGCGCGGCGGATACGGCTTCGTCCAGGTCCGCATCATCCGCGACGGCCGCGTCATCTACCAGCACGCCCACGCCGTCCGTGAGCTCATGGGCCGTCCCCTGCAGCGGATCCTTGCCAGGCAGGCGCCGCAGGAACGGTACTGGGGCTTCGGCCTGGTCGGCCCGGAGCTGCCGGCCGCCCGCCTGGTCCGTCCGGCCCCCGAGGCGACCGGCACGATGCTGGTGCCGGGCGAGGGCCGCGGCGCCCGCGCGTCCGTCTTCCACCTCGAGGAACTGCCCGACCCGGAGCCGGACACCGCCGCCGCCGCGGACCTGGCCCCCGGCGCGGACCTGGCACCCCCCGTCCCGGGCCTCGGCCTGCGCGTCCTGCTCGCCCCGAAGGTCGCTGCCGACCTGCGGGGCGGCCTGCCGCTGTCCACCGAGACCGAGGACGGCGGCTTCCTGCTCGGCCGCCTCTACCGCGACGCCGAACACGACGGCGCCCACCTGGTCCTCATCACCGACGTCGTCGCCGCCGAACGCACCGGCGCGTCCATGGTGCACTTCACGTTCACGGGCGAGAGCTTCCTGCGCGCCGGCGACGTCATCGCCCGGCGCGACGCGGGGGAGCGGCTCGTCGGGTGGTACCACACCCATCTCTTCCCGGCCTCGACGCGGATGGGGCTGTCGAGCATCGACGTCGACCTGCACCACCGCACGTTCCGCCGGCCCTGGCAGATCGCCGGCCTCATCAACCTCGACGGGACCGAGCGGACGCTGCGGTTCTACGGTCCGGCGGGCGACGGGCCCGGCATGCTCGAGGTGCCGTTCGGGGCGGCCCCATGAGCGCGCTGGAGACCGCCCGCCGGGTGCTGCGCTGGGCCGCCGCCCCGTCCGGGCCGCCACCCGCGGCGCCGCTGCGGGACGTGCCCGACCTGGCCACCCCGGCGCCGGCCGACGTCGCCGCGCTCGCGCGGCTCACCGCGGAGACCGCGGCCCGGCTCGGCGCCGGGCGGCCGCCGTTCGGCGACGCCGGCCCCATCGGCGGCGGGGCGCTGCTGCTCGCCGCGGCCATCGGCGGGCGCGTCGAGGCCGAACGGGCCGAACTGGTCGCGGACGCCGCGGCGCAGCGGGGGCCGGGCCCGGTCGGCTGGGCCGACGAGCTGGCGCGGCTGGCCGTGGTGTGGCCGGCCGTGTATCCGGGCCTGCTGCGCCGCGACCATCCCCGCGCCGGAGGCCGGCACGCCGGCCTGCCGGAGCCGCTCGTCGCCCGGGTGCTGCGCGCCGCGCCGCTCGCCGGCGTCCTGCTGCACCCCGGCGCCGCCGACCGGACCGCCGCGGCGTCGTTCGCCGCCCAGCTGGTGCGCCGCCCGCGCGGGCCCGAGGTCTTCGCCGGCGCGCTCGCCGACCCCGACGCCGGCGCCGTCGTACTGACCTGGCGGGCCGAGCTGCTCGACCGGCTGCGCCTGGACCGGCCCGCGGCGGTGCTCGAGGTCTTCGTCACCGCCCGGCTGCGCCACGGCCCGGCCTGGACCGACCGGGTGACCTGGGCCGGTCGCCGGCTCAGCTCCCTCGTGCGGCTCGACGACGCCGACGCCGCCCTCGCCGTGGCGACGGTCCGCTACTGGGCCGTCCTCGCCGCGCTGGCCACCGCCGAGCCCGCGCTGGTCACGGCCCGCCCGTTCCTGGAGGGCCACGAACCGGCGCTGCGCCTGGCCCGCCGGTACGGCTTCGTCGGCGCGGCCGGCCCTGCGACGGAAGGAGCGACGCGATGAGTCACAGCCGGCGGCGGGAACTGAGGATGGTCCCGCTCGACCCCGCGGCGTTCGACGACCGGTACGTGCTGGCCGACGACGAGCTGACCCTCGGCGAGCTGCTGGCCGAACAGCCGGCGTACGCGCTGGAGCCGCTGGACCCCGACGACCTGAAGATCCGGGTCTCCCGGCTGCTGATCAGCGCCGTGGAGGCCGACGCCGCCACGCCGCTGTTCCGGCCGCCGGGCATCGCGTTCCCGGTCGGCACCGCCGCGGTCGCCCCGGCCGTGGCCGCCGGCGCCGCCGAGGAGCCCGCGCCGGGCTCCGGTGCGGCCGTGGTCGCGGCCGTGGAGCATCCCGAGGCGGTCGACGAGCGCTGGGCCGTGCTCATCGCGCACGACGTGGAGATCAGCCGGGCCGCCGGGTACCTCGACAGCGGCCTCTCGGTCCTGGTCACCTGCGAGAAACTGCTCGTCGAGCACCTGGTGGCCGAGATCGCCGGGCGCAGCGGGCGCCGGGCCCGGATCGTCGAGCCCGAACGCGGCGACGGCGGACCGGCCGACCCGATCGGCGGCGCCGGCGGGCGGCGGCAGGAGGTCCTCGCCGCGATCAACGCCGCGGTGCGCGAGGCGAAGCCGAACGACGTGGTCGTCGTCCCGCACCTCGACCTGCTGGCCGGCGGGACCGACGCGACCCTCAACGCCGAGGCGCGGGAGCTGACCGACGTCCTGTACGAGCGCAGCGCCGTGACGCTCCTGGCGTTCACCGATCCGTCGCTCATGGTGCCGGAGGTGCTGGCGAACCGGTTCGCGGTGCGGCTGTCGATCGACATCCTGCCGCGGGAGGTCGCCTCGGTGGGCGGGGCGGCCGTGCCGATCGGGGCGGCGCTGGTCACCCGGGCCGAGGCCGAGCTCTTCGCCGGGTTCGAGGCCCGCACGCTGTACAAGCACATCGCCGGGATGAACCCGGTGCGGCTGCGGCACGCCGTGCGCTACGCGTACCACATCCATCGCGGCCGGCCGGCCTCGTTCGGGGACCTCGTCGCGCAGCTGCGGACCTTCAAGGCGCGCACCGCCGGCGTCGAGGTGCCGAACGTGACCTTCCGCGAGATCGGCGGCTACGCGGACGTGCGGCGCGAGCTGGAGCGGGCGATCGAGATCATCCGCGCGGCCGACCGGCTGCCGGACAAGCTGCGCTTCGACCTGGTGCCACGCGGGTTCATCTTCCACGGGCCGCCCGGCACCGGTAAGACGCTGTTCGCCAAGGCCATCGCGAACGCCTTCGACGCCACGATCCTGATCGTCTCCGGGCCGGAGATCACCGACATGTACGTGGGGGAGAGCGAGCGGAAGGTACGGGAGATCTTCGCCGAGGCCCGCCGCAACGCGCCCGCCGTGATCGTGTTCGACGAGTTCGACTCGATCGCCTCGCGGCGCAGCGGCCGCGACGACGGCGGGTCGCGGGCCGGCAACGCGATGGTCGCGCAGCTGCTGACCGAGATGGACGGGTTCCGGCCCGAAGTGCCGGTCATCGTCATCGGCACGACGAACCGGATCGACATCATCGACGACGCGCTGCTGCGGCCCAGCCGGTTCAAGCCGATCCGGATCGACCTGCCGGACGAGGAGGCCCGGCGGGCCATCGCCAAGGTGCACGCCAGGCACTTCGATGTGGCCGTCGACGAGGACCTCATCGACCGGATCGCCCGCGCCACCGCGCAGCTCAACGGCGACGAGATCCGCTCCGTGTTCCGCGACGCGCGCGCCGACGAGCTGGTCGGCGACCCGCCGCAGCCGGCGGACGCGCGGCGCCTCGGTGAGCTCGTCGGCCGGCTGCGGCTGGCCAACCAGGAGCGCGACGCCGAGAAGCAGGCCGCCGCCGGCCCGGCCCGCCGTGCCGCCACCCGCCCGGCCCGCGTGCCCCTCACCCCGCCGCGCCCCGCGGCGGCGAACCCGAACGCCACCACCGCGAACGCCATCAACCCGACCGCGACGGAAGGAACCAGCCGGTGACCGCACACGAGCTCGACCGGGAGGTCGTCAAGCTCGCCCGGACCTTCGGCCTGCGGGTCGAGGCGATCAAGCAGCAGTTCGTCGACCGCGACGAGGTGCTCGACGTGGTCGCCCTGGCCGTGCTGTGCCGCGAGCACGTGCTGCTCGTCGGCCCGCCGGGCACCGCCAAGACCAGCATGCTGCAGCGCTTCGCGGCCATGCTGGAGACCGAGCCGTTCCACTACCTGCTCACGAAGTTCACCGAGCCGGCCGAGCTGTTCGGCCCCGTCGACGTGCGCCGCTTCCACGAGGGCTTCTACGAGATCAACACGGCCGGGATGCTGCCCACGGCCCGGATCGCCTTCCTCGACGAGGTCTTCCAGGGCAGCAGCGCGATCCTCAACTCGCTGCTGACACTCATCAACGAGCGGGTGTTCCACAACGGCGGCCGGCTCGTGAACGTCGACCTGCTGACGCTGCTGGGCGCGACGAACGAGGTCCCGAACGATCCGGTCCTGCAGGCCTTCGGCGACCGGTTCCTGTTCCGGTGCCGGGTCGACTACGTCCCCGACGCGGCCGTCGAGGAGATGCTGGCGATGGGGTGGAAGGCCGAGCGGGAGGTGATCCGCGGCAACGGGGGCGGGCCGGGCGGGCGCGCCGCCGTCGACCGGTTCCCGATCGAGCAGCTGAAGGTGCTGCAGCACGCCGTCGCCGAGATCGACCTCGGCGACACCCGCGGGGCGCTCGCCGACCTCATCAAGGCGTTCCGTGAGGAGGGCATCGCCTTCTCCGACCGCCGGATCGTCAAGTCGCAGCGGGCGATCGCCGCCTCCGCGCTGCTGGCCGGGCGCGGCACCGCCACCGTCGAGGACCTCGCCCCGATCGTGCACCTGTGGTCCAGCCCGCAGGACGAGGTCTCCATCCGCCGGATCGTCGAGGCGCAGGGCGTGCCGGTCCGCTCGATCGCCGCCGGGGTCCGCGAGCTGCCCGAGATCATGTTCGAGCTGCGCCGCCTGCGCCGGGCCGCGCCCGACGTCGGTTCGGTCGAGGAGGCCCGCGAGGCCATCCGGGTCCTCGGCCACCTGGTGCAGGAGATCCGCGCGAGCCACCCGGACGCGCACCACGAGCTCGGCGAGGCGCAGGGCGCTCAGCGTGAGTACCTGCAGCTCGTCCGCGACCACTTCACCGCAGAGGAGTCCGGCCGTGTGTAACCCCCGCCGTATCGACGTCCAGGCCACGCGGCTGCTGGCCGAGGAGTGGCAGCGGCAGGTCGAGCGGGTCGTGAGCCTCAGCGGCGAGGCCCGCGCCGAGGCCCGCATCCGCGAGAGCCTGTCCGCGACCGTCGCCCGGCCCACCCTCGCCGCGCTCGAACGCATCCTGGACCGCTCCGACGAGTGGACCGCGGACGGCGACGGCTACACCCTCGCGCTCGACGGGGGGTTCGTGCGGTACCTGCCGGAGACCCGCGAGCTCGAGCTGGTGGCGTACCTCGCCGAGCAGGTCACCGGCGTCGGCCGCTCCGAGCGGGAGCTGAGCGGCCGGATCGAGGAGACGCTGACCGCCGCGGGCCGCGGCGACTACTACGACGACGAGTTCGGCGGCGAGGCCCGCGCCCGGGACGCCGCCGCTGTCGCCGCCGCCCGCAGCCTCGACGCGCTCGCCGACGAGCGCCGCGAACGGGCGTACGCCGAGGCCGCCGCCGCGCACGCGGCCGAGCTCGACGCGGCCGCGACCGAGCGCGCCAAGGCCGACCTGGCCCGGGCCCGGGCCCAGCGCACCGCCGACCTCGCCCGCGGCGCCGAGAGCCGGCTGCTCATGATCGGCGTCACCGGGCGCAACGCCTTCCACCGGGTGCTCGCCGAGGCGTACCGCGACGCGATCCTCGCCTACGCCCGGGTGCACGGCGCGGAGCGGCTGTCCGTCTCCGAACGCGACGGCACGGTCGAGATCCAGTTCGAGATGACGGTGTGACGGGATGAGGCTGCGGGTCACGTTCGTGTTCAACCCCGAAACCGGCGAGGCCGAGGTCCGGCTCGACGACGTCGACGACGGCCCGCGCGCCGCGGACCACGACGCCCGGCACGACCGGGCGGCCGCGGACCTCGGCCGGGTCCTGTCGCCGGCCCCGCTCGTCGGCCGGGTCACGCACCGCCCGGCCGAGCCCGCCGCCGGCGAGCACCAGCGCGGCGGCCCCGAGCCGGCCGAGGAGCGCGACGAACGGCGCCGGCTCGAAGGCGGCAGCCGTGGCTAGCCCGCTGCTGGCCCCGGCCCGGGCGAACCTGCTGGAGCGCGCCGCCTCGTGCTACGAGCAGGCCGGCCTGCCCGCCGAGGCGGCCCGCTGCTACGCCGACGCCGGCGCCCACCTGCGCGCCGCGACGCTCTACGACCGGCTCGACATGGCGGCCGAGGCCGCGGCCGCGTACCGCGACGGCGGGCTGCTCGAGCAGGCCGCCTGGACCCTCGTCGACCGGCTCGGCGACACCACGGGGGCACGGGCCGTGCTGCCGCACGTCACCACCGCCCGCACCGAGGCCCAGCGGCTGTCGATCGAGCTGGTCCTGGCCCGCTGCCACCTCGCCGAGGACGGCGGCGGGCGGCTCGTCCCGGCGACCCTGCGCCGCGCCGCGGACCTGCTCGCCAACCGCTCCGTCCGGGTCGAGCTGCGCCTCGAGGAGTGGGCGGTCGCGGTGGCGATCGCCGCGCACCGGTTCGACCAGGTCGCGCTGATCTTCGCCGCCGCGATCCGGGGCCGCCGGCCGCGGGCCCGGGAACGGTGGCAGGCGTGGTCGGAGCGGCAGTTCGGCGCCCCGGTGCCGCTGGCCTGGTTGGAGGAGCGGTGACCAGCTGGTTCCGCCGCCGCCGCGATCCGGCGCCGGCCCCGCCGCCCGTGCGCTCCGTTTCCGCGCCGCCACCGCAGTCCGCGCCGTACGCGCCGCCTGTGCCGCCCGGCTCCGCCGCGGGTGCCGAGCCGGCGCGACAACCGCTGCCGCCTGTGCCGCCTGTGCCGCCCGCGCCGCCCGCGTCGCCGCCCGTGTTCGCCGGCCGCTTCGGGTCGGCGGCCGGGGCGCTGCGCTTCGTCGGGCACGTCACCCGGCTGGGTGGCGAGGACCGCGTCCGCCTGTACCGCTCGCCGCGGCACTGGTGGGTCGTCGCCGACGTGTCCCTCGACGCCGGTCGGGAGCTGGTGCAGCTGGGCGACGGCGTCGCGTACACCGGCACCGCCCAGGCGATGCGCCCGGTCGGCGCCGTCCCCGCCGGCGATCCGGTCGCCGACCCGGCCACCTGGACCGAGGCCGCGGTCGCCGACCTCGTGCGGGCCGGCGGGCTGCACCCGATCGACCGCGCCCCGCTCGGCGAGGCCGTCCTGGTCATGCCCGGCGTCGAGGTCGCCGCCACCGTCCGGCGGGCCCTCGACCTCGGCCTGACCGTCCAGCACCGCCTCGCCCGCCTGCACGCGCTCTTCGGCCCCGACGGCTCCACGATGATGGTCGAGCTCCGGCTGCGCTCCCGCGACCAGCCCGTGCCGCCGTCGCTGCTGGCCGCCGTGGCGCAGCGCCCGCTGACCGCGGTGTGCCGCCGCGCCGGCCGCGACGGGCAGCTGCTCGTCCAGCACGGCCTCGGCGGCCCGGTCCCCGACGACGAGCTGGCCGCGCTGGTCGCCGAGGGCACCTGGCTGCTCGCCGACGCCGCGTTCGGCTGCTGGCGCGTCGAGCCGCTCGCCGAGCGGTACGCCGACAGCGCCGGCCTGGCCCGCCGGCACGCGGTGCCGGAGCTGGTCTCGGGACCGGACCTCGGTGACCTCGCCGCCGTCGATCCCCCGCCGGTCCGGGTCGTGCCCGCCCGCCTCCCCGGCCAGGTCGCCGACGCGGCCCTGCTCGACGACGGCGACCTGCCCAGCGTCGCCCTGGTCCTCGAGGGCCACCCCCTGGCCGAGGCCGCCCGGCTGATCCCGGGCCGGGGCGTGCACCTCCTGCTGGCCGCGGGCGGCATCCTCGCCCGCCTCCCGCTCGGGGAGCCCCTCGCCGCCGTCGGCCCCGGCCTGGTCTACCTGCCGCTCGGCCACCGCCTCAGCCCGCAGCTGCCGCCCGGCGCCCGCGCCGAGCTCTTCGAGCCCGACGAGGAGACGGCGGTGGTCGTCCTGCGCGATCGCGTGCTGCGCTTCGCCCTGGCCGGGCAGGCGCCGGTGTGGCGGCTGTGGGCCGGCCAGCCCCCGCCCGTCGACCTGCAACTGCCGGCGCCGGCGATCGAGCTGCTGGC